>JBPBQB010000027.1:0-29462 GCA_050954545.1 Janthinobacterium lividum | reverse complement strand
GATCGCAGGCACCGGCAAACGAGATCGTCTGCGCCCGCGTTTTCGGCGCACAGTGGGCCAGCATCTCTTCGGTCGCATCCTGCTCATCCGGCCCACCGATCAGCGCTAGGCGCAGATCAGGATTGCTTTCTACCAGCCTGTCCGCGACCTGGGCAAAACAGGCCGCACTCCAGCGTTTTCGCGGCTGACTCGCACCCGGCTGAATGCCTACTAAATTGCCGCGCGGTACCCATGTGCCCCACGCTTCCCGCAGATGCACCTGGGCCTGCGCCGTTTCTTCCGAGCTGATCCAAAGCTCAAGCGCCGGGTTTACAGGCGCATCAGGGGCGACCGCCTGCAGGACATCAAAGTAACAGGCGATCTCGCTCTTTTCCCGGTCATAATCCACCCGGCAGTTCAGCAGCGGCCCGCGCCCTTCCGAGCGGAACCCAGCACGGGTCTGGATGCCGCCAAGCCAGGGCGTGAGCGCAGAATGAAACGAGCGATTGAGCGCGAGACACAGATCGAACTTCCCGGCCCGCAGGCGCTGAACAAGCTGTAAGTACGCCTGAGCGCCTTTGTCGGACTTGTACGGGTCAAACTCTAGTATCTCATCCAAGTACGGATTGTTTTGCAGCAGCACCCGAGCGTTTTTGCCTGTCAGCAATGCGATATGGGCATCCGGCCACTGGGCGCGGGCTGCTCTAAAGATCGGGGTCGCCAGCAGCGTATCTCCGATAAACCGGAATTTTGTCGCAATCAAGATACGCTTGACAGAAGAGCTGACCGGACGCGAAGCACTCGGCGCGACCTGCTGGAACTGCGGCAGGGCAGTCAATCCGCCCCGGCGGACACGAAGCAGGCGGCGAGTCGCAAATACGACTTCATCCGGCGTGATCTCGCGCAGGCAGTCGTAGCGGCCATTGCAGGTCGGGTGGTTGCCGCAGGGAGCGCAGAACAGTTCTTTATAGATCGCTTCAGAAAGAGCATCAAACGGCCCGGTGACATTGGGATCAGTCGAGCCGAACAGTGCGACGCAGGGTGTTCCGACCGCGGTCGCGAGATGCATCGGCCCAGAGTCGGCACTGATCAATAAATCGCAGCGCTTCAGAACTGCTGCCAATGTCTTGACCTGTGTTTTCCCCACTAAATTGATCGGCTTTGCGGACTGTGTCCGGCGGAGAATATCCGCCGCCATCGCCGTATCTTCCGCCCCCGCTCCGACTAAAACGACGTGAACATCACTCAGCCCATCCAATGTGCGGGCAAACGACTCGGCAAACCATCGCTTCTGAGGCCGGGTCGCACCGACGTTGACCGCAATCAATGGGCTGCCGGGCTCAATTCCCTGTTCCGAGAACAGCAATGCAGCAGCCTGTTCTGAGGTTTGATCGACATCCACGACAAGATGACGCGGACGCTGGGGGTTCGGCAGCAAAGGCATCGTATCCAGCATGGCATCTGCCATATGCACGGCCCTGGTCTGGCGAAGCTGGGTCAGAAAATGGTTCATCCCCCGTCCTGCCAGACCCACCCGGCGGGGAGTGCGAGCCAGCCAGGCGGCAAACGCATAGGCCGGCAGGGGCGGTAGAATGATCGCGTCGGTGTAGCGGCCTTCGCGCAAAAGCCGGTAAGTCTGCATTAGACGCCCCGCCCCGCCCCGCGCTGTCCGGGTGATGATCTGGTTGAGATCGGGGTTGCCCTGAAGCACTTCGGCAGCGGCTCCCGCCCCGACAACCGTGTCGATCTGCGCGTCGGGGAACTCCTGCCGCAGCGCCGCAATCGCCGGCGTAGTCAGCAACGCATCCCCCATATAGTTCATATTAACGACTAAAAACTTCCGCATAGGCCTCGATTATACCTGAAAAGCGTCAGACCTACCTCCTTGCTTCGCTGTGGTCCTCCCTAAAGGGAAGATTAGGACAAGATGTAGCTGCTTCTATTTGCTGTTCCTAATCTTCCCTTTAGGGAGGACCCTGCGAAGCAAGGAGGTAGGTCAGGCAGCTTTCTACTGCTGCAATCACTCTGTCCGGCATGATCCGGGCCATACAGACCGCGCCTTCCGCCTCGGTCGGGCGTTTGCCGGGAGTGTTTATGCCGGGAACGGGATCGTGCAGCACAGTATTTCTGACTCCGTAAGGCCCATGCCGGGCGGGATGGGTCGCGCCGAAAATGGCGACTACGGGAGTGCCGACTGCTACGGCTAGATGCATCGGGCCGCTGTCGCCACTGACCAGCAGATCGCAGGCTGACAGCACGGAAGCCAGCTCACGCAGAGTCGTTTTCCCAGATAGATCGACAAAACCGCCGGTGAGCTGCGGCGTGATTTTGGCAACGCTTTCCGCATCGGTCCTGTCGCCGACAAACACAATGCCATTGCCAGACTTTGCCAACGACAGCGCGACCTGTGTCCAATTTTCAGTCAGCCACCGCTTGTAGGCACGAGACGCCCCGACATTCAGCGCGATACGCGGCTGCGGCAACGCTGCCAGCCATTCAGTCGCGGCATCGGCACCCTCAACAGCCAGATATGGCTGCGGCGTGAACTCGGGGTGCTCGAACTTGACGCCTAACGCTTCTGCAAAGCCATACAACAGATCGACTTCATGCTTGTCTTTCGCCTTGCCGGGGATAATCGGATGCGTCAGAAAGAGAGCGTTGCCTTCCCGGTTCCGGTCCCAGCCTACGCGGACCGGCGCACCGGACAGCCGCGTAACAAGGCCGCTCAGCAACAGGCCCTGCATATCCAAAGCCAGTTCATAGTGATCTGAGTGGAGTTCTCGGCGCAGGCTCAAAAGCTCAGCAACAGACGGCTTATCCGGCATCACGTACAGGTGGTCAATGAGTGGATTACCGCGCAGGATGTCGGCGCAACGGCGGCGGACCACCCAGCCTAAAGTCAGATGCGGGGCGGCTTCTTTGACGGCCTGAACAATCGGCAGGGCATGGATAACGTCGCCGATTGAGCTGGTTTTAACAATAAGCAGCCGGTGAATATCAGTGAGCGGTGGCAGGGTCGGCATAAGGGTTAGCTATTTCGGTGGCTGTTTCTGGCGGCGGGACACGCCAGCGATCATGGAGCCAGAGCCACTGGTCGGGGTACTGACGGACAATGTCTTCGATGTCCGCCGTGATTTCTGTCATGATCCGCTTGACATCGGCGTCCGTGTCACCAGTCGGTTCAGGAATGATCGCGGGATAGAAGACTGTCTTGTAGGTACCGTCGGGCTGACGCGGGCAGAACATTGGCAGGATCGCCGCCCCGGTCTTCAGAGCCAGCACGGCTGGACCGGCGACTGTGCCTGCGAGTTTGCCGAAGTAGGGGACAAACACGTCTTCCGATTTTTGGTCCGGAACAATCGCAATGATCTTGTTCTCACGAAGCTGCTTCAGCAGCGCACGCGGAGAGTCGCCGCGCGGATGGACCGTGTAGCCATTTTCACCCCGCACTTTATCGGTCAGCCGATTAAACTTCTCGTCTTCACTTTGACGCGCGACTACTTTGACCGAGTAGCCTTCCATAGCGGCTCGTTTGGAAAGCCATTCCCAGTTGCCAAAATGGGCAGACACGACGATCACGCCTTTGCCCCGCGACAGCAGGACATCGGCGGGCGCATAGGAATCGACCTTGACCCAGTGGCGCATATCTTCAAGCGTGAAATCCGCGCCTTTCAGAAATTCGACTAGAGAAGCACGGGCAAACTGCTGAAACACACACTTGATCAGTGCCTGCCGCTCGGGTTCTGTCATCGCGCTGCCGTAAGCGATTTGCAGGTTTTTATCGGCGACATCCCGGAACCGGGCCGAGACATGGTATCCCAGAGTCCCCATGGCTGTTCCCCAGGCCAGGGCAGGCTTCCACGGCACATGCCGCAGGATCTTGAACGCGGCCCAGAAAGCGCCGCGCACAGCACCCTGCCAGAATTGTTTACTGATTCGCATTGGTAAGTTTACGGGAAAAGGAAAGAGCGGCCCCCACCCCCGCCGCTTCGCGTCGACCCCTCCCCCACTTCGTGGGAGAGGGGTAAAGATTTGGAAGTCAGGAGAAATGTTTCCTCTCTCTTAATCTTATTCTTACCCCTCTCCCGCTTGCGGGGGCAGGGGTCGACGCGGAGCGGCGGGTGTGGGGCCGCTCTCCCGATCAGCTATCGATTGTCGCCATGCTTGGGTAGCGATCACCAGCCGCGATTCCCTTCGGCGCAATCTCGTCCAGTCGGGCCAGCTCATCGGCAGACAATTCTACATCGACGGCACCGACGTTCTCACGTAGATACTTGGTTCTCTTAGTTCCTGGAATGGGCACGAAATCCGTCCCCCGGCTCAGCACCCAGGCAAGTGCAAGCTGACTAGGAGTGATATTCTTGCTTTCCGCAAGCTTTTTGACTTCATCGACCAGCTTCAAGTTCTTGGTGAAGTTCTCGCCCTGGAAACGAGGATTATGACGCCGGAAGTCACCTTCGGGAATGTCTTCGGGTTTCTGGAACTGGCCGGTCAAAAAGCCGCGCCCGAGCGGACTGTACGGAACAAACCCAATGCCAAGCTCACGCAGAGTGTCCAGAATAGCGCCCTCCGGGTCACGGGACCAGAGCGAATACTCGCTTTGCAGGGCCGAGATCGGATGGACGGCATGGGCGCGGCGGATTGTCGCGGCAGAGGCTTCCGACAGTCCCAGGTACTTGACTTTGCCGGCCTGAACCAATTCTGCCATTGCCCCAACCGTGTCTTCGATAGGAACCGTCTTATCAACCCGGTGCTGGTAGTACAGATCGATATGATCGACGCCCAGGCGCTCTAAACTGGCATCGCAAGACTTCCGGACATATTCCGGCGTGCCGCTGATTCCCTGAAAGCTGCCGTCTTCGCCGCGCATGTTGCCGAACTTGGTTGCCAGAATAACCTGATCACGGACACTTGCAATCGCTTTGCCGACCAGCTTTTCGTTGGTGAACGGTCCATACATATCCGCCGTGTCCAAGAACGTGACCCCTAGCTCAAGTGCCAGGGCGATTGTCTTCAGCGATTCTTCTTCGTCACCGGGGCCATAGAACTCGCTCATGCCCATACAGCCGAGACCGATCTCGGAGACGACTAATTTGCCTAATGTGCGTGTCTTCATAGAAGTAACTCCTTTGGTATTTTGTGAAGATACCCAGATTGGTGCCGATTGGCGGCAATGAACATGTCTGCTCATTATACCTGATGCATAAGGCACCCAGCATATCACTTACGCAATCGGATCGCCACCGGTGACGCCATAGATCATGCCGGTGATGTAACTCGCTTCCTGAGACGCCAGCAGGACATACACCGGAGCCAGTTCTGACGGCTGTGCGGGCCGCTTGAGCAGAGTATCCTGACCGAACGACTCGACCTGTTCGGGCGGCAGCGTGGACGGAATTAGCGGGGTCCAGACCGGGCCGGGGGCAACGGCATTGACACGGATACCGCTTTCAATCGCTTCTTTGGCCAAGCCTTTTGTAAAGTTGACGATTGCGCCCTTTGTGGTCGCATAGGCCAGCAAGTTCGCATCCGGCTGATAGGCTTCAATCGACGCCGTGTTGATGATCGCCCCGCCGGGACGCATCACCGGCAGGGCAGCTTTGCAGAGATAGAACATGGCGTAGATATTGGTGCGGAACGTGTGATCCCACTCATCCGACGGAATATCCGTGATCTTTTCATGCGTCATTTGGAACGCCGCATTGTTGACCAGCAGGTCCAGATGTCCGAACTCCTGCTGAGCACGCTGCACCAACGCCCGGCAGTGCGATTCCTCCGTGATGTCGCCGGGCATCAAAACCGCTTTGCGGCCTGCTTCAGTGACAAGCCTAGCAGTTTCCTGAGCGTCTGCATCCTCACTTAAGTAAGAGATTAGCACATCCGCGCCTTCACGAGCAAACGCCAGTGCAACGGCCCGGCCAATGCCGCTGTCTGATCCCGTCACGATCGCGGCCCGGCCTTCTAATCTGCCGGTGCCGACGTAACTATTTTCGCCGTAATCCGGCTTATGTGTCATTTTCTGGTCGGAGCCCGGCGGTGTCTGTGCGGGTTCCGGCAGAGGCAATTGGGCACCCTGCTTTCGCGGGTCCTGCTGCTTCAAGGGAGTCATCGCTATATCCTCGTGATTTCTAACTCCGCCATAGGCGGCGGACGCACGGGGTTTGTACCCGTGTGTCGGCGGCATCTAACATGGAACACAAAAAGCGGCAGAGGCTTTTCAGTCCCCGCCGCCATTCGACTACAAAATAAAAAGTCTAGAAGTTCATGGTCGGGCGACTGAAGTCGCGGCAACAAGGTCGCAAAACCTGCCTTAGCAGGTCAATACAGAGGTTCCAAGTTGGATTCTGTATGAGTCCACGCAGGTGGACTTTGTGCCCTTGTTGCCGCGACTTCAGTCGCCCGACGCGCTACCTATGTGCTCTTAAGCTTTCTTGACAAATTTCATCGCAAGCGAGTTCATGCAGTAGCGCAGACCTGTCGGCTTGGGACCATCATCGAAGACATGCCCAAGATGGGAGCCGCAGCGGTCGCAGAGCACTTCAGTCCGGTCCATCAGCATACTGTGGTCGCCCTGAGTCAGAACGCTGGTTTTCGTAAGCGGCTGCCAGAAACTGGGCCAGCCTGTCCCGGAATCGAACTCGGTGTCGGCACTGAACAGCGGGTTCGCGCAGGCCGCACAGTTGTAGATGCCTTTGCCGGATGATTCGTACTGGCCGGAGAAGGGCGGCTCTGTCCCCGCCTCCCGCAGAATGTGATACTGGGCCGGGGAGAGCAGTTTCTTCCATTCGGCGTCCGTGTGCGTGACGTCAAAATGATGTGCCGGAGCAGTCGTCCCTGGCGCGGTCAGGCCATATCGGGCGGCGTACAAGGATGCGCCGGCGACAGCGGCAGCGGTCAATCCATTTCGAAAAAGTTCTCGGCGCGTCATCGTCATGATAAATACCCTCTTACTTTTATAAACAGATTTCAGCGGCAAAAAGTTTCATTCAGGCAGACAAAATTTGGATTTATACTGACGGCAGAACTCCATAAACTCAGATGGCATGGCAACCGGTCGGCCAGTAGAGCGCCGGACAAAGCAGCCGCTCTGCTCGGCTCGGGCGTATTCTGTCTCGGTTTCGGGGTGAACAAAGCGCAGGGCAAGCGACAGAGCGGATCGGCCCACGGAAATCACCCAGACCCGTAAAAGCACGTTTTCAGACAAACGCACAGGTCGCTTGTAATGGATCTCTGTCCGGGTCAGTACTGCTGCCATATCTGCCTCGTACAGCCGCTCGGTCGGCCAGGGGCTGGACTGCTGAAACGCGATCCGCCCATCTTCCAGCCAGCGCACGTAGGTAGCGTTGTGAACAATGCTGGAGGGGTCAAAGTCATAGTATTGGGGCCGAATGAGCAAAGAAAAAACGTCGGGCATCCATCACATCTCCTTCATTACACTTCTTTCAAGACTGCGGTCAGCAGAGCCGATAAATTCGGCACGGCGTTTTTATGCATGATCTCGTAGCCATGCGAATTCTCGGCGGCAAAGGCCAGCGTGATAGGGCGGGCGACCAATCCATAGGATGCGGCACACGAGGCATCACTGCCGCCCCGTGAGAGCGCCTGGAAATGAGGGGTCTGTCCAATGCTGTCGGCAGCCCGAGCGACGAGATCAATATCAGAAGCCTGCATGGCGCTGTACGAGTCGTTGACCCAAACAGTCGGCTGATCGTCCAGTACGAAGGGGCTCTCCGGGACACGCGGGCCGATCTCCAGCGCGATTCCCACCGACGCAGGCCTTTGCCGCAGCAGCCAGAGCGCCCCGTGTCCACCGACTTCTTCCGCCGCCGTCGCCGCAAATAATACACGCTCAGGGTCAAGGCCCCGTGAACTTTCCAACGCCAGCAGCATCGCCGCCAAATCAGCTCGGTCATCTAAAAACGGTGAGGAGACAAAATCGCCGATCTCCGTCCAAGTCCGCCGGGACGGATGCAGCACGACGCGTGTTCCTGCCCGGACGCCTTCACTCGCAAGCTCTTCGGCTGATAGTCCCATGAATATCTTCGTATCCGCCCAGGTCAGCGCCCGCTCCCGTGCCGCAGCGGCAGTGCTGCTGGGATCGCTGGTATGGATGCTGCCGAACGACAGAACGCCGTCCAGCAGCCCGGATGATGCCAATATCTGCACGGGGCCTTCCCCCCACTTCCACGGGAACAAGCCGCCCATATTGGTCACGACCAGACGACCGTCGCTTTCGACACGCACGACCATCAGCGCGATCTCGTCCAAGTGAGCCATGACCACGACTTCGGGCTTGTCGGGCAAATGGCTTGCTCCCGGCACCGACAGCAGCACATTTCCCCGCGCATCCGTTTCATGGACGCAGCCCAGACGCTCCGCATGAGCGACAACCGCCGCCCGCACCGCGTCTTCCTGTCCCGGCGGCCCCGGCAGAGCCGTGAGTTCCCGCACCAATTCCAATGCATCCGTCATCAATTTCTCTCCAATAAAGATTGCGTGGGACTGAAGTCCTACGCAATTATCTTTAGGCTGCATTACACCAATTGCCTACGCGCCATCTTCCTGTGGCTGCCCCGCCCAGAATGACAGGGCGATTTCGGCGAATTCTAGGGGACGTGTAAACTGCATGGCGTGGGCCGAGCCGCTGAGCCGCCGGAACTGACCATTAGGGAGTGACGCAGCCAGACGGCGGGCAATCGGATCGGGAATGATGCCGTCCCGAGCGCCGCGCAGCACCAGGCAGGGAACTTGAATCTCTTCCGTGTGCAGCAGCGGCTCGTCTTCCAGCATGGCTTTTGTTGTCGCAATATACCGGAGAAGGCCCATCTGAGCATACATCCGGGTCAGAGTGACTGTGTAGACCAAAGGCTCCTGTATCCCGTCAAGCACCAGCCCGGCAGCGTAACGGGCCAGGGAGATACCTGTGCCGCCGATTGTCGAACCGACAAGCACCACCCGCCCCACCCGCTCGGGATGACGCCGTGCCAGGGCGAGCAGGACCTGACCGCCCAAAGAATTTCCGGCGAAGTTGGCGCAGGGGATTTTCAGCGTGTCCATTAGACGAACCAGCCAGTCCGCCAGTTCCGGGATGCTAAAGGCTTTTTTGGGACCGGGTGAACAGCCGAAGCCCGGCATATCGGGGACATAGATAGGGAAACTGAGACGACGCTGGGCCAATATCTTCAGTGTAGGCATCCAGGCATCTGACGAACATCCGAGGCCATGCAGCAAAATCACCGGCAAAGGGGCTTGTGTGGTAGAAGATGCGGCATTGAGCGTATGGACACCGACTGCACGACCGTCCACAGTCATAGTTTGGATAGGAAAAGGTTCATCAGACATATGCCGCTATTGTACCTTGCAGGTCAGCAGGATACAGCATAGGACCGAAGTAATCGAGCGACGCGAGCAGTCAGGCGGGTGGTAATCTCATGGGGAGTAGTAGGAATCAGCGCCGCTAAGTCGCCGGCAGTGAGGGTCTCGACGCCGTCCGTTCCGATCAAAGTCGCGATGTCACCGGCTTTGACACCGGGAACGGAGTTGACATCGACCACTACCTGGTCCATGCAGACGCGCCCGCAGATCGGGGCACGCCGCCCATGAATGAGTACAGAACCACGGTTTGAGAGACCACGCGGGTAGCCGTCGCCGTAGCCGACACCCAAAGTTGCGTAGACACCGCCGCCGGCAGGAACGGTATACGTGCGGCCATAGGAGATCGTCGCTCCGGCCGGCAGTGCCCGGCACAGCGTCACACGAGTTTTGAGCGACAGCACAGGTTTCAGAGACAGGCCGCGCTCAGCGAATAGCCCCGGTGTCGGCTCGATGCCGTATAGGAGCAGACCAGGCCGGAGCAGCGTGTGGCGGACATTCGAGGACAGATTCAGGGCAGCGGGTGAGTTCGCGGCATGAATAAGCAGACTGTTGGCACGTCGGCCAAGTGTCTGCAAAAAACTCAGGAAGAGGTTGTGTTGGGACTGAGCATCAGTGGGGTTGTCGTCGGCATCGGCAAAGTGGGTGGCAAGGCCAGTGATCTCAAGATTCGGCAAGGTATCAAATGCAGACAGTATCGAAACAGCGTCAGAAAGCTGCACCCCGGCACGTCCGATCCCCGTGTCAATGTCCAGATGCGCCGTAGCAATGACATTCTGCTTACGGGCAGCCTCAGAAAGCACCTGGCCCATTTCAAGGCTGCTGAGAAGCAGTGTCAAGCGATGGTATACAATGGCTGAGGCTTCGGAAGGCAGGGCAGGCCCAAGCAGATAAATAGCCGCGTCAGGCAGCAGTAAAAGGCGCAGGGCCGCGCCTTCAGCCGGGGTCGCGACTCCAAAATCCGAAAGGCCATACCTGGCGCAGAGGGGAGCGATCAGAGGCGCACCATGCCCGTAAGCATCTGCTTTGACTACGGCCATGATACGCGATGGACCGAAGCGACGTTTCAGCAGAGAAATGTTGTGAGCCAGGGCGTCCGGGTCGATTTCGGCCCAGACACGCGGCGTGATCTCAGGCGGCATCACGGACGGACCAGCGCCGCCGTTCGGGCTCCGGAAAGCGGGCGGCGCTGAGCGGCGCGGTGGTAAGCCGAGGGAACAAGCTGGTCCAGCGCATGTTCGTAGCGGTCGCGCCGGCCATAAACAACGATCATATTAGTCAGCTTGCGGCCCGGTTTCGCGAGTGTTGCACCGTTATAGTAAAAGCCTGTACTGGTCCCGGCATCCAAATTCATGGCCTCGGCAGCGCCTAATGACTGCATGACACGCGCCAGCTTGCCTAAATAGATAGGTGAGTGAGTCATCACGAAAAAGAGAGTGTTGCCAGGCGTGATCCCGACTGCGATACGCGAATTAGGGGCCAGCATATGCCTGTCATGGAACCGCTCGGCGCGGGCATCGAGCACGACCCGGCCTTCATGCAGCAGGCGTGGGCCGCAGGCAACAACAAAGTCAAACGGGCTCCAATCATGATGCCGCCCCCACTGACAGGTGACCATAGTGGCGTGATTGGAAGGCGTGATGCAGAGAGCAGTACCCATGCCGCCGAAATGGACTAAGCTGCCGTCAATAACAATATCGCCGACAGGCTGCAAGTCATCGAGCGAAAAGAATGTTCCTGTGACCGCGACATTCGGGTTGGCCCGGCTGATCATCTGACGGAACGGTTCGGCGGTTCCATTACCCCGCGCGGCCATGACCGCCGAGACTTTGACATTCGGGTCGTTCAAGTCAACGGAGATGACCTTGACGGGAACCCCTGCCGCGCCAGTCTCCCAAAATCGGATGTTTTTCCCGCTGCTGTCGTCGCCGTGCAGCGCCGCCCAGTGAGCGCGTCCTGCGGCGACACGGGCATTGTGGAGCGCCTGGACATTGACAAGATGGGCATGAAACAGGGCGGCAAACTTGGCCTGATGGAGTGCATGGATCGCCTGCCGACGCGCGATCCGGGTCTGCGCCAGCGCAGCGCGGTGAACGGCGTTCTCCTGATGGGCGGCAGCCAGCGCCTGCAAGTGACGAGCGTGAACCAAAGATCTTTTCGGAGCCGACTTCGGTACACCCGCCATGAGCGCTTCGATGCGATGATGATGCCGCCGGACCAACTTTTCAGCATGAAGCTGAGCGCGTTTCTCGTGTTCGGTTTCCCCCTGCATCTCGGCCACTTTAACATTATGTTTGCGCTGCCAAAGCTTTTCATGATGCTTTTCGGCAATGCGCTCGGAATGCGGCAGAGTGCGAAGCTTGGCAAGATGCTCATGCCAGGCTTTCTTTTCTTTGGCCGCGAGCCGAATCCGATGCTGCGCCTGAGTTTCGGCTTCGTGCGCGGCAGCCGCCGCATGATGATGGTGTTTTGTGCCGGCAGCAGCGGGTGCGATGGCGGAGGCGAAAACAGTAAGTACTAGCAGTGTTGGTAAAAAGCGCATCGAGAGTCGTAGTCCTTGTCAGCAGCGAAACGAAATACAATGGAGTCAAAAAGTAAATTAGACTATCATAACACAGAGTTAGGGCGAACGTCAAGGTACACAAGGGAAGGTCCAGGGCAATTGCCTATGGGTTCCTAAGAAAAGCAGGCACACAAAGAACAAGACGAACCCAGGAGAAGATGGACGAACACAAGGTTCGCCTCTACAGGAAAGAGGTAGGGCGCGAACCTTGTGTTCGTCCTTCCTGCATCGGTATGCATCCGTTTCGGCATGAATTGTCCATTTCTGGAACCGTTCAAATGCCATATGCAATCGCCCTGAGGGAAGGTCGGTGGCAGAACAAGCGCCGTACAGTGTCTGTGGGATCAGGCTGTAGTAATAGGCCATGGGTTCCATACGCACGGCTCTTCCGGTCACCAAACACGTTTAGCCCAGCTTACGACGGCATCAGCGACGGAGTGGGCGAGACCACCAAGAACCAAGCCCATTAACGCACACATGGCCCAGGATGGGTGCGCCTGGGTCCAGTCAGTCGTAAAGCCCCAGAAGCCGCCGAGCACGGTGTCCGGGTTGACAGGGACACCCGCACGGATCAAAAGCCAGAGGACGCCGCGCATGACGGCCCAGACCATGACTAGAAAATAGGCGACCCGAAAGATCGGCCCGAAGCCGATGCCGTGGGATATCCAGGACCGGTGCGGCACTGCCTTCTGGTACGGCCACCAGAGCCAGCGCATTGGCCCCCAGCGTTTGTAAGCGATGCTGCGTGTGTCGAGGTCGTCGGAAAGCCAGAAGCCGGAAAATAGATAGGCGGCCAGACCAATCGCAAAACCCGCGATGTCCCGCACTGATGACTCCCACCACCAGACCGGAACCGACGCCACAGCCGTTATCACCGTGATTTTATCGTGCGTTCTCCCACTCGGCAACGATTACCTTCCAAACTTTCTATCTAAATCCCCATTTGGCAATTCTACAATAATCGGGCGTCCGTGCGGGCAGGTATAGGGATTATCGGAGCGCAGCAGGTCTGCGACCAGCGCGTTCATTTCCTCGAATGTCAGCGGGTCACCGGCTTTGACGGCCATTTTGCAGGATGCGGTAATCAAAACTTCCTCGGCAGGCAGCAGCAGGCGGCGGGAAACTGTCTTTTCTACTAATTCATCGACAATCTCTCGCAGGACTTCTTCAGGACCGCCCTGGGCTTTGAGATGCTTCTGGGCAACAGAGGCCGGGACAGAGCGGACGACAAACGAATCGCCGCCGAATGGCTCTAAATCGAACCCGGCCCGGCGCAGGTCTTCTAAACGCTTTTCGATGACCATCGTCTCACGCCGACTGAGCTCCAGCGTGAACGGGATCATCAGCCGCTGGGTCGGCACCCCTCCCCCGGCTCCTTCGGCTCCCGCCAGCAGTTTCTCGTACAGAACACGCTCGTGAGCGATATGCTGATCGATGAGCACCAACGCGTCATCGGTCTGGGCCAGAATATACATATTGCGTGTCTGAGCCAGCACCCGCAGCGAGTCTAAATTATGGTCCCGGTAATCGGCCCCGATGGCAGTCACCCCTTCAGCGGCGTTTACTGCTGTCTCTTCGGATTTGCTCGGACGCAATGGGCCGTTACCCTCGAATGGATCATCGTCGAAACCGTTCTGAGCACGTTCTTGGTACGCTTCCCGGAACGCCGTCATGTCACGCGGCTCCTGCCGGGTGTTCCCCGCTGGCCGCGACGGCACCGACATCAGCGAAGGCTGCTCCTGCTCCCCTCTAGCTCCCCCATTATTGGGGGCGGGGGGGATCTGAACCGGAGCATTCAGCTTCTGGGTCAGTGTTGGCACCAACCCTCCTGCCATCAACGCTTCCTGAACTGACTTGTAGACAGCCGCGTAAATATCGCCTTCGCTCGTGAAACGCACTTCTGTCTTGGTCGGCGAGACATTCACATCCACTTGCGACGGGTCAATATCGATCATGACCACTGCCGCCGGGTAGCGCGTGCCATGCAAAGTCTGGACACTTTTGTAGGCTTCGTCGAGTGCCCGAGTCACCGCTTTATTGCGGACAAACCGCTTGTTGACAAATGTATGCTGGGAAGACCGGCTCGATTTCAGCGCCGCCGGGGTCCCGATATAACCGGTTACCCGCAGTCCTGAGACTTCGTAGTTCAAGGGGACCAGATGACGGGCCGTTTCCCGCCCGAAGACATGCACACAGGCATCCATCGCCGCGCCGCTGCCGCCGGACGAAAAGACTTCGCCAGTGCCGTGCAGCAGCCGAAACGAGACATCGGGCCGGGCCAGCGCGAACCGCTGCATCAGCTCGACAATATGGTTCAGCTCTGTCGACGATGACTTCAGAAACTTCAATCGCGCCGGGACATTATAGAACAAGTTCTCGACCGTGATGCTCGTGCCCGCACGCGCCCCGATCTCCGAGACTTCTTCCAAAATCCCGCCCGCACACCGAATCTGCACTCCGGCAGCCTCGTCATCACCTGCCGCTTTGGTCGTGATACTCATCTGCGAAACAGACGCAATCGACGGCAGAGCTTCCCCCCGGAAGCCCATAGTCGTGATCTGAAACAAATCGTCTGCCGAACGGATCTTGGAAGTCGCATGACGCTGAAGCGACAGTACCGCGTCTTCCCGGCTCATCCCGCTGCCGTCGTCCGTGACCCGAATGAGATACTTACCGCCTTCATCAAGCTCGACTAAAATCTGCCGCGCACCCGCATCCAGCGCGTTTTCCACCAATTCTTTCACCGCCGCCGCAGGCCGCTCCACGACCTCACCCGCCGCGATCTGATTGGCTGTATTCTCATCTAAAACCTGTACCTGCGCCATCACTCACCACACCTTCTCTTGCCGGAGTCTTTTTACGGAACGATCTCGAACGATAACTTACCGGGCAGCCGATACACCACAAAATCGCTATCGACTGTAAATATTCGCCTGACACCTAAAACTTCGGCAGCAGCGACAAGCGAAGCATCCGCCAAATCCATCGGCGTATCTTTGTACTTTGCCATCAGCTCACGCATTCGCGACCGTTCTGCCAGGCTGCTTTCATGTATCACCAAAATGCCTTTGTCGATCAGATTCCACAAGTCATCCTGCCCAGAATGCCCGAGGGATTCACCAAGAAGGTACATCGCCTCAGTGAAACAGGGCCAGGGGGTGACCATTGGCGTATCTAATCCCGGCAGTGCTGACTTACAGGCACTATGATGTTTATCATCGGCATCTATAATGCCGACAATAGGGCCTGTATCCGTGAGTGTCAAAGTCGGCCTGCTTTGCGCTTCTCAACCATCAGCCGCGTAAACGCCTTACCGGTATTTTGAGAAAGATCACCACGCTCGCTGTGCTGTGTGCCGATATGTCCGACCAGTGCCTCAGCAAGCGTTTGTTTGGGTAGTGAAGAGGCTTCAGCCTCTGGCTCTGCAGGTTCTAATAAGAGTCTGCTGTCCACAAGCCCCGTGCGTCCGGCAAATAGTTCCGTGAGCGTCGGCTGTTCTTGACCATCCTCTGCGGCTTCCACATAAGGTAGATACTTTTCTCGCAACGTCTCAGACGCCAATTCTTCCGGCGGTCTGCCGGTTTTCACCGATACCGCCGTCAAGGCCTTTTCAATTTCCGGGCTGAGTGTCAGTGTCATTTCGCCATTTTCCTTCCGTGATTGCCTGAGCCAATTCTTGGTACGTATGTTGGAACGGATTCATTTTCAGCAAGCTTGCTAGCCTTATAGTCTTTTGCGCTGGAAGCTTCTCATCTAATGCTGAAGATGCCAACAGGAAAAATGTCCATTGGTTCATATCCAATGGGTCTAATGAGGCTTTGTCTTGGTGATGCAATAAGCAGAACACATATAAATGCGCCTGCCGACGCAATTCACCGGTGTAGTCGTTGGTTGCCGCTTCCCAAGCACAGGTCGGCTGAATGCCAAACGTGATTTGAGAGAGTGCTTTCTGCTGCCACGACTGCAAATAAGCTGCTGATTTGACTTCAATATTCAGACCGTTCTGTGTCTTCAAATCAAACGCATCCCATTCTACACGCTGATTGTAAGGTATATCTAGAGCACAAGCAACTATATATTCAGCCAAAACCCCGCGCAAAGTATTGCTGACTAAATCCGAGGACGACCAACGCCAGAAATCGAGCAGAGTTCGATTTAGCAAAATGTCACCGCATCGGAATGGCTCCGCACCGGTTTTCCGAGTAATTTGCGGTGCTGGCAAACCTACAGCTTCAATCATTTCAATAAATCACTTTGTTCAGCGGGTATTCGACCAACCCCTGGGCACCGGCGCGGCGAAGTTCGGGGAGGATATGGCGGACGGTCTTTTCAGGGATGATTGTCTCCAGGGCGACCCAGCCTTCTTCGTCGAGCGGCGAGACTGTCGGCTTACGGAGAGAAGACAGCAGGGCGGTGACGGCGTCTAGGTTTTCTTTGGCGCAGTTCATTTTGAGTCCGACCAGACTGTCGGCGTCGAGTGCGCCCTGCAACAGAAGCTGCAAGTTTTCGATCTTGGTGCGCTTCCACTCATCCTCCCAGGACGTGTGATTGGCAATCAAGCGGGTCGTGCTTTCGAGCAGCGTGTCGACGATTTTGAGGCCGTGGGCGGCGAGTGTGCTGCCGGTTTCCGTGCCTTCGACGATGGCGTCTACCAGATCGGGGACTTTGACTTCGGTGGCACCCCAGCTAAACTCGACCTGAGCAGTGACGCCGTGCTTTTCTAAGTAGCGCTTGGTGACACTGACAAGCTCAGTCGCGATCCGCTTGCCTTCCAAGTCTTTGGGACCGGCGATGGTGGAATTGTTCGGGACGGCCAGCACCCAGCGGTAGGGGCGGGAGGTCGCTTTCGAGTAGATCAGTTCGGCGACTTCGTAGACGTCGGCTTCGGATTCGACTACGTTATCATGCCCGGTCAGGCCGACATCAAGAACGCCCATCGCAACGTAGCGCGGGATCTCTTGAGCACGCAGCAGGACCGGCTCAAGCTCGTCATCATCGACAACAGGCTGGTAGGAGCGTGTGCTGACACGGAAGTCCCAGCCGGCCTTTTTGAACAGGGCAAAAGTCGCATCTTGCAGGCTGCCCTTTGGCATACCGATCCGCAGTTTATAGGTCAAAATCGTTTTCCTCTTAGAACAGACGTTCCTCCTTGATAGTATGACGAATCGGGCGAGGACAAGTCAACCGCGCATTAATTCCTATTAGAATTTTTGCCAACAGGTCGTTTTTAGTGTAAAATAGAGAGACTTGGATCAAGAGATAGAGTGGAAGGACTTTCAACATGATATTGCACCCTTCAAAGAAATGGGCGGCTCTGGGCACCGCCCTTTTGCTGACTCTGCTGGCCGGAGCTGCCGGAGCGCAGCAGACACCGGGAGGCGGAATGGGAAATGGGCAGGACCCATCAGATAGGACTGACAATGGAACCGCGAGCGAAGGCTCAAAAAACAGCGATGACTCCACTCTGAGTTACAATACGGCAGTGGATGATTACAACCACAAGAAATACGCGGATGCTGCGAATGAGATGAAAGATTACCTCAAGCAGAACAACAAGGACGCCCGCGCTCATCGGTTCATGGCCGACATTTTCGTGGCCCAGAACAACATCGCTGGTGCGATCCCTGAATGGGAAGTCGCGACACGCCTGGATCGCAGCGACAAGACCTCGCGAGCCAATCTCGGCATCGCGTATCTCCAGGTCGGCAGCTACGACAAAGCCGTGAGCTTGTACCAGGCTGCACTTCTGCAGAATCCCAAGGACGATCAGATGCAGATGCAGCTCGGCATCGCCCTGGATAATGCCGGAAAGCAAGCCGACGCCATCGCAGCCTTTGAAAAATCCGCTGCCCTGAACCCCCGAAGCAGCGGCCCTCCGTTATACGCAGGGCTGCTGAACCACAAGACCGGCCACGACGATAAGGCGGTCCCAGAGCTGAAAACAGCGCTGGCGCTGGGAACGACCGAAAAATTTCAGGCTTATGCGGCCCTCGCAGAGGCAGCATCCGCCGCCAAGCAAAGCGATGAAGCGATCAAAGATTACACCCTGGCCGCGCAGGCGAAACCCGACGATTTCGTCACCCAGGCAAACCTCGGCGTACTGGAGCAGAATGCCGGCAATAAATCCGAGGCTGAAGCCGCCTATCAGCAGGCCGTCACTCTGAAAGCCGACTCTCCTACTGCAATGGCCGGCATCCAGTCGAACCTGGCCCTGCTGCTGATTGACAACGGCAAACTGGATGAAGCGGCGGCGCTTCTCGTGAAGGCTACGCAGGGCGATCCGACAAACGCTTACTATCAGAACAATCTGGGACAGGTCTATGAAAAGCAGGGAAAGAAGGATCTGGCAATTGCGGCATACACAAAAGCCATCGAGCTTGATCCAGGCTTGATCGGGGCCAAAGACAGCCTGGCGACGCTCAAGAAATAGTGAAGCGAAAGTTTCAAGAATGCTTCATCGGAAGCTCCCTAATAAACCTATTTCAAGCCTCCCCCGGTCCCTAACATTAGGGGAGAGAGGGACGCTCTCGGAGCTTGGAAACAGGTTCTAAGCGGTGTCATCTCAAACATGCTATACTGATCCATGAACTCTGTGTACGATGTGATTATCTGCGGTGCCGGTCCAGCGGGGGCCTGCGCTGGGTATGAGGCCGCTTCAGCAGGTCTGAAGACACTCATCTTGGAAAGGCGTGTCCTGCCGCGTTACAAAACCTGCGGCGGGGGGGTTCCGCTGACTGTCGAAAGTGACCTGCCGAACCTCATACCTGAAGCGTTTGTCGAAGCGACCGTCACCGAGCTTCGGCATACCTGGAACTTCGCGGATGCTCACATCGGGCTGCTCAATCCAAACACGGATGAGCCTCCGATGAGCCTGTGGATGGTCCAGCGCAGCATCTTTGACAATGCGCTCACCGAACGGGCGGCGAAGGCGGGATGCGATGTTCGGGATGGGGTCACGGTGAAATCAGTGGAGCCAGAGGGCGAGACGCAGGTAAAAGTCACGACTGCCGACGGCGAAGTGTATTTCACTTCTTATATCATCGGCGCAGACGGGGCAAACGGCATTGTCGCCAGGATGGCGGAGCTTCGCAAAAAACGGCTGCTGGCGATTGCGCTGGAAGCCGAAATCCCCCATGAATGGGGCACCGGGCATGAGTCCCTCCGGCCCGAGATCGGGCATCTGGAATATGCCGTCAAACAGGGGTACGCCTGGGTGTTTCCAAAAGCCGGGCATCTTTCAGTCGGGGCAGGAATGTTCGGACGACGCTCGGCGGAAGGCCGGGGCGAAGCGAGTAAAGAAGAGCTGGCAAACTGGATAGTCGGCTACTTGGACGCGCTGGGCGTTCCTGCTGACCGCAGCGCTATCGAGTTTCATGGTCATCCGCTGCCGATCTGGAACGGGGCCGAGCCGGTGACAGCCTGGAACGGGCGGGCACTCCTGGCAGGCGATGCCGCCGGGCTGGTCAATCCGCTGTTCGGGGACGGTATTTCCTATGCCTGCCGGTCGGGAGCGCTGGCAGGCAAGGTGATTGCATCCGGCCAGTCGTTTCAATGGACAGAAACGCTCGGTCATGAGTTCGGTGCCAGCCATGATGCGGCCCTGACCATCGCAAAATTCTTTTATCAGTTCCCTGGTGTCTGCTACCAGATGGGTGTCAAGCGGCCTAACGGCACACGCGTTGCCGGGCGCTTGATCGGCGGGGATTTGCGCTTCGACAGTATTTTAGACCGTCTGCCCTGGAAGAAAATGATGGCTGGGAGCAAGCTCGCCTGGTAAATGGCAAAAAAACTTCTCTTTAGAGAAGGAATACTCATAACGGTTGCCGAATAGCGCGTTGAGGACAAATCATTCGCACCTGCGCTCAGTCGCAGCGGCACAAGAGAGGACACACATATGGCCTTCAGCGTCAAAAGCAAAAAGAGCGGGACAGAATACTTCCTGCACGGACGAGGTGCCGCCAACGGCAAGACCACACTTTATTTCTTCTCTAAAGAAGTTAAAGACGGATCATTGGATGCTCTGCCCGAAGGCTACGAAGTCTCGGAGAACTCCGCGACTGGCCTGCCGATTCTGAAGAAAAAAGTCGCGCCCGCCGCGTAATTCCCCATTACTTCACATCTTTGCTCTCATTTGCCGCCGCCTCGTGTTTCCAGTTCGTCCCCGAGATGGAAAGACAGCGGCGGCTTTCTACTTTGACACTCTAATTCTTTTCACTCCCCCGTCTTAAACGCCATCGAGCAAAGCTGCACATCGCCGTCTTCTTTGACCACATAAAAGCTGCATCCTGCCGGGTCCTCCCCTTTCGCCGCATGCTGTTTCAGCAGAGAGCGCACTGCTTTGTCTACCTCGCTGCGGCGGTTGACCCAGGACTTATCTTTGAGCCGCAGTACCCCTTCGGACAGCGTGACCGGCTTGCCGTTCATCACCTTTTTGCCCGTGACCGAGTAAAGAACGATGCCGACTTTTCCTTTATTGGCCTTGAACACGTCTTCGATCATCTTGGATCACCGTTCTGCCGAGCACCGATGCGCCCACTCTTGAAAAACATCGTCTGCTGTGCGCTCGTCTCCCGCTTCGGCAGACCCCGCGAGGTTCGCCATGTCACGCGCCGGAGGGAAGCCCGCGAACCGTCCACTCGCTTCGCAGAACCGGATCAGTCGGTCGGCGGCGTCCGTGGACAAAAAGACGTGTCCCACCCGCACGAGGTCACCGGAGGCGTCATAAGCCGCATCTGTGTAGCTAAGTCCGGCAAGCCGCTCAAGTCGCTCTTCCTGACCGATGGGCGGGACATACGGTGCGGTTACCATTTCCGCTGCTCCCGGTTCACAGGGCGGCTCATCTGTCGGCAATTCTTGTTTCATCATTCTTCCCTACCAGCCGAAAGGTTCGCCCCTACCTTTGGATGTAGGGCGCGAACCTTGTGTTTGTCCTGCTCTCAATTTGTTCCACTGATAAAATCCCATCTATTGCTTCAGTCCACCGGGTCTTCGTTGGCACCTAATCTGTGGATGTCCATGACATCGGTGAGGCGCTGCAAACGCGAGATCATGGCGGCGATATGGGCGGTGTCAATGGCATCAAAGCTGATCTGCATAACGGCGGTGTGGTTCGGCAGGGAGCGGGTGCGGATGGCCTGAATGAATGTCTTCGCTTCGCTGAACAGCTTGCCGATGTCTTCCAACAGGCCCAGACGGTCGACCAGCTCAATCTTGATGTCTGTGGAGTAGCGCAGGGTCGGGTCACTCGGTTTCCAGTCGATCTCGATCAGCCGCTCGGGCTCAGTCTGCTGGTAATGGGCGACATTCGCGCAGCCATGCCGGTGGAGAGCGATGCCTTTGCCGCGTGTCATGTAACCCGCCACTTCATCGCCGGGGACTGGCTGACAGCATTTGGCCCGGACAATCGCGACGTCTTCCAAATCCCCGCCGACTTGCAGTTTGCTGGTGTTGACCGTGCGGCGGTCAAATGTACGCGTATCTTCATGCGGAGTTTCCTGGACAAGAGCCCGCATACGAGTAATGACCGAGCCGATGGCGGCGTCCCCGTAGCCGACCGCAGCCATCAGGTCTTCCTGACCGGGATGGTTCATCTGCTCACCGATTTTGTTCAGGACATCTGGGGACATTAGATAACGGGTGTCCAGATGCAGCCGCTCTAACTCTTTTTGCAGAAGCTCACGACCACGAGCGACATTCGACGCATAGCGCAGCTTGCGGAAATACGCTTTGATCTTTGTTCGGGCATGGCTGGTTTTTGCCGATGCCAGCCAGTCGAGAGAGGGGTTCGCATTAGGCCGGGTCAAAATCTCGACAATATCGCCGTTCTTGAAGTGGTAAGTGAGCGGAACGATCTTGCCATTGACTTTTGCTCCCGCGCAGTGCTGACCGAGGGCAGAGTGGATACGGTACGCGGCATCAATCGGAGTCGCGCCGAGGGGGAAGTCAAGAACATCGCCTTTCGGCGTAAAGACAAAAACCTGGTCAGTAAACAAATCCCCGACGACGGAGCGCAGGAACTCGCCTGGCTCTTTCGCATCATACTGCCAGTCGAACAACTGCTGCCGCAATAGCGTTAATTTGTTGTCAAAGCGCTTGTCGGCGCTGGCGGATTTGCTTTTCCCGCCGCCTTCTTTGTACTGCCAGTGGGCGGCGATCCCGAAATCAGCCGTCCGGTGCATTTCAGTCGTGCGGATCTGGATTTCAAGCGGCTCTCCATTTGGACCGATCACTTTGGTATGCAGGGACTGGTAGCCGTTGGACTTCGTTTTCGCAATGTAGTCATCGAACCGCCCCTGCAGCGGCATCCAGACCTGATGGACAATCCCCAGCGTATGATAACAATCGGCGATAGTCGGCACGATCACACGCAGGGCGATGAGATCGTAAATCTCGCCTAAATCAAGCGTCTGCTTGTGCATCTTATTGTAGATCGAATACAGATGCTTGGGCCGCCCCTGAAACTCGGCTTTGATGCCCTCTTCAGACAACCGAACCTGAAGCATTTCCGTGGCCGTCGCGATGTCTTTTTCCCGCTGCGACCGCGTCTTATCCAGCTTCTGTTTAAGCTCGGTGTAGGCTTCCGGGTTGAGATACTTGAATGCTAAGTCTTCGAGCTGCCACTTGATCTGCCAGATACCGAGGCGATGGGCCAGCGGGGCGAAGATTTGAAGCGTCTCCTGAGCGACCCGTTTCTGACGGTGCTCCGGCATGGCTCCTAACGTCCGCATATTATGGAGTCGATCCGCAAGCTTGATGACCATGACCCGCAGGTCTTTTGCCATCGCCAGCAGGATCTTCCGCAGGTTCGCCGCGCTTTTCGTCGTCTCGCCATGACGTTTTTTGCGGGCCAGCGCTTCAGCCCCTTCCGGGGCAGCGGGGTCGGCAGCAGGCAGCGCATCGACACGCGATCCCGGCTCCGACTCGCTTCGGGCCTCAAAATCCGCCAGCTTCAGCTTGGTCACTCCGTCGACTAAATCTGCGATCTCTTCGCCGAATTCCGCTGCGATCTGTTCCCGCGAAACGCCGCAGTCTTCGACGACGTCGTGCAGCAGGCCAGACGCAAGCGTTGCATCATCCATTTCCAGCTCAGTGAGGATTGTGGTGACTGCCAGGGGATGCATGATATACGGCTCCCCGGAGCGGCGGAACTGGCCCTCATGCTTCGCGGCGGCGTAGGCATAGGCGCGGCGCAGCAGCGCGGAATCCGTTTTTGGATTGTACGTGCCGGCCTTGGTAATAATCGTTTCGATTGGGCTTTCGTCAGGCATAGTCGCTCGTGTGATTTTCCCGTACTGAGATAACACTTTTGTCAAAAGCGCTGTTCCCCGCAGTTTAGTTCCGGCGACTATGCCAGTCTCAGAATTGTGCTCCGTCTCAAATTGTTCGGCGTTGGCTTTCATTGCCTGTGATCAAACTTTCTGTCAGCTCTACATTCTTATTGTGTATTATTTTGACGATTTCTGTATGTACTTGTTCCGCTTGTCTGCTATTTGTAAACAAAAAAAGGCCCCGGCTGGGGCCGGGGACATCACAGTTTCTTATTCTTCCGCTTCATTCGCCGCTTTTTCCTCCTCGGCTTTTTCGCGTTCCGACTCGGCGACCGCCTGTTCCGGCGACAAAATCTTGCCCCCAAAGCGCAGTTCCAGCAGACGGGCATCGTCCAGCATCTTCTCGTTCATCGTCAGAAAAGACGCTCCGGCATGGATGCTGGTCAAAAAATGATGGAACGAATCACCATACGCATCGTGATAGTGGGCACAAAGCCGCTTGTACTCGGCTTCATCCCGGACCTTTTTGCTGGAGATGGCCCACGACTTGATTTTCTCACGCCCTTTATTCGCCGCGCTTTGCAGTTCCACCATCAGTCCCCGATGCTTGCGCTCATATTCCGCCTGGTTAATCTTGCCTGATTCCCGGCTCTCATTGATCGCCTGCATCTTCTTGAACCACGGGTTATCGTGCAGCGGATGCCGGACCGGTTCGTTTTCGCTATTTTGTGTCATCGTGTTTTGATCGCTTTTCGTCAGGTCAATTGCATAACTGCTCAGGCAGCAAACTCATAGACCGGTGTCTCCAAAACTCGCACCGGTTTACGGTTAGTCCAAACCGTCTGCTGAAGACGCTCAACCGTGTCCGGTGAAAATAACTGTTCGCCGGTTTCTTCGGAAACACGCGCAGGAACATTCTCGATCACGGACAGGTGGCCTTCTGTTTCAAGAATGTAAGTCACATTCTGCCGAGTAAAATGTTCTTCTGGATAAGCGGCTTCTGAATTATGAGATGCCATTTTCTTCTTTCCTTGTCCTGAACTCAATCCATAGACTTGGATCGGGTTCATAAAGCATAATTATTTTGACCAATGACCGTGAGGGATAGCTGCACTGAAGATGCAAGGACGCAGACTTTGTGTGTAACCCAGCACAAGGCAGCTCGGTCCATATTTGTCGTTTGGATAGTCCTCGATTAACTGACAGTCGACAATCGCCTCACGGACTTCCTGGACACTTATGTGCCGCCGCAGAGACTGATCTACCGCATGGCGCGAGAATTCGAATTTGCCTGCCGCAACTTTGGCCTGAATCCCTTCAGTCAGCGTCATGCAATCAGTATACCTGTTCGTATAACTTTGACTGCCTTCCGACTCTCATTGATTGCCTGCATCTTCTTGAACCGCGAGTTGCCATGCAATAGATACCCGACCGGTTCGTTTTCATCTTCATTCGGCACTTGATCGGTTTGTGTCATGGTTCTGTTTCAGCCTCGCTTTCGAGCATATCATCTGCGACATCATTGATAGTGCCCTCAGCCCACTCAAGGGCTTCCGCTTCACGCTGCTCATCCAGCGCCATCTCACGGTATGCTGAATTCAAGTCGAGACCTGCGACAAGCAGCATTTTAGCTTGCGTCATGTGCGAAGTTCCACTTCTGGTTCAATTCATTTCCGCAAACAGCACAGGTAAAATCATATTCTTTCACAACATTTATTTGACCACAATTGTCGCAAAGGCGAAAGATGAAAGCTCGTGTGAAGTTGTTTGGATGCTCAATACCCGCCTTGTTCAGTACCAAATCAACCACAGGCCAAGATTCTGGTTCTGGACAATATCCGGTTGATTGATTGGTAACATCGATGACGATTACTTTTTTATGGTCAATTTCGATTGTCATTTCACCAGCAGATAGCACACTTTTTCCACGGGCACAAGCAATGTGCTCAGAATGGCGGTCGGCGACCCATAGTTGCCCATCAGTGTCTACAATATAGGTTAGAACGACAGGGATATTACTCGTCGGCGATTTCGTCGAGTATAATTCGTTTAATAAATCGTGTTCGCACTGTATCAATGACCGCGCGGTTTCGAACAACTTCGGGTCGTTGAGGCAAGCAGCCCCAATGTAAAAGTAAACCATCGTCATTATGCCCAGTGATTTTCAGATTCCGGCGGCGTCCTCGGGTTCGGTGAAGGGCTTGTAGGCCCAGTTATTCGACCTTGATGAGTGCGTTTACTCGTTCAACGACGTTTTTCACTGTTGAAGTGGGAAGGAGGCAGACGTACTGCGTGTCTCTGGTGAGCCAAGACATAGACTTTACTTGATCCGCGAGAATGACCCCGTAAACAGCGTAACCTTCTGGGATTGGCACTTCGAACTTGTACCCTTTCCCTTTCTTCGTGATAGGGCACAGTACGGCGAGGCCCGTCAGCTTGTTATACGCAAGGGTTGACAGAACAAGAGCAGGACGCCGCCCAGCCTGCTCATACCCTGATTGCGGATCGAAATCTATAGAAACCACATCGCCTTGCGCGGGAACGTAAGCCATAGCAGATTACCAGACCTCATTGCCTCTTGGCGGGCCTGTTCTAATTTCTGCATGTAAGTGTTCGGCAGTCATTCCCTCCAATAATTCCTCAATGTCATAGTGCGGCTCGTCTGGATTGATGACCACAAGATGACCATTTTCGCGCCTTACTTCAACAATATCGCTGGAAACGAGACCGCAACTTGCTGCCAAATCATTGGGAATAAGAATGAGAATCCCTTCGTCTGTTCTCTGAATTTGCACCTGCATTAATTTGTCTCTTTGTTAATCATCTTACCCGACAGATTCTCAGATTCCGGTATCGTCATCTTCAGCGGATGGCTTGTAGGCACAGTAGATAATTTTTAAGAAGCTCTGGCTATTTCAATCTTGTCGGGATAATCTTGACAAGAAAGTGTGCTAAGGTTGGTCGGCTCAAGGCTGTATACGCTTTTTCAAGTAGTCGATATGCTTCTTGTTTTTGCGTGGGATTACCGATCCAGAGGTTTCGCCCAAGTTCAAGGGCTGACCCAGGAAAACCTTCCTCTAAAGCTTTGTATGCCTCCGCCAAAATAACCGACAGGTCACAATTGTTTACAGCTATCTCACGCAATTTTCCACCATCAACACTTAAAGGCCGATAAAGATGGTCTGGGACAACGATGCCCATGCTTTCCAGGGTTTCTGCGGCAATCGCACGTTGTCCCTTATCTTCGGCATAGCGTTCTACATACTCACTGCTGATTTCTAGACGCTCTGTAGTCGAGAACTGCATCAGCCGAGTTCGAATCAAAGTATAAACTTCTAAGTCTGCTTGGTATTCGTCTTGGTACTCTTCCGCATCGGGATCAGTCTCAATGTTCTCTAATGTGCTTCCGTAACATCTTTCCAGATGCAGGCGAAATGCTTCAAAGAGAGTTTTTCCATTTTCAGTGATCTCATAGGCATCTTTGCTGTAGTAGTCCGCAATGGAGTAAATGGGTGAATTATCTGGATCGTCAAACCAGTATCCCCAATGATGACCGTCTGTGTCACCACTGAACACAGTAATAAACTCAGGCGGATCATCATAGTACCGGGCATCTAAATACCAGCCATTTACAGGCTCCGGATTCCCGGCAAGAAATTTGAAAGGGCCATCCAAGGAGAACCCCATAGACTCCGTGAATGTATCCAAAGGCTTGACTTCGCCGAAACTCTTGGTAAAGTCCCAGAACTGAAACAAGTTGTCTGGAAAGTCAATTCGGTAGGCGTCTTTGAGTAACCGGCGCGTTTCTTCTTCTGTCATAGCTTATATCCCGGCATCGTCGTCTTCAGGTTCAGCGAAGGGTTTGTAGGCGCGGTAGATGGTCTTCCACATGACGTAGCCCATGACCATGTTTTCGTCCAAAGCGGGGTTACCGGAGCCTGCGCCGCGGTCGCCGCCGAAGCGGGTGGCCCAGAAGGCACCGGTGCCGTGGCGTCCGTCGTCGACGCGGGTTCTCAGGACACTTTGGATGAAGTGCTCGGAGGCGTCTTTGCTGCGGCTGTCGATGCAGGCGACGATGCCGATCTTCTGGTTGATGAGCGTGATCGCTTCGGTGATGTTCTTGACTTTAGTCAGGACACCGACGGGGCCGAACAGCTCGGTCGTATAAAGAATATTGCCGGGGCTGACGTTCTCGATGAGCGTGAACGGGACGTAGTAGCCTTCGGCGACAAGGGCATCGGAAACGGGCACTTGGTGGCGGATATTTGCCCCTTCGCGGATGGACTGCGAGATGAGGCCGAGAACACGCGCCTGCTGCTCTTCGGAGACCAGCGGCGGCAGGGAGTAGAGGCCGGGGGTCTTGTCGGCATGGGCCAGCTCATCAGAAAGACCTTCGCCGGCGACAATGCCTTTAGTCTCTTCGATAGCAGCCGCGACAAAGGCTTCGTAGACACTTTCGTCGCAGAAGACTTCCTGAATGGACGTGCAGCGCTGACCGCCAGTGATGGTCTTGCCGTAGACAAAGTTCTTGGCGGCACGTTCGATGTCCGCTTCTTTATGGACATAGAAGATATTGATGCCGCCGACTTCCTTCATGACCCGCTTGCCGAGGCCGCTTGCCGTGGCATCGACGGCATCACCAACGGTCTTGCTGCCAGTGAACGACAGGCACTTGACGGCAGGGTGGGAAATCAGTGCCTGACCGGGGCCGATGTCGCCGCTGATCATGCTGAACGTACCGGGCGGGACAGTAACCCCAAGCTTTTCTTTGGCCCAGTCAAACGTTTCTTCGAGCGCGGCGGCGATGGCCTGGGACGACTCAGGAATGAGATGGGACGGCTTCCAGACAACCGTGTTGCCGACGACGAGTGCTGCGACTACCTGCGCTAATGGGATCGCAATAGGGAAGTTGAACGGAGTGATGATAGCGGCGACGCCGCGCGGCTCTAAACGAGACTCCATCACAACGCCGTCGATGTTTTTCTGGTAGGTTTCGCCTTTGAGCGAGAGGCCCTGGGGCGCGACACATTCGACCACGCCGATGGCTTCGTCGAGATCCAGCTTGCAGTCGAACAGCGTTTTGCCCATCTCCCGGCTCATGGTCCGCTGAAAATCATCGAAGCGGGCGTACATGACTTGGGCCAGATGCAGAAAGATCTTTGTCTTCATGTTGCCGCTGACAGCCCGCCAGGCGGGGAAGGCAGCATCGGCAGCCAGCATGGCTTCGTCCACTTCGGCATCCGTCGTTTCCGAGACGTAACCGAGTATCTCCGATTTATGAGCGGGATTGATATTTGGAAGAAGCGCCTCCGAGATCGAATCGCGCCAGAAACCAGCGAGATAGATCTGATAAGTCTGTATGTTGAGCTTGGGTGAAAACATAACAAGAGAGCCTTTCTGAAATCGAATGGTCAAAATCTGATCGTCAAACAGGCCAATGCCGTGAGTTCCGCGATCTCGCCGAGCGCCGCACAAAGGGGCCGGTTCAGGCCGCCCAGTGTCCGGTTGACACTGTAAGCGGACGCCCCGGCGACCAGTGCGGCGGCAACTAACACGAGCAGGCCGACACGCGGTAAAATCGCACCGCAGGCAATGACCACAGCAGTTGCCGCAAGAAATTCGTTCGGCCCGGCATCTGCGAGGCCCGGCGCATCTTCAGAAGCCGCCGCGACTGGAAATGCGCTGTACGCAAACGCAGTCGCCCAGCCGCCGAGCGCCCCAGTCAGCACGAGAATCTGCCAAGCCAGTGCGGGCGGCAGAGCCGACAAAAATGCAAGACGCAGCGCGAGCAAACCACCGAGGGCGACCAGTCCCTGAGTGCCGCGCCTCGGGTCCCGCATGACCGCGAAGGCCCGCATCCGGTCCCCCCCTGCCCCATGCGCCGCGAGGCCATCGGCAGAACGGGCGACGCCGCCAAGCCCACGCCCGCCCGTCAGCCACAGCCCTGCCGCGAGTGTCAGAGCCGCCGGAACCATCGGCTGACCGACCCAGAGTCGGTTCCCGACAGCCCAGACCGCAGCCAGAAAGGCACCGACAACTGCACCGATTACCGGCAGCAGGAACACTGCCCGGCGAGCATCAGCACGCGAGACAGCTTGCCCGGACAGCACTGAGAATCCGGTCATGGTCTGTACTGCCAGCGCAAAAGAGTTCCACATAGATTTTAAAGCGCCTCAGTCTGGAAGACTAGAGCCTGTTATGCACTTTTTTAGAACAGCAGGCAGCTATTACGGATATTGTTTATCAGCCTACTTGCTTAGCCGAACCCGAATAACGCGGGT
>JBPBQB010000034.1:0-29870 GCA_050954545.1 Janthinobacterium lividum | reverse complement strand
ATAGCGGCGGCACGGTGACGACCTACCCGGTGGCAGCAGGCGTCGTGAGCACCCGCATTCCCTGGCATCTGTACAGCCAGGCGTTTACCCTGAGTCGAAACGGGGTCAATCTCTGCTCCTGCATTGAGGGGCGGCAGATTATCCCAAACCCGTTGGCCTATAATTTTAGCCTGCAAAGCGGGTATGCAGTCGCTCAGTAAGGCTTTTTCGACAAAGGATTTATCATGCTCAAACGACTCCCATTTTTCGCGCTCGTGCTCTCCCTGTTGATGCTCCCCAGTATTGCGTCGGCTACTGCCATTGCCCTCAGCGCCTCCACGCTCCCGGCAGGCCATAGCACCGTGATGACCGTGACTGTGGCAGGGACAGGAACTGCCTTTAGCGGCTCACCATTTACCGTCACGAACTCGGTCACCGGCACGACCACGGTCAGCATTGCCTCGCAGACGGTCAGCACCGCGACGGCTGCGACCCTGACCCTCAAAACCGGGCAGGGAACCGGCACGGCGACTGTTTCTGACGGGGCAGGCGATACGGCGACCATCACCGTAGCCCAGGAAGTGCTGACCATCACTCTCGCCAACGGGGCGACAAGCATCCCGCTGTATGGCAGCAGTGCCGCAACCATCAGCAGTAATGTCGGATTTTGGACGGTCGACCATCCGGCGTTTGCCGTCCCCACGGCAGGTGGACTGGCCCCGATCAACGGAGCCGCCGACCTGCCTGCCGCGCTGATTGCGTCCGCAGTCGCCTGGCCGACCAACACGACGGCCACCTGCACCCTGACGGCAGGCAATGTCAGCGGAGTAATCCAGCTTGCTGATCCGAGTGTGGCTCTGGCTCCGGCAGGAGCCGGGCCAGTGGTTGTCGCGTATGCCGGAAGCCTTGCGGGGGACGTGCTTCAGGCGGCAAACCCTGCCACTTCCACTCCGGTCACGCCTGGGTCACTCACCTGGAAAACCAAAACCTACCTCCCGCGCTATTTTGCCCTAGATGCAGGCATCGGGACGCTGGCCTACGATCCCAGTGTGACGGCAGACTACACGCTCACCGGACCGGCCCCGACTATCAGCGGCAGCACGGGCGCGTTTACCGAGACCTCCGGCACGACCAGCGCGTTGCAAGGGGCCTATAGCTGGCAGGGCACGTCGGATCACACCAGCGTGTACATCAACCCCGCCGCCAGTGCAGGCACACTCATTCGCACCGGCATCTACCGGGCGGCGGGCAATTACGACTATGCCGAATACAATGCGACGACTGGACTCATCACCCTTGCGGCGCGAAATATCGCGACAAGCGCCGTCACGACGCTCGCGACGATCACCGACCTGCGGACGACGCCGTTCACCCTGCATTTTGTCGCAAACCACGAGTACTGGAGCGTTTGGCGCGACAGTCCCAGTGCGACGGCCCCCTACCAGCTCGAATTGTCCGCAAGCGGCGCGTTCGCCGGGGCCGAAAACTACTACTACTACACGACCAGCGTCCTGTATCATGAGCGCACGGAAATAGCCTACTCCGCCGCGCCGGGGACAGCCAGTATCAGCGGCATCAGTGCAGGGTACTTTGGCGGATTGGGGGTCAGTGACTGCCAGATGGTCACGTATGAGGACGGAACGCCGTTTACCCGAAACGGCCTGTATTATTTCACCTCCGACACGCCGGGGGCAGTTTCGTCTCTCGTGACAACGACTAGCCTCAACGAGTGGGACCACGATGCGATTTTTAGCTACGACCCGATCACGCAGGCCATTGTCCAGGTCGGCCAAATCCCGTTTAACGATAGTGCCAGCACCACCTATACTGATGATGGGGCGAACCCCAGCATCATGTATGACCGGACAACAAGCAGTTGGATTTATAGCGGCGGCTTTGCCTATGTCAGCGGCGTCAATTATTTTGGCTACTCAACATTTGCCAGCGATCCGACTTTGGGCGGTGTTGTCCGGCTCTCGCAGCCCACGGCGTACCTGCCGGTCAACGGCACGACGGCAGGCATCACACGCACCTATGATAGCTGCATCGCCCATGATCCTGTTTCTAGGCTGTGGTACATCGGCGGGGTGTCCAATAATTCCGGCGCTTTTGCCAACCAGCAGCTTTACCTCTACTCCTGCCCGACCCGCACCGGCACGTATTCCCTCGTGGGCAATACGTCAGTGGGGACAATCTGGTGGGAAGGCGCTCGGTTTGTCCAGGTCAATAAGACGCTGCAATTATGGGCAGGGTACGCGGATATGTCCGGCAGCCCCACCGGCGCGGCGGCGACGTATGACCCTATTGGCTGCTTTGACCTGACGTTCACCCGGCAGGGAGACCTAACGCTTAATACCGCCGTGCTGGGGAGCGGGGCCACGCATATCATGCACCCCTGCACGTTTCGGCTGCCAACGCCGGACGGCCATTACCGCTACCGCATGATTGGGTGGAACTCTCCTAACCTGCTCATCAACTCGCTGACGCTCACGTCGTCCTACGGGCAGATGTGGACGGCAGACAGCAATCAATTGTTTAACCCGGTCCCGGATGCGGCGACGGTGGGCACCAAACGCAAGACCCAGTAAGGCCACCCCCAAAGGAAACCACTATGAACTCTCGGCGAACAATTACCCCCTCTCTCGGCGTCTGTATGCTGGCTCTGGGGGCAACCCTCTCAGCCCATGCAGACCTCATCAAGCAGTCCGCGACCTACACCCGCACCGTGCTGATGACCAGCAACACAGATCATATCTCGCCGTACACCGGTGCGGCCTCGACATTGACAGAACAGGTGTCTCAGGCTGGCAGCCCCATGACAACGACCGCGCTGACCGCGACGGCGCTCGGCAATGGCCGGTTTGCACTCACCCTGACGAGTGCTCAGACAAACACGCTTGGGGCACTGGATTTGAACGTGACGGCATCCGGGGCTGACCCCAGCGACACGCACGATCAAATTGTCGCCACTGACCCCACCGTGGATTTAGTGGCCGGTCAGACCACAATCACGAACCAGACCACCGCCGCCGCCCAGCAGTCCAACACAGGCACTGCCCTGATCGCGCAGGGCTACACGACGGCACGGGCCGCCGCCCTGGACACCACCGGCAGTAATGCGGCGACGGCAGTCAGTCAGACCACGCAGAGTGCTCTTTCGACGGCTTCTATCCTGGCCCTGAATACCGCCGCGCCGGGTTCGCCCACGGCAGGCTCCATCTATGCGCTAGAGGGGGCTGACCAGACCGCGAGTGCGGCTGTCAACTCAACGCTGAATGGCCTTATCAGCGGGGGCAAGTTCAGCACGGCGGCATTGTCGAATGCGCCGACCGGGGGAAGCGCACCGACTGTCAGCCAGATCGCGGCAGGCATTCTCGCCAATCCGACTCAGCCGATTGTCACAAACTCTAGCGGCTATGTGACGACCTCAAACCCGGCAACGGGCGGCTCGGCAGTCACCGAGGCAACTATTTGGGCGTATGGCACTCGCAGCCTGACGGCTCCTGTCGTCGCGTCGTCTGTCACTGGGGCCGTCGGCTCTGTGACGGGTGCTGTGGGCTCCGTCACCGCTCCGGTGGCTCTTGCGTCGTCTCAGGCATTCAGTAACTCTACCCCCGGCACGGTGGCTCCCACCTGGTACACCGCCGCGCCGACCGTCAGTCAGATCGACCAGAGTATCTTCGGCTACACGCTGGCCGGCACGACGTTTGGCGATCATGTCACCAACATCAGCAGCTACCTGTACGGGCCGTTTGCGGTCACGCACCCCACTGCCACGACGCAGACCACGCAGTTCAGCTTCAACACTCTGCCGACGGTGCAATCGACCATCACCACAACGCCGACCGGCGCTCCCGTCAGCCGCACGACGACGCTGACGAACCAGTAAGGACACGCGCATGGCACTTCCGACTGGAACCATTGGGCCCGACGGCGCGGGGGATGACGCTGGGGACGGAACACTCCCCGGCGCGGCCTTTGCGTCGTTCCCGGCAGGGAGCGGAATTACCGCCGGGCTCGGCAGCACCGGAACCATCGGCCCGGACGGGGCAGGCGACGACGCGGGAGACGGGAGCTTTCCAGTCGGAGGCGGGCCGTTTTCCGTCCCTGTGATCCCGTTTCCGCCATGGCTGTACCCCGTCGCCCGGTGGCGCAGTCAGCTCCGCCGCCTCATCGGCGACGAGCCGCTCCTTGTTCCTGCCGGGCAGAGCGCCGACCCATCCGTGCTGACTGTGCTGCCGGACAGTGTTTTCGATGAAGCGCTCCGGGAAGCCCTCGCCGCCCTGTCGGAGTGGCGACCGCAGACGCGGGTCATTCCGCTCCTGACCCTCATTGCCGGTCAGGGCGCGTATGTGCTTCCGGCGGACTTCGGAGAGCCTATCGCGGACACCTGGGGCAGCCTGCTCGCGCCCGATCCGATGGCCTCCGGGCAGTTTCCCGGCTCCCGCGACTTCTTCCGGCGGCGGCAGATGCAGCGGGACTCGGCGCAGCCTTCCGGCCAAGCCGGGCAGTACGGCAGCACGTTCGGCGTTTATACAGGCCTGTGGAGCGGCGGGTTCTACGACGGCTTCGGGGGCGGATTTCCTATCCTGCCGGAAGACGCGAATGGAAACGTGATCCCCGGCGGCGCGTTTACCCATTCCCGTGTTGACTTCTACCCGGCAGCCTACGACAGCCCGGCTCCGGTGCTGGTGCTGACCCCGCCTCCCTTTGGCACCCAGACGCTCGTGAACGCGCAGTACCGGGCGATTGCCTTGCCGCAGCGCCTGACGGCGGATAGCACCGGCGCAGCCTGGACGGTGGACAATAATGGGAACTTGGTGTTTAGCCCCGCGTACCTCTCGCAAGATTTCGTGGACGCGACCGACGTGCTGCCGTTTTCGCCGAATGATGCGGCGATCCGGCTGTCGCTGCGCTACGCAATGGCCTGGACGCTGATGCAAAAAGTCATCCCGCTCAGTGAGACCGACTCGGAGAAGTTCGCCTTTTACGAGATCAAGACCGGGCTCGGGCGAAAGGACCTGCTCGCGATTGCAGGGAAGGCAATGAACGAGTTTGACGCCGGGACTAAGAAAGTGGCACATGGGGGACGGTACTGATGCGGCGGAAATATAGATTGACACATTTCTTGAAATGGCTCTTCGGTCGGTTTCGACTGAAACAGGACCGGCGGCTGTGCTGGCAACTGAAATTACTGTGCTTGAAGAACATCAAATACTACCGGACGGAAGACTTTTACACACATTCCGGTGCAAGTATGCGGGAGAAATACGCGGCGATTTACGGGCGGTGCTGCCGCACAGAAAAGCGCCTGGTGAACCTCGCGCATGGCTACCCGCCGTTTCTTGCGACCCACTGGTCGGGATGGACCCGCTCCCTGCTGCCAGACGTGCCGCCGCTGGCCGTGACCGAAATCCTTGATCGGATGCACCTATGAACTTGCCGTCCGCCATTTTGCGCTCTCAGGCTAGGTTCCAGCGCCGGGCCCTGATTTCAGGCCGTCCGCTCCTGTTTACCTTCGCCGGGCCGTACACCCGCGCGGCAGCAACCGCCGCCGTCTCGCGCCCGGTGCGGGGCACGGCGAGAGGCAGCGGGTTCGCCTCGTTCGGGTCGCTTCCGTCGGACCTCAAGCAAGAGAAGGTCGACAAGTGGGGCAAGTCGTTTATGCCCGACGGCTACTGCGAGTTCAGCGATTCGGGGTGGGTGAGCGCTGCCGAAACGCTCTCGGCCATCACCGACGTTCGCTCAGGCGAAGCGTGGGACGTGATCTACGTGCTGCCGGCGGCGTTTGTCGAAGACCGCTGCCGCATGGCGCTCGTCCGGCGCACCCCTGTCTACAACCGGCTTGTCACCGTGCGCGTTCAGAACCAGACGGACAACACCGATGCCCTGGTCGCCTCCTCGTTTCCCTGCCGCCTGTCGCCGCTTGCGTCGTCCCTCGATCAAGACGACGATCTGCCGAGCATTCTCACGGCGTCCTACCAGATGGAATGCCCCTACGTTGCGGCGGCAGCCGGGGACGCCGGGGCAGGCACCGTCGTTATTCCCGGCGGCTTCACCGTCGCCTTCGATCCGAAGTCCACCGTGATCATCGATGACCCGTCGGTGTACAGCGCTCCCGGGCCGGTCATCTCCTACCGCGTCGGCTCGCTTCCGATGGACGTCGGCGGCGATCTGCATCACATAAAACTTATATTGAATTTGAAGTAGTCGCACGTTTCGACGTGCCATGGACGTGCAACTCAGTCCGTGCCAAAGGCAGCCTAAACCGGCTACTCCCACATGGCAACGGACATCGAACTCGTTTCGCAGGGGCTGTTTCTCGGGCAGCAAATCGCTTCGGGCACGGATAAGTTTCGGCTCGTGCAGGCGCGGGGCAAGCTGCTCGCGTTTCAGGATCAGGCGACAGGCCGCATCACCAGCAACGCCGCGCAGGTTCTGTCGGCGGACGTGCAGAAGCGGCTCCGGCAGCGCGACGCCATTCTGAAAGATTTGGCGTCGCACCTCGTGGTTCTGCTGGCGTCAGAGCTGAAGAGTTTGACGGGGCACCAGTACGCGACGCTTTCGGCGCTTGCGGCGATGGGGCACCCTTACGCGAAGAAAAAGTTTCGGGATGCACGGGGACGGTACAATCCGAGGCTGAAGTCCGGGCGGGCAGGCCTGCCGTCGCCGCCCGGCGCGATCAACACTCAAAGCCAGGGCCCGGCAAACCTGACCGAGAGCTTTACCTTTTCGACGTATCTGACGCCGGGCGGGGTGTACGCGGTCATGGTCAATAATCCGCTTGTCTACTCAGGTCTTTTGGGACCGGGGACGGACACGATGATTGGGCGGGCCTATGACAGCCAGGCAGCGAGGCTCGCCCAGCAGGAAATGACTTCGGACGTGAAAGAAGCGGCGGCAAAGCTTGCCGCGCTCGGCGAATCGGTGCCGGGCCTGAAAGCGCCTGAGATTGACTTCAATCTTGGGGGCGTGAAGAGGAGCTATAAATGAACGAGTCCCGCGTCTATGATGACGCGACTGGGTTTTGGCTGCTGCAAGGTCACCCAGGGCATACCATCGCAGTTCCGAAAGATGGACGTTGGGCATTCAATGGGGACTATATCAAACCGACGTTTACCCCATCTATCAACGAAGGTCCAAACGGAAGTCCGGAAGGGCATCATTTCTTTGTGAGTGGCGGCAAGGTGCAGTATCTCGCCGACAAACCGAATGGGTGCTCCGGCTGTACAGGCCGTTCCGAGTTCTACGATATTCCACCATGGAGCAAACTATTAAAAGAGATCGAAGAGGAACAGAATGTCAATCACTCCTGACGAACTCGCTCTGATCCGGGCCTGGACAACCGACGACCTGACGCTCGCTGTCAAGACGTTCCAGCGGGCGCACCCGGACCCGACAGGGCAGGCGGTCGCCGACACGTCGCCTGCGTCGCTCGTGGAGCTGCGGGTGCTCGACATTCTCTCCCAGCGGCTTCCGGCCCAGCTTCTCGCGACCCCGCTGATTCCGGCCAATCAGCAGGACATGGCAGACCGGCTCGACGCACTGTACGAGAATGTCAACGTCGCGGGCTGGACGACTGCGACCCCGCCGGCGGTCCTCCCCGCGAACTTCTACCTCGGCGACATCTTCGAGACGCTGGATTCGGCCCAGCCCGCAAGCGTCATCGTCACCGCAACGCTTCCGGCAGGCGTCGACGTGCAGCAGGGCGGACTGGGGCCGCTGTCGGAGGAGAGCACGACCATTCACTGCCTGTACGTGCTGCCCTACGACGCGTCTCGGCAGCGGCAGATCGAAGCGCTGCGGGGAGCCTGCGCGGTTGCCAACCTACTCCGCACCTACCGGCAGGACCCGGTCACGCTGTGGGTCGACGGCCAGGTCAGCGCCATCAGCCGCAACGTGCCGCGCCTCGCCTCGGGCGTTCGCTTCATTGTCGGCGTCGTCACCTTCTCCTGCAAAGCGTTCCTGCCCTACACGCCCACCACCGGGCAGTCCGATATTTGAAAGGAAACATAAAGCTATGGAAAAGCAACTTCTGACCGCGCGTGACGTGGCACCCCTGCTTGGCGTCGGGGTCTCCCGTGTTCATCAGATGCTTCGTGCCGGTGAACTTCCCTCGGTCCGATGGGGACCAAAAGAACACGGTATTCGAATCCCGCGTCAGGCTTTTGAGGAGTGGATGGAAGCACTTCGTCAAATTGCCAACGCTTCAGTCAAAGACCAAAACCTGGAAACTTCGGAAGAATAACCATGCGTGAAAAAGCCCCTTCTTTCGCCGAGAAGGGGCTTTGACTTTGCGCTCACCGTCTGGAAACTTCAAGCGCGTGGAAAACTGGAAACCGCGAACTGAGATGGGCAACCAGAAAATACGTCCCCACGTATTTACATATTGATTATGACGGTGCAAGAAGTGCTTGTCAATACTTATCCAAATGTTTCGCCGTTGAGTGCCTGTTCAATCGCGGCAGATTGTTCGGCTTCATGTTGCATCTTTGCTTTTCGTAAAGCGTAAGTCTTGAGTCTTGTTTTAAGTGCTTTTTGTCTTACTTTAGGAGTAAAAAAGTGGCGGTTGTCAATGATAAGTCGCCCTTCTTCTATAGCCAAAATCCTTGCGCGGTTCATTCTTCTGATATGAGCCGGATTACGTTTAGCTCGAATTATAGCCGCGTGTATTCGGCTTCTGCGCTGTACCCCTGCTTCTTGTAGCCATCTTCCTACAACGACATCATTTACATTCTCCCCAAGACACAGTGTCGCCATTCTTGCGATTCTAACAGTAGATATTCTGTCAATCTCATACATCTGCCTTAAAGTCTTTTCGCTGTACGGGGATACTAAAGTCTTATTTGACAGGCTCAACTCTTTGGCTATTTTTACTCTCCAGCACCCGCAGCTTTTTGTTTCACCTGACCGCAGTGAATTGCTAGTAACTTTGTGCAGGTTTCCGCATTCACATTTGCAAAGCCAAACAATTTTTGCGTGACGGCGCTCGCTGGCCATCTCCAAAACTTCGAGCCATCCGAACTTCTGCCCTGTCAGGTTAATAATTCTTGGCAATTCGTTCTCCTTGAGTCAAGTCAACCAAACTTTGTTTTAATAGGCATCCGCAATCACTTGTTATTTCTTTGAGAAGCCGATATGTGCTGCGGATGCACTTATTTCCGCAATCACACTGGCAATGCCAATAAGCCCCTCCGCTACTGCGTTCTCTCAAAAAAGCAATCACGGTAAGTCTCCCGAACTTCTGTCCGCTTAAATCAATAATGTTTGCCAATCGCCTGTTCTCCATGATCTTATTCTACGTACCTTGCCATTTTCTGTCAAGCCTTATGCTGTCATAAATCAAGACTTTATACATATCAATCCAGCGCAATCATTAGCCCGCTTCCCTTCATCTGGAAGCGGGCTTTCTCGTTTCAAATTCCCTCGTCCGTGACATTCTTCCCGCGTTTCGGCTACTCAACCAGCGATACCACTTTTGACTTAATTTTTTGACCTTTGACTATTAACTTTTGACCCAGGAGAAGCCCATGCCCGGTTCGACCATTATTATCCGCAACGCCCATAGCCTGACGGAATCTGAGATTGACATTCTCTACCCGGAAGGTCCGATGCGCGACGCGGCCCGGGCTGCGGTTGCGGAAGCTGCGGGCGTTCGCCGGTTCGTGCCCGCGATGCCCTGCACGGAATGCCTGCCCTGCCAGGAAGCCGCCCGCCTGAAGGCCCAGCAGGAAACCGAGGCGCTGTCCGTGCTGGCCGAGGCAGTGTACACCGAAGACGATCACGCGGTTCACGCTGCCGAGAACGAAGGCTTTGTGACCGGCTCCGTCGCCCACTGACCGCTTTTGATCACCCGGAATTCAAATTCCCGTCGCTTTCATTAAAAAGGAACACTGATGACTACTTATACAGCGAACCCCCAGTTCGGCGGCGACATTGCCGCGTATATTGCCGAGCAGGATTACACCGTCTCGCCATTCGACCCGACTACTGCACCCGCCGCTACCTACGCCGCTGCCGGGACGACTGCGGCGCTGGGCGTTTACTCCCCGATGGACATCATCAACATCCCGGACATCTCTGCCGAAGCCGAGATGGACAACGTCATGGCCCTCGGGTCGTTCACCCGCGTCCAGCGCAACGTCAGCGCGACCAAGCCGTCCCTGCACTTCACCCAGAAGCTGCGGACATCGGCCCTCATGCAGGCAGGTGTCCGCAACGGGAGCGGCCAGCTCAATTATTACGCGATGATCGAAGGCAACGCGGGCTATGCCCGGCAGATCGTCGGCGCAAAATGCGAGAGCATGGACATCGACATCCCGTTCGAGTCCGGCGCGGTCTCCGTCGCGCTCGGCTTCCAGGCCCTGTTCGCCCAGACGCTCGCCCTGGCGGACGTGACGGCGGCAGCGATTCCCGTGATGACCTACGCGAACCTTGCCCTGCCGGTCTACTACGGCTACAACGCCGCCGTCACACTGAACGGCGACGACTACACGGACTTCATCAAGCGGATCCGCATCGGCGTCCGGCATGAACTGGAGCGTCTGCCGACGAAGCGCAAATCGATCAGCATCGCCGGAACTCCGACCATCGTGCTGGTCTCGCGTCACATCAAAGAGAAGACGCAGATGACGAGCGTCTCTTTAGAGCTGTACCAGGGCATCCCGATTGCAAACGTCGCCATCCTGTGCCGCACCAATCCGGTGATCGCGGTGAACCTGACCGACGACTGTCATCCGGGCCGGGGCATCAGCATCAGCCTGACGGACGTGTCGTTCGCCTCGGACAAGCAGACCGAAGGCGACGTCACCAGCCTGCTGAACTTCAGCGCAGAAGCGGACGCCCGCACCTTCGTCATCGCGGAGACGCTCGCAAGCTAAGACAGTCCTGCACCGTCAATGGTGCATTTTAGCCGGGAGCCAAATGTTCTGGCTCCCGGCGTCAATGTCCAAGCCTTAAATGTCCAGGCATCTGTACATTTCTATCGACATCTTGATCACGTTCCATCTACCAGGAATCAAACCTACCAGAAACCAAACCTACCATGAACAAAAGCCTTTCCGCTCTGTTTGCCGAAGATCGCTACCCGCACTCTGCCGCCATTGCGCTCGGGAACGGGCAGTCGCTGAGGGTCCAGTACCGGGCCGCAAGTAAAACGCAGGAAGCGGCCGTGAAGGACTTCCTGAAAGAAAAGTTTGCTGCGCTCGGCTTTGATCCCGACGTCGCCCTGCGCTCGCTTTCAGGCCATCTCCCGGACGGCGAGGATCTTGCCGCCTTCGAGAGCGCCTTCGAAGCGCTGGGGGAAACGGCTTCGGAGCAGATCGTCGGGGTTGCCGTGCTGTCGCGCGGCTTCGGGCTGGCCCAGATCATCGGGTCATGGAGCCTGCTGGAAGGCAAAGCCCGGCACGAGCTGGACGAGGCAGTCTGTGCCGAAAGCTGCGCGGCCCTGCCGGACGATGTGAAGCGCACCCTCGAAGCACTGGCGGCGTCCGCTCAGGCTCCTGCCGAGGCGCTGGATTTTTTCGGGCAGTCTCCGCGCTCTTAGCTGGGATCGCGGAGCAGCCGGAGCAGCTTGACACCAGCCAGTGGACGGACGAAGCGAGGCGGCAGCACCGGACGGAGACCGAGGCCCGGCAAAAAGGAGCGGAGATGCTGTCCGCACCGGGGAGCCTGTGGGCCCGCGACGCGTTCGATTTGTACCTCGACTGCAAAGACTTTTACCGGGGGCTTCGGCCCGGCGACCTTTCGCCTGCGATGGAAGCGGCGTTCCGGGCCATTCGGCAGGGCTCGGGCGGTCGCCTCGGCAACGCGCCGGTGCTGTGAGGCGCAGCCCTCCCCTGTAAGGGGAGGGCTGTTTGACTGTGAGGACAACTGATGAACAACGACCAGATCAGGGCAGCGCTGAAACAAATTGAAACGCTCGGCAACACGCGGGACCTCAATGCGTTCGAGAGCGTTCTGCGGAACGACCCGTTCGCGGACGGCCCGGAGTGGCAAGTGGTGTTCGATGCCCTGTCGCGCCGGGAAGGGGAAGTCCGGTCGCGCGAATCGGACGGGCTGCGGGCGGGTCGGCAGCAAAGCCAGCGGGATATGATGGACGCGCTCGCCTCGGTGCAGACCAAAGGGAGCGGGACCAAGATCACCCAGCGGATCAAGAACGGGCGGCGGGTGCCGATGACCGGCAACGGTTTCGACGTACCGTCGAGCGGCTCCGGGGACAGCGGCGGCAACGACCCGTACCGGGCGGGACTCAGTCAGTTCCTCGACCAGTACATCCGTCCGAACCTGTCGGAAGGCTACGTCTCGCCGGGCAAAGGCGGACGCGGCGGGCAGATCATCGGCGGCGAAGAGCTCTTGGATAAAGAAGGCGTCGTGCCGCCGGACGCGGGCCGCGCGGGACTGTCGCAGTTTCTGCTGCACGTGGCCGAAGATGGAACACTGGACACTGCCGGGATCGATGCGTTCGCGAAAGAAAAGGGATTGTCGGCATCCGTCGCGCAGCGGGCACGGGGAGCCGCCCGAAAAGCCGCCCGCGCTGAGGGGCCCACCGGCGCTCAGTCCGAGTCCCAGGCCCGAAAAAAAGCGGTCGGGGCCGTCATCAAGAGCGCGAACCTGGAGCTCGGGAACGCGCTGAAGCTCTCGTTTTTGCGGGGCAAGCAAGCCGGGAAAGACGAATCTGCGGTTTCAGGCTTTGGTGGCGATGGCGGCGGCGGGAACGGAAACGAAGGCGGGGATGGTGGCGATGGCGGCGGCGATCCTGCACCCGGCAGCAGCCCGGAAGACCGCAAGAAGGTTCAGGACGAAAACCGCCAGCACCGGGACGAAGGGGCGGACATTCGGGCACGGATGCGCGGCGAAGATCGTCAGCACCGGGACGAAGGAAGTGTGGCACGAGAAAACGGGCGGCGCGACGAAGCGGAGCAGCGCCGGGGAGTCACTGCGGAAAACCGCCAGCACCGGGATGAAGGAAGCGTTCTGCGCGATCAGGCCAGAGAAGACGCACGGGACCGGGCGCGGCAGGAAAAAGAGCGCCGGGACGGGCGGGCGGAACTGGACGCGGTAATGGCCGCGCAGCACAAGTCTGGGGCACTCTCGGACGAAGAATACGAAGCGCACCTGGCCGGGAAAGCCTTCGACACGCACATCCCTTCATCGGAGCGCCGCAGCGCGACGGGCAAGCTCGGCTCCCTCGGGGCCAAGCGCCAGACGAAAGACGCGCGGGAGAAGGCGGCGGCGGAGCGGGAGGATAAAGCCCAAAAGAAAAACGATTACGAAGAAGCGAAACAGCGAGCCGAGGAACTCGCAGAAGCCCAGCAGAAGTCCGAGGACGCTGCCGCCAAAAACAATAATCCGCGCAAGAAAAGCGGCAAGTCCGGCGGCGGGTTCGACCTGTACAAAGGTTCGCTGCTGATCGGCGAGTTCTCGTCTTCCGTGCGGGCTGGGATGCAGACCGGGAACGCGGCTGGAGCGGTCGCCGAAGGCTTGAACCGGGGCGTGACCGGCGCGGCCTCGGCATTCATTCATGCGGGCGAGAGCGCTCTTGGGCTGTTTCTGTCGCCATTCGGCAGAGCGGGCGGGGCCGTCGCCGCGATTGGCGGCGGACTGGGGCAAATGCTCGTGTCGGTGCTGTCGGCAGGCGGCGGGATTGCGTCTGCCGGACTCAAGCTGGGCGTGGGACTGGCAGGCGGCATTGTGGGCGGGCTCGTCGCAGGCCTCGGCATGGGAGCCGGGGCCGTAATCGGCGGCATCATCAGGATGCTGGGCGGACCAGGGGGCGTCGTGGCCGGAGCCGTCTTCGGCGGCGGCATTGCGACCGGGCTGATCAGTATCTTCACCAGCACCCTGGGGCTGGTGGGCGGGGCCGTCGGCCAGGCGCTTTCGGCGGTGGGTTCGGCATTCGGGCAGCTCGGCTCGTCTATCGGGACCACGCTTGGCAATCTTCAGGGCGTCTTGTCGGACCTGATCGCGACCGGGAAAGCCTTTGCGTCGGCGACATTCTCAGTCGCTCGCGGCGGCAATCTGTCCCTCGGAGCGGCGGGCGTCGTCGCGTCTTTGTCCCAGATGCTGACCGGCTCCCCGGGCGGCCTGAACAGCGTCTTCTCGGGCTTCGGGCATATGTCCCAGTACAACGGCTTTCGCCTGCAGGCGTTCGGTGTCGGCGGCGCGACCGGCACAGACCCGCTCGGCGACCTGGTGAAGTCCGCGAGTGCTTACGCAGGGATGGACCCGATCCGGCGTCAGCTTCTCGTGCAGGGCGGCTACGAGGGAAACGACGCGATCGGCAACCTGTTCGCCCTGAACGCCGTGCATCCGGGCATTGCTGCAAAGATCGCTGCGAACGCCCAGCAGACCGCGATGTCGCCGCAGGAGAGCGTGAACGCGCTTCTGCTCGCGTCGAACCTGTCCGTGGTCGGAATGCAGATCGATAGGCTGAAAACAAAGTTCCTGTCGGACCTAATGCCTGCGATCAACATGGGGCTGAACCTCTTTAGCGGCTGGTTCAGCAAGAACGAGACAACGATACTGAGCGGACTGGAAAATGTCGGGCGCTGGTTTGCCACCCAGTTCCCCGGCTACTTCCGAGACGGCGTCAACATCTTCTTCGACCTCGGGAAATCGTTCGCCAAATCGCTGCCCGGAATCGCGCAGTTCGGCAAAGATGTTTACTCGACATTTGCACTGCTGACGACGAGTATCCGGGCCGGACTTGCGGCATTGCTTTCGGTTGTGGGCACATTTATCTCACTGCTTCCTGGCAAGGCAGGAGACGCAGGCAAGTCTATGATTGCCGCAGCGCAAGCAATGACGAAGCGTGGAACCGCAATGGACCCGCACGGGGCGGACAAGTTCTTTGACGGGATCGCGGCTCGATCCCCCGCACTGATGAAATCGATCCAGGGAGATCAGGACAAGACGAACGCATTCCTGAATAAAGTGGGCGTCAACAACATGAGTGACGCCGCATTTAACCAGGGGATACGAAACGCATCTCGCGGCGTTTCCGTCGATGTGACCGTTCACACGTCCAGCACGGTGCATCACACCATCGATATGGAGCGCATGAAGCACACGGTTACGGAGCATCTAGCAGGGCAAGAAGTCAGGGCGTTCCAGCGGGCGGGGGCGTAGGGGTGCGATGTAGATCCCGGACAATGGATTGTCCGGGGGTTGAACTGTCGGTCAGTACAATGTGGTTCGGGTCTTGGAAAACGATGGAGAAATCCGTGGTTTCCGGTTGCTCCTGCTGGGAGGATGCGGGGACAGTTTCTTTCAAGACAGCATTGTCCATAGAATACGAGACCTGAAACGGTATTCCTTCTACAATAGTTGTTGCCGTGCCGTCGCCGCGAAAGACAGAACTGACAGGAGCAATCACGGATGGCACGGCAGTGTTCCATGTTTTTCCTTCCCATGTTCCCGCAATCGACGGTGGTGACGAGTAGAGGAACGGGGCAGGGTGACTGCACCCGGTGAGCGCTACGCAAACAACAAGTCCAACGAATAAATGTCTCATCCCCCTGCATTCCGCGTATCTCTTCTTCTTTCCTTCTTGGTCTTAGTGATTGTGTGACAGTGCGCGGCTTGACAGAAAAGCCGCTTTCGCCTATAATGCCGTATGCCTGCCAGCACATTTTCCGATTTGGTAAAGCTGACGGATAACTCCGGTTCAATCCCTGATGCATTGCTGCCTTGTTCAGAAATTGTATTTCGCTACCAGTACCAGATCGACCTGACCGACCAATTAGAGTTCAGCACAGGTGATATTGTCATCGTCGACATTGCCGTCACCTTCGACGTGCTGGACGCTTCCGGGAACCTGCTCCTCGAAGTGGCCCTGGCCGCAACCTACCTGTGCAGCCAGGACGAGTTCGGCTTTAGCTACTATCCCTCGCAGCAGAGCGTGACCGCGACGCCCGCCGTCACCGAGATTGGCGACCCGACCGGCATCATCATTCAAGGCGACAGCGGGGCGGGAAGCGCTTCGGGCGCGGACATCATCTTCGACACGTTCGAGACGCCAATCTTCGTCCTCGCCGTGCCTGCCGGGTCGACGGTGAAGATCACCTTCCACACGGCGGGCTATCCGGCCCTGGACGACATCGAGGGTCTCCAGGTCTCGACACGGCCCGGCGGGGGATGGGCTTCGGGTTTTCGGCACGGGACGGACGGCCAGGCGCACCTCGCGTACCCCGGCAGCGCGGGCGTCTCGACGGTCATCGCGGTCGGCCGGGCGCGGACGCTTTTGACGCCGACGGCCAGGGACTGGGGAGCGGACACGCCGGTCGCTTACCTGCGGCTGGCCGGGCGGACGGTGCAGATCGCAGTCTACGGCAAAGGGGGCAGCACGTTTGCCCAGGTCAGCACGAACGAAGGGGTTACGTTTACGATGGAAACGCTGTGGACCGGATTTACCTTTGTTGATGCCGTCCAGCGGGACGGCGGCGTGACGGTCCTTCTCGCGACTTCTGCCGGGGCATTCATTGCGTACCGGGACCGGGCAGGAACGGCGTCGACTCCGGCCCCGATTGTTCTGCCGGCGGGCGTCAAGCTGTCCGCCGGGCGGCTGCTCGGGGAGAGCGGGGGGCTGGATTATTTCCAGCCTGCCGCGTCCGGCGTCCTGCACCTGCACTCGGACGACGAGATCCACTGGTCGTGAGTAAGTCACAGGCCCCGAGTGAGGAGAGTGTCACGCTGACGGCGGCGGAGTTTCAGGCCCTGTGTTTGCTGGCGAACTTTTGCGCGGAAGCGCTGCGGGAAATGGACGAACCGGAGCGGTTGTTTATGGCAGAAGTCGCAGCGGCGAGGGCGACGGATCATCTGCGGCAGTGGGATTACCACGCGGCATACGGCTGGTGCGCCCGGCGGCGAAGGAGAACAGATTGATGAATCAAACGACAGAGACAACCACAATAACGCTGAAGCAAAAGAAAAGCGCCGAAGGCTGCCTGGTATACCTGTTCCTACTTCCCCTGATTTATTTCATCCGGGGACAAGCCTTTCATGCGCTCTGGCTCTGGTTTATCGTGCGGCAGTTTCACCTATCGCCGATTTCCCGTATGGAAGCGATTGGACTGATGCTGCTGATTTCTTTCTTCGTTCCTACTTCTCGTAATTCCCAAGAATGGGACTGGGAGCGGGGCGTTTCCCTTGCTATTGCAGTGCCTTTAACCCTCTGGCTATTCGGCTACATTGTCCACTTCTGGGTGTATTGATCAAGATTAAGGAACGCAAACATGAGCGGCAAAAATGGCTGGATTGCAGTTGATTTAGATGGCACGCTCGCGCACTACGAAGGCTGGCACGACGGGCAGATCGGGGAGCCTGTTCCGGCCATGGCGTACCGTGTCGGAGTATGGATTGCGGCAGGTGAGGACGTGCGGATCTTCACGGCACGGGTCGGACTACCTTCAGTTACCTGGGAGGGTTACGACGACGAGGCGATGCGGGCCTCGGTTGCGGAGCAGTTCGACCTTATCAACGCGTGGTCACTGGAACATTTCGGCCAAGAATTGCCAGTCACGGCGACAAAAGACTTTGCGATGAAGCAGCTCTGGGACGACCGCTGCGTTCAGGTGGAAGTCAACACCGGGCGGCGCATGGATGGCGCGGAGGACGCACCGACAGAGAGGCAGTGGCAGGAAGCCAAAGCACACTTTGACAAAGCGGTTCACTGTTACGAAGGGCTTTCGGGCACTCCGGGTAGCAACGTGTCCTATGCCTTGATTCATGTCTTTGCGCCGCTGGAATATCGCTATGGCAGAGGTGAGCGCAGCCAGGACTTGTACGACGAGATGGTAGGAGTGGAATGACGACGACTCAGCGCAGACTTTCTACCTACGTCAAACTACTCGCCCAGCCCGCCGCCGCGCGGGGCACAACCACGAAGTACGGCTGCGACGTGCTCGACATTTTAAGCCAGAGCCTGCAGGCGCACCTCGCCGTCTCGAACCTGTCCTTCTGGCAGCAGCCGTCCCTGTCCTGCTACACGCCAAGCCCTGAGTTCCACGCCGCGCACTCGCTTCTTGCGGAAACAAGCGCAGGCAATTATTACGTTCCCGATACGTCTGCTTCGCCTTATCCGACGGTGCTCTGGTCGCGCGTCAGCGGCACCGTCAACGCCATGGCGGTTCTGCCCGATGGCTTTCCTCCTGTCCACGAGATCAAGATCCTCGACAGTGATCCAAACGGCGCGGTACTCGGCAGTCCGTGGGCGTTCCAGACCGTCGATCTCGGCGCATGGGCGGGGGGCCTCGGAACGACGAGCCCCGGCCAGTTCGATGAAAGCCGGGGCATTGCCGTCACGCTGCGTCTCGGCAGCTCCGACGCGCCCCCGCCGACCGTGATTGAACTGCTGACCGATGTCGCCTTAGTCGCCCTGGGGCAGAGCGTCAGCGATGGATCGAGCCCCGGCGACGTGCGGGTCAGTGTCGGCAACATCTGGAGCGTCCTGTTCCCCGTGAACGGTGATCCGTGTTTCGAGAAGCGCTTCCCCTACCGGGACAAAGACGGAACGGCGCATGAGTGGTCGCGGCTGCACACCTTCGCGGGAGCCGTGCCGGACCGGTCACTGGACAGCGTGCCGCAGTTTCTCGTCACCTTCCTGAACATCGCCGGGCGGCTCCAGATCAGCGTCGGCGGGCACTCCGTCGTCACGGATGCCTTCTGCTACTCAGAACCCGATCCGAAGAACCCGCAAAGCCCGTCCGCCGTCAAGACGCTCCGCATCGCGCCCGCTTCCGTGCAGGTGACAGGCCGGGCAGGCGGCGGGCCGCGCTGGATCGGCATCCGGCGCATCCAGTTCCAAATCGGCCAGTTCTCGCGCGTTCTTTCGCTCGGCAGCAATAACCCGGCAGACCTCTCGGTCGACGGCATCGGCTGGCGCAACGAAGTCGGCGATCCCGGCATCAATATTACCGTGGTTCGTCCTTACCCGACGCAAGTTTACTACACGGCGCAGGTCAGAGGCACCGGTGACGGCGGGCGCACCTGTGCGGCTCTCAAATGGGTGCGGGCTCATGCGGACCGGGCCTCGGCAGGCGGCAGCGGCGAGTACGTGGATTACGGCGGGGCGGTAAAGCTCTTTGACGAGAGCATGGCCGAACCCGACTTCTTCGGCGGCGGCGGAACGCGCGGCTCGGATGGCAGCGTGGATCTCACGCTCGATCTCTACGAGCTTGATCAGATTGCTCTCGCAAGCGGCACGAGCTGGCGGGCGGACCTTGCGCCCTATGCCCCGGTGACGTTCGTGCTGGGGCAGTCCCTGGGGAACGCCGACGGCACGGGCTACACGGAGGTCGAGACGACCCGGCTGACCGGCTACCTGGAAGAAAGCAGCGATGATCTGCGCGGCTTCAACGACGGGGAAGTGCGAAGGACGCTTAGGGATCAGTGGCTGCGGCTCAAAGACCCGGCGGCGTTCATCGACACGTACTACGCGCCGCTGTCAGTCTGCCTCACGTCCCCGGACAGCTCGGGCTACATCTACGGCTGGCAAGGCATTCAGCTTATCTTAAACCGGGCGATCAACGCCGACGCGGGGAGCAGCCTGAAGGTCTTCCTGCCAGCGAACTGGTACGGCTTGGCACAGGCCGTCGGCGATCCGCAGGTGCTGGGGCGGCTGCCCGCCAACGATTTACCTCTGCTCGCATCCCCGTATGGTAAGTACGCCGGGGAATTTATCAAACAGATTGCCGAGATGGACTTCGCCGCGCTGTACCCGGCAGGCAACGTGTGGATCTACGGGCACTTCGACCTTATCGTCGCGAACACTCCTGTATACGATGTCTACGACGGACGGGGCAGCGACGGCAATCCCCCGACTGCTGTACTGCCGGACAGTCAGCTTGCCTGGGTCGCCTCCGGCATCAAGCGCGTATTCAATAGCAGCCAGGATTTCAACAGATTCGTGGTCTGGGGCGACGTACCGGGCGGGGCAGGGAGCGATGCGCCAAAGAACCTGGGAGCGCCGCTGCTGGCCGGGGAAGCAAGAGACTTCAGCAGCATCGCGGCATCCTGGGAGCGCACGAAGCTGTTCCAGGGCGGTCAGTTCTACGAACAGAAACAAGTCGACCAGTTCGCGCAGGTGGTGCTCTCGCTGACGGACAGCGCGAAGACGGCGGTGCATCTCGAGGTCGAATTCTCGTTTGCGCTGCCGGAAGTCTTCTGGGGGCACAAGATGACCCTGCACGGCTTCCCGGACATCCAGGCTGCTGACGGCACAGGCGTGAGCGGCAAGACGTTCCGGGTCTACAAGCTGACCCACACGGGCAATCTGACGACGGTGAAAGTGACGACGCGGGTAACGCTGATCGAGATGCTTGCAGGCGAAAGCTAAGAGCAGGCTTTTAAGGAGAAGAGAATGCCGACACAAACAGACGTGGAGAACATGAAGCGGGAGAGGGACGCGCGGCTCGGGCCGATTGAAGCTGCCCGGCAGTCCGCCGCGCTGGACACCCGGCAAGCCCAGGCGGGCGTGGTCACGTCAGACCCGGACGGCTACTACGACGATACCACCGGAACCTACGTCAAGTATTTCCAGTTCGGCGTCTCACTTTTTGGAGATGGATCGGTTCTCAAGTAACTCTAACTTTGAAATAAACTATTATGCCTACTGACCCACCACCCGTACCCGTTCCACCCGGCGGCTCTCTTCCCGGCGGCGCAGGCGCGACCGACCCGTACTACGGCCTGCCGATGGACTACTCCACTGGGTCGCCGCTTGCCGCCGTGGACTTCGACAAGCTCGTCGCGCTCGCCTGCAACAGCCTCGGCGGGGCCTTGTCCGCCATCGGTGCAGGCACCGTGCTCGGGGGCGCAGCGGGCACTCCTACGGGTCTGTCCCTGTCCGTTACCGAATGGATGGGCATTCTGCCGTCGGCGTCTTCGCGTCTCGGCTTTGCCACCGGCTACGCGCAGGCAGCAACGCTGACCATTCCCGCAAACAGCAGCTTTGTCGTCTTCGCGGCTCCGGTCAGCGGTACGTTCTCCGACGCCGATGCGACGCCCTATGACACGGCGGAGTCCGGGCAGGCGGAGTTTCTGGTGGTGGTCGACGGTTCGACGCCGGACGGCGGACTGGAGCTGCTGTCGGGCACAGCGTCAGCAAGGACAATCAGCGGCCTGACCGACCAGCGGGTACTCATCGGCGCGGCAGTGCAGACGCAGATCGCGGCCATTCTCACCCGGCTCTCGGCAGATGAAGCGGCAATAGGGTCGGTCTACTTCGGCAGCACTCCTCCGGCGTCGTCGGTAGCGACGCGCGTGTCGGCCCTGGAAGCGGCGGCGGCGGGCGGGCCGACGCCGATTGTCGTGTTCTGGGACCTCCTCGCCCGGTCGCTGTCCGACCCGACGACATTGCCGGTTTATATCGCAAGCCAGATCGGTCCAACCCAGCCTGCGCCAACTCCGCCTCCGTTAGTCACTGATGTAGAATGCGTGAATACACTAAAGTCTGTGGGAATCAGCGCGGACTTGGGAGTCAAACTTGTTGCCGGGGGGCTTATGACAAACGCCGATTTGATTACATCGCTTAACACGGCCGTCAATGTTTTCTTCTACGACCCGCGCATTCATGGGCTGGACCCGACGCGCATTGACACCGTTCATACCACTGCACCTATCAATTTGACGACCGGAGAAATCGGCTGATGAGTGACACCACGACCAAAGACGTTGAAGAACCACCACTTATCTCTAGCCCTGAGTTCGTCCAATATTGCCACTACTTGCTCGATCTGCATTTTGCCATGCAAGCGGGTGACGAAGATAAGGCCGAAGAACTCCGCGACAAGATGGATACCCCTGGCTGGAATATGAGCGGTTTAGAACTCCAAGCATCCAAACTGTTGTCGGGCGATTTGTACGATATGGAGGAAGTCCTGCGTGGGACACGAACAGGCAAAGAGCATGAAGTGACGAGGCTTCGCCGCAAGAAATACGAATTTGAATCTATGGATATTCCTGCGGTCGAGCCAGTCCTCATTGACGGCAAACCAATCGGAGTATATGCGTCAACTGCACAGTTGAGTAACCCGCTCTTTCCGTTCTTTCCGTTTCTTAATTCGCCTAAGTTCAAGATTGATCGAAAGGTGTACGAAAATATCGAGCCGATGTCCGAAATATTTGGATTGTGTTTGACTCATGGCGGCGAACTTCTCACGAAAGAGCAGCAAGAAGAAAAAGTCTCATGGAGCAAAAACCCGTTGGATAACCCGGCGTTGCTTGTCGATGAATCGCCGCCTGTCTTTGATTATGAGTGGCAGTTTAACACCGATGGGTTCCGTGACAAGTGGCTGGCAGAGCACACCGTCTCGCCAAAAGAGGAAGCATGAGCGCAGTCCGCACTATCGTTGACATGATTCCCCAAACCCTCGCCGCCAATGACGACCTGAGCACGTCTGCCGCCATTCCTTTGGGCCTGACACTGGACTTCTTCGGCACGTCCTACGCAGCGGCATGGGTCGCAAACAACGGGAACATCAGCTTCGCCGGGCCAAACAGTGTGTATACGCCGTACAGCCTCACGACTGCCCTGAACAATCCGATTATGGCGGTCTTCCTCGGAGACGTAGACACCCGCGCTTATGGCTCCCCGCTCGTCACCTATGGCACGGGAACACTGAACGGGCGTCCGGTCTTTGTCGTCAACTGGCTGGCCGTCGGCTACTTCGCGAAGCACATGGACAAGCGCAACTCGTTTCAGCTTATCCTCATCGACCGCTCGGACATTGCACCGGGCGACTGCGACTTGGAGTACAACTATGGTAACGGTAGTTATGGTGTGCAGTGGGAGACAGGCGATGCTTCGGGCGGTCGCGCTGGTCTTGGCGGCATCGCAGCAACGGCAGGATATAGTAACGGCTCCGGTGTCAGTGGAACCTTTCTTGAATTTCCCGGTTCTCGAATACCCGGAAGTTTTCTTGACGCCAGCTTCGAGTCAGGACTCACCCATAATACCGGCAGTCCTGATGGTGTCAAAGGCCGCTACCTCTTCCCGATTCGCGGTGGCATTCCGACGGCTCCCACGCTCCCGCCTGCCTCGCCGGGGCCGGTGAACCTCATTCCCGTGACCTTCCCGACAGGCGACTTATCCGGCGTGGCTCTGCCCGATGGCACAAGCATTAGCCTGTTCACAGGCAGAAGTGCAGTCAGCGCAGCGGCTTCGGGTGGCAATCCCAACGGCTATTTTGAGATTGACCAGGTGCCCATCGGCCTCTACTCGGTGCTCTATAATCAGTGCGGCTTTGTGCCGCAGATGCAGCTTGTCACGCTTCCGCCGAATGTGAAGACAACTGCGCCGCCGGTGACACTCGCGGCCCATTCCGTGACGGACGGGGCCGGATTCATTGTCGGCTGGGCCGTCGATCAGATCAGTGGGGCGGTCCTCGCGGGTGCAACGGTGACGGCAGGCGGCATCAGCACCATGACGGATGCAGGCGGCGGCTTTATTCTGCTGGTGCCCGTGGGAACGTACACGCTCATTGTCGCGGCTCCCGGCTATCCGATGGCACTCTGGGGTGCTCCCGTGGTTGCGGAGAACTCCTGTCCGGCACTCACTGGCCCGGTGGGTGTCACGGGTCCACCGACCGGTGACGGCGCGATTATCGGCTACGTGGAGGACGCGACGACTTACGCCGCGCTTTCTGGAGTGAGCGTCTTTGTCGGGCCGGTGATAACCAAGACCGGCGCGGACGGCGGGTATGCGGCAAGGTTTCTGTCGACACCTGGACAACTTTCCGTCTCTGCCATGAAGGCCGGGTATCAATCCCGCGACTCTCAAGTCTATCTGAATGCAGGCGACACAGCGCGGCTCGACATCGGCCTTGTGCCAAACGGTGTCCCGGTCGGCAGTATCGACGGCTTTGTCACCGATACCGCAACTGGCTTTGCGGTTCCTGGGGCAGTCGTCCGCATTGCGGGGCTGGTGCAAGCCATTACGACCAGTACAGGCTATTACCTTCTCAGTGGCGTTCCAGTCGGCCTCATGCCGGTTCAGGTCATTGCCGATGGGTATGCCCCGCAGCAGACTAACTACATGACCGTCGCCGCAGGAACCGTTCATGTCAACTTTGCCCTGTCTGCCTTCACGGGAAACACTGCCGTTCTCTATGGGCAAGTACGCGATGCGGTCAGCGGACTGCCGATTGTCGGAGCAGGCCTGCACGTTGACACCGCCGAAAGCCATAGCACCTATCGCGGCTCCTACATCGTTACCTTTCCGGTACCGCCGAAGACACACACCGTCAAAGCGACCGACTCTGGCTACTACCCGTTCGAGCAGGACAGCATTCCCGTGGACTACTCGGAGGCTGTCGAACTGGACATCGGGCTTGTCTCCACGTCTACGCCCGTCGGCGCACTGCATGGCCTCGTGCTCGACGCACAGCAGTCTTCCATTCGTCTCGGCGGAGCACTCGTAAGCGTAGGCCGTTTCCTCCAGGCGATTGCGACCTTCCCGCAAGGCGAGTACCTTATTCCCTACGTTCCCAGCGGCGTCGTCTACTCCGGCACCGCGTCCATCGACGGCTACGTCCCACTCACGGTCGCAGGCGTTGAAACGATGGCCGGACAGACACTAGAAATGGACTGGCCGCTAACTTCGCTGAGTGAAGAAGACCAGGCCACCGGAACGCTTGCGGTGACAGTCTTGCAGGCTGGCTCAGGACTGCCGCTCGCCGGGGCCGTCGTGTCTTTGGGAGCCTTCGGAGTCGCGGACGCGGTGACAAACTCCCTCGGCGTAGCATCCCTGACAGGACTGTTACCAGGGATGTATACCGCTTCGGCGTCTCTGGCAGGCTACCGTGTCGGCACGACAACGGCCCTGATCGTCCCCGGCGCGAACACGGCGACCATCACTCTGCGGGGATTTCCCGATGGCTACACCGGCGGCGAAGTCTACGGCTATGTCACGAGTGCCCTCCTGCCGCCAGGGCAGGCGGTGGCCGGGTGCCTCGTGAGTGCCAACCCGCGCACGGATGCGGCGTTCCTTTCCGGCTGGACAGGGCCGGACGTGGTAACGGACGCTTACGGCTTCTACGTGCTCGACAACGCGCCGGTGGGAACGCTCGCTCTGACCTTCGATGAAGCAGACTACGACCTTTTGACCGAGAGCGGGATTCCGGTTCAGGCGAAGGCGGCAACGCGGGCCGATGCCACGCTCTCGCCGTTTGACGGGAGACTTCCCGCAGGCTGGCGCGAGGTCATGTTTCAGAAGATAGATATAGATCGCCCGCTCGGCTTTGTGGTGGCGACGGCGGACGGGGGGATAGACGAAGCGACGTGCCTCTTGTACGTGGCGACGGAAGACACGACCGCGCTGGCCCGGTTCCGGCGCGTTCGGGCCGGAGTCCGCACGGCGACAGTCAACAGTAACCCGGTCCTCAAGCTGGCGGCGGCGATTGCGCCGGGCACGACCATCACGCACCCGGAAGCCGTGGGTCTGGGACTTCTGCCGGTGACGGGAAAGAGCTAACCTTATGACTCAGTATGCGTATGTTGCGAACTCGGATTCGTCCGGCACGATCTCTATTCTGGACATGGTGGCAAACACCCTCGCGGGGTCACTGACAACTGGAACCAAATTGTTCGGCATCGCCGCCTCCCCGGACGGCAGCAAGATTTATGCCACCAAGAACAGTGTGTCCGGGGCAGTCGCGGTGATCAGCACCAGCACCAACGCGGTTGTCGCCACGGTGCTGGTCGGCTCGTATCCGTTTGGCGTAGCCGTGTCCCCCGATGGAAGCCGGGTGTATGTCGCAAACTCAAACAATGGAGCTGCCAGCCCGGGCACGGTTTCGGTGATCAATGCCGCGACCAATGCGGTTATCGCCACCGTGACCGTCGGGGACGCTCCGAGCGGCATTGCCGTGTCCCCCGATGGAAGCACGGTCTACGTCGCCAACAACGTCAGCAACACGGTGTCGGTGATCAGCACCAGCACCAACGCGGTTGTCGCCACGGTGACTGTTGGCAGTGCGCCGGTCTCCGTGAGCATCTCCCCGGACGGCAGCACGGTCTACGTCGCCAATGCCAGCGGTTCGGTGTCGGTCGTCAATGCCAGCACCAACGCCGTGACCGCCACCATCAGCGGGGTTCCGTCTCGGTCCATCGCGGCGTCCCCGGACAGCCACAAAGTCTTTGCGGCAGGCGGCACGACTTCCGGCAGCCTGACAACCCTGAACGCCGCGACAAACGCCGTGTCTTCCAGTCTTGCGGTCGGAGCCTACCCTTACGGCGTCGCGGTGTCCCCGGACGGCAGCACGGTCTACGTCGTTAATGCCAGCGGTTCGGTGTCGGTCGTCAATGCCAGCACCAACGCCGTGACCGCCACTATTAGCGGGTTACCCAGTCCCTCCGGCATCGCCCTGGTACCACCGCAGCCGCCGGGCGTGGTCAGCGTTGTTCCGGGAGTCACCAGTTTGACTGTTGCGACCTCGGCCAATCCCGGCACCGGAAGCACGTCTTACGAAATCCAATCAGCCCCGGACGTTTCCGGGACACCGGGAAGCTGGACCACTGCTGCAAGCGGCCTCGCAGCCAGCACGACCAACATCATCATCAGTGGACTGTCTCCGTACACGCTGTACTGGGTGCGCGAAGTAGGGCAGGGCGGACTCAGTGGCGACCAGCCCGGCCCGGCCACGCAGGTACGGACCCTGACCGACATTCCCGCCATTACCTTCAATAGCGTCTTGCAGACGACGCTAAACGCGGTCGTGCCTGCGTATCCTGCCGATGTCACGGCCTGGGACTTGCACCGGGTGCTTTCCGGTGCGGACACCGTGGTCTCGGCAGGAATTGCGCCGTCGTCCACGTTTGCCGACAGTGGGTTAACGCAGGGCACGGCTTATCAGTATTATTTGGCAGGGACGGAGAACGGCACCCCGAACGTGCAGGGCCCCTCGGCCACAGTCACGACTTCCGCTGCGCCGCCTCCCCCTGCGCCGGGCACTCCTGCTGCCCCGACCTTCGGAACGCCGACGACGACGACCGCGCCGGTCATTCTGCCTGCGGAACCGGCGAACACGAGCAGCTTGTCGCTCCAACGCGCCCCGGACAGCAACGGCTCTCCCGGCACGTTCACGACACTTCCTGGCGGGACAGGACTCGCGGGCGGTGCGACTTACGGCGACACCGGGCTGACTGCCAGCACGAAGTATTGGTACCGGGTGATCGCCGTCGGCAGCGGGGGCAGCACGACCGGCCCGTATGCCGCCGACATGACCGCCGCGCCGGACACAACGCCGCCGACCTTCTCCAGCGGGAGCGTGAACAGCGCAGGTAATTCTATCGCGTGGGTGTTCGCCGACCCGACTTCCGCCGGGCTTCTGCCTGCCGCGCCAACAGGCCTGTCCGCGACTGCCGACGGGGTAGCGGCCACGCTCGGCGCGGCGACGGTCTCCGGCATGGTTGTCACGACGCCGATCACGAGCGCGACCATCAAAAGCGGACAGACGGTGCTGGGGTCGTATGCACCCGGAACCCTGACCGACAATGCGGCGACTCCGAACGGCGTTCTCGCCTTTACCAACGTGTCTCTCACAAACAACAGCATGGTGGTCGCGGCGATTGTCGTCTCGATCACATCCCCGGCGACGGGAAGTGCCGTGCAGGGCCTGGTGGACATCACGGTTGCGGCATCGGGCGGCGCAATGGGGATTAGCCGGGTGGAACTCTACGTCGAAGGCTCTCTGGTGGACACAGAAACGGTGGGGAGCAGCGGGAGTTATACCTGCCTGTGGGACACGACCGCAGCGGGAAACGGGCCGTACACGGTCTTTGCCATTGCCTATGACAATGCAACGCCGCCGAACCATCAGCAGAGTGCCAGTATCACGCTCAATGCCGCAAATCCCGATAGACTGGACACCGGGTACTGGTTCTCGGCCCTAGAGTCGCCGGTTCCCAGTGGAACGATTTTGTCTGCCGTGGTCACAGCGGAACTCATCGCGACGACCGACCAGCGGGCACTGCGGGAGATTTTGTTCGGGGTGACGACGAGTGCCACCAGCTTTGATTTCGAGGCGGACTATACGGTCATTGCATTGAACGAAGATTTTCTGCTGCCGTCGCCGTCCGCAACGTACCGGCTCGCGGCAAAACTCCAGCAGCGGTACAGCGTCGGGCCGTTCACGTTCACCGAGCAGATCGTCAAGATGCTTCCCTACGGAGCAGTCGCGCTCATCTGGGCCGCATCCGGTAAGCTCTACTCCTTTGATGGCGTTTCGGCTCCGGTGCTTCTGCTGGACACCACGACGGTGACACTCAGCGGGGAAACACTGCGGGACGTATGCGCGTTCGGAACACGGGTATTCCTCGCGCTCTCGGGCGGACCGACCCCTATCACGAGTCGGCTGTTTCCTTATGACCCGGCTACCGGCGATGAAAACTACACGATTCTCGGCATTCCTGGGACCGTATCGGCCCTGACTTCGGTGGGCATGGGAACCACGGCGGCACTCTACATCGGCACGGACAGCGGACTTGTACATCGCCTCGGGGCGGACGGACGTTTGAAGAAGGTCTGCGGGGGAACGACGGCCGCTTTGCCGTTTGGAGTGGCCGCGCTTCTGCCAGTAGCCCTGACGGCAAACACGGCTCCGGGGGTGACGGTCATTCTCACCGACGGCAGCGCCTGGGACATCGATGGCAGCGCCGTCTACGGCGCAAGCCCGGTCTACGCGCCACCGGACGGTCACAGCACGGCAGGGGTGATTGCGGACCAGACGTACCTCGCCTCGGCAGGCGGGGGGCTGTATGCCAGTAGCCTCGCGGGGCTTGCGCTGGCCTACGCGTTTCCGCACGGCGTCAACGCGCTGGCGAGCTACGGCGTGACGGTCTATGCGGGGCTTTCGGGGGACGGCAGGCTCTGGGGAAAGACATTGACGCCGGGCGCTCATGCGCTGGCCTACGGGCCGGTGACAGACCCGCTCGGGTACGTAAGCGGGGGGACGGCGGGGCTGACCAGCATCACGGCGCTGATCGTGATTGGCGGGGCGCTCTACGTAGGCGGCACGGCGGGGGCAGGGGAAAATTGTCTTTATGAATACAACGCGCCGGACGCCAATGCGCTCGGGAACTTTGGACTGGCTTTCAAGCATCCCTCTCTCGAAGTTAGAGCTTTTTCGTGAAAGGAAACCTATGCGACTATTGGTACTGAGCGACATTCACGGACGATATAAAAAGTTTTCCGCCTCCCAAATGCCAGAAGCGGACATCTGCATCATCGCAGGCGACATTACGAATCGAGGCCTGCGCGATACTCAGGAGTTTTGTGCATCCCAGCAATGGATCGCCGACATTGTTGATCGGTTTCCACTCACTCTTTGGATTGAAGGCAATCACGATTTGGAGTTTCACTGCGATATTTATTATCCAATTGGAAGTCGGCACGAGGAATATCACCGCCTAGAATGCATCCAGTCGCGTCGCTACCTCTTGCAAAACGGGGCGGAAATACTTTCACTGTTTGGTGTATCCATGAGCCCCGCTTACGATATGCCGGAACTCGCCTCGACATGGTGCAACATGACGGCGAGGCGAGAAGTGGAAGAAGCGGCTTACGCTCGCATTCCCCACAATACCGACATTATCGTGTCTCATTGTCCGCCGTTTGGAATCATGGACGCGGCTGGTTTTGCACGGAATCCAGACGGCACCTGGGAGAAGCGCCCAATTGGCTCCAAGTCGCTTCTGGCGTTCATTGATGAGCACAGTCCGCGCATCGTAATCTGCGGACACGTCCACGGCGCAGCAGGACACGTTCGCTACAAAGAGACCGACATCTACAATGTCGCTGAGGAATGGCGGATTATCGAAGTCTAGAGCCTGTTATGCACTTTTTTAGAACAGCAGGCAGCTATTACGGATATTGTTTATCAGCCTACTTGCTT
>JBPBQB010000033.1:0-29938 GCA_050954545.1 Janthinobacterium lividum | reverse complement strand
AATAAGGCCTTCGCAGGTTAATATGGAAGTTCCGTATTAGTCCACGCAGGTGGACTTTGCGCCCTTGTTGCCGCGACTTCAGTCGCCCGCAAAAACTTATAATCTGCAAGAACTTATGATCTGTTACCTAGTACGCTGGTATAATCGAGCGATGAAAGCAGTCATTCAGCGGGTCGTCTCGGCCAGCGTAACACTCAAAGAAACAAATGAACGACGCTCAATTGGACCGGGTCTGGTCACGCTGCTAGGAATTGCTCCTACGGACACAAATGCGGACGTGCAGTGGGTGGCGGATAAGCTTGTGGGACTGCGGATATTTGATGACACCGACGGCAAAATGAATTTATCGCTCTCCGAGTTAAACAGTCAGGCGATGCTGATTGTCTCACAGTTCACACTGTTTGGAGATGCCCGTAAAGGACGGAGGCCATCGTTTACCGGAGCCGCTCTGCCATCAATCGCTCTGCCGCTGTATGAGGCGTTTATCGATGCCGTGAAGTTGCGGGGCATTGCTGTCAAAACGGGTGAGTTCGGGGCAGACATGCAAGTCGAGCTCGTCAATGACGGGCCGGTGACACTGATTGTGGAGACGCCGCAGCGATAGGGAGGCCGACAATCACCAGGTCTTTCTTTTGAACGCTCACACTCTGCACCGAAATCGAGAAGCTGCGGTGAAGCTGACTCGTAAAATGTGCCGCCAGTGCGTTCGCCTGAGCTGTCACGACTGACGGCGGGAGGGGAAGGCTGCCGACCTGAGCGCTTGACGCGCGAAAGCGCAGGCCGGTCTTCGGGTCAGGCTCCAGTGATCCGTCAATCTGGATATTTTGAGGATGGCTGTTGACCCGAACCGTCGCATGGACAATGACATTCGCGGGTTCGGCAAGAACGATCTGGACCGCCTCGACTCCGCGTGACGCCAGCAGTTTCCTGACTGACTTGCTGCCGGCTAGATAGACGTTCAAATCGTTTTCCGAGAGGCGCAGTGTGCGCGGGTTATGCTTTAAATTTGGCCCCGGATTGGAAACGGCTTTTCCCAGTTCAGCGATATGCGTTTCCGCCTGAGCCAGCCGGCGCGGTGTCGGGATGAGCAGTACCGGCGCAGGGGCAGGCTTTGGGCGCAGAACAATCCAAGCGGCAACTATGAGGCCGAGAAACAGGAGCAGGATCAGTGGTATTTTGCGTTTCAAGTGGCCGCGTGCTTCAATGCGATTCCGCGAAGACATGGCGAAGCTGCGACTCTTCGTCGGCAGCAACCATCGCAATAACCGTGTCTTCGTTCTCGAACCGGACATCACCCTGGGGCAGCATCGCATGCTGTTCGCGAACTACGGAGATGATCAGCGCTTTGCCTGGGAGCGGCAAATCTTTGACGTTGCGCCCGAGCACCGGAGAGCGCTCGGAAACGGTGATCGCGACAATCTCGATGTTGCCGTTTTTCAGCGCCGCCAGCGGTATGATCTCTCCTGTCTCGATCTGCTGATCCAGTAGATTGAAAATGATCTGCGTGCTGGAAACAGTTGTGTCGATCCCAAGTCTCTCGAACAACACCAAGTTGTCCGGGTCGTTGACACGCGAGACCGTGCGCGGGGCCTGAAACTTTCGCTTCGCCATCTGGCAGATGACAAGATTGTCTTCATCGTCTCCCGTCACAGCCACAATGACATCGGCCCGGCCAAACCCGGCTTCAGTCATGATCCGGACTTCGCAGCCGTCGCCCTGAACCACGACTTCGCCAAGCTGCTCGGCCAGCATGGCCTGACGACGCCGGTCTTTCTCCAGCAGAAGGACTTCGTGCCCTTCGGACAGAAGCTGCTTTGTCAGATAATAACCGACTTTGCCGCCGCCCACAACAATCACATACATAAATGAATCCTAACCAATCGGGTTTGATCGCCCTTAGCTTCGCTGCTCAAGATAGAGCTTATCCCAGCCCTGCGCCGCCTGCTGTAGTAGGCTGTCTGAGCTGTCGCTCAGAGCCGCATCATGGATCAATCCGGCGGCGAGTGTCGTCGTGCAAAGCGTCGTAATCCCCAGCTCACGGTAAGCCTGAGCACGGATCGGGTCGTAGATGCGGGCCATGACACGCTTGATGCTGAACACTTCCCGCGCGATCTGTGCAGCCATGATATTCGTATTGTCGCCCTGAGTTACCGCGATAAACACATCGGCTTCGCTCAGATGCGCCCGGTTCAGCAGATCCTGATCCAGCCCGGAACCGACTAGCCGCAGTCCTTTGAACTTGGTGCCGAGGCGGCGAAAAGAATCGCTCGTTTGGTCCAGCACAGTGACATCATGGCCTTCACTTGACATCTGCTTGGCAAGTGTCGAGCCGACCCGGCCGCAGCCAAGAATGACGATCTTCTTTGATCCGTTACCGGATCCGTTCTTGGCTTCAATCGCCATAGTATAAAATCCTCCAGCATCGGAAACGCCGCCATTACAGAATACACGCATACCCGGTTTCTGTCAAGGGGCATCGCGGCAAGAACGTGTTCAGGGTATCATAAACACAGTATGAATATCCTAGGAATTGAGACTTCGTGTGATGAAACGTCCGCCGCCGTTCTGCGGGACGGGCGTGAGCTTTTGTCCAATGTAATCGCGTCCCAAATCGATCTGCACGCTAAGACCGGCGGCGTAGTGCCGGAAGTCGCGTCACGCCAGCATGTCACCCAGATCAATGCCGTGATCGCGGAAGCGCTGGCAGAAGCCCGGATTGGATTCTCGGATTTGGATGCAATCGCAGTGGCGAACCGTCCTGGTCTGCTCGGAGCACTGCTGGTCGGTGTCTCTGCTGCAAAGACTCTTGCTTATGCGCTTCATCTGCCTCTGCTGGCGGTGCATCATATTGAGGCCCATATCTATGCCAACTGGCTGGTCGACCCTGACATCACTTTCCCCGTGATCTGCCTGGTCGCCTCTGGAGGGCACAGCGAGATCTTCTTAGTGCGTGGTCACGGCGATTACGCAATTCTCGGCAGGACACGTGATGATGCCGCCGGAGAAGCCTTCGACAAGACTGCCCGGCTGCTGGGCCTGCCTTACCCTGGCGGCGTCTCAATTGATCGGCTCTCCAAAAGCGGCAACCCAAAAGCGGTTCCACTGCCACGGGCACAGCTCGGACCGGACTCGCTGGACTTCTCCTTCAGCGGCCTTAAGACCGCCGTGCTGAATGCTCACCGTGACCCGGCGTTGTCGGCAGTCTCCCTGCCCGACTGGGCGGCTTCCGTGCAGGAGGCGATTGTCGAAGCGCTTGTCACGAAGACACTGCGGGCCGCGAGTCGGCACGAAGTCAGCCACGTGCTGATTGCCGGGGGTGTCGCAGCCAATTCCCGTCTTCAAAGTGCCATGCGCGACGCCTGCGAACAAGCCGGTCTGCGCCTGACCGTTCCCCCACCCCGGCTTTGCACAGACAATGCTGCCATGATCGCCTGTGCCGGGTATTACCACTGGCAGGCCGGGAAAATCGACGGTCTGGATTTAGACACGCTGGCCTCGGAGCGGCTAGCCTAGGAGACACACATGCAGTATCAAACTTTGCATTCGTGGGATATGACACCGGAAGAAGCACGGGCGCAGCAGACGGCTCTCAGAAAACTTGTCTCGCTGACAGATGCGTTTGGAGAGATCAAGACAATCGCGGGGGTCGATCTCTCACTGAATGATGAAAAAAACGAAGGACACGCGATTGTAGTCGTGCTGTCCTATCCCGAATTCCACGTTCTTGAGACGCAGTACGCGACGGCTCCGCTCAAAATGCCTTACATCTCTGGGCTTCTCTCGTTCCGGGAAACACCGGTCGTTCTGGAAGCTTTCACGCAGTTACAAACGGTTCCAGATCTGATTTTTGTTGACGGGCAGGGGCAGGCACATCCAAGAGGCTTCGGGATTGCCTGTCATCTCGGTGTTCTGCTGGATATTCCCAGCATCGGCGTCGCCCAGAGTCGTCTTTACGGACAATTCGACGAGACGCAGATTGCCGAACCGGGAAAGTCGACTCCTCTCACAGACCGCACGGGGCAGCATGTGATTGGGTCAGTCATGCGGACCAAGCCACGCACTAATCCTTTGTTTATTTCCCCAGGGCACAAAATCAGCGTTGCTTCCGCCACGGGGCTTGTGCTGGAGTGCCTTCGTGGCTACCGCCTGCCGGAGCCGACCCGCCAAGCGCATTCGCTGATCACAGATTACAAAAAGAACGGCGCGGAAGGCATCAAAGCCGCCACGCCGAACACATTTCAGGAAGACTTATTCTTTGACGTTTAGCGAGCAATCTTGCGATTTCGACGCCGTGCGCCGCTCAGAAGGAGTGCCAGACCTACCCCTCCGACAGCAAAGGCTGCCGGTGTGCTTGGCTCCGGGACGGGAGTAACTCCGGTATTTCCCGTAGTGCCTGTATCTGTGGTGCCTGTCGTCCCAGTCGTGCCCGTATCGGTAGTTCCTGTGGTGCCTGTGGTGCCTGTCGTCCCAGTGGTGCCCGTGGTGCCTGTATCGGTCGTACCGGTATTTCCTGTTGTCCCGGTAGTCCCCGTGGTTCCAGTCGTGCCCGTGGTTCCAGTCGTGCCCGTGGTTCCAGTCGTGCCGTTGCTGCTGCCGCCGCCATGGTGAGACAGTGTAGCGAGGATAGGAATGCCGGCAAGATAGCCAAAGGGAAAACCGCCGCCATGGACAACCGGTAGCTGCCCGATAAAGCCACCGACTCTTGTGCGCGGCATGACAACGACACCAGGGGCGTCATTCATCGCAACGACTACCGGGCCATTTGAAGCCAGCGCTGGAAGTGCTGCGGCAATGGCTGGTTTCGGGCTTGAAGCGATTTCCGGAGAGTGATAAGGCGAAATCTTTGTAATGACCGGCGGCAGCGAAGCCACCATTGGATTGCCGCAGGCCAGCTTCAAGATCGGCTTACCGGTAGTACGCATCACGAATACCGGAGTGCCCACAGCCAGCCGGGAATTAATCGTGTATTCCTGACCGTTGCGGCCAATGCAGTAGACCTGGTAGCGCCGAGCAACCGTGATTTTTTTAAGTACCAGATTGTCTTGAATATAGCGCACGATCGCCGGGGCCGATGTATGAAAATGCCGAGCAAGCCGACGCCTCACAACCGGATCGAGTGTCACTTGCTGGTTAAGCTGGGTTACGGAGTCGACGTGTTGGACGATAAACGAATGTGCAGGCACAGCTAGATTGACAGAACCGGCGGCTGCGAGAGGCAAGAGGCCGGCAATCGCGCAGCAGAGAAAACGAGCAGTATAGCAATACATAATATTAATCCCTTTGGCGAATGCCAATTTTCACGAGCGATGCTCACCTGACGTGCAGGAAGTGTGCCAAGACACCTCAAATATCGGCAAATGGCAGAAAATAAAGAGAACAATAGTATATTTACGAGTTAGTGAGCGAAGGTATCTCGTGGCGATTGATAAGAAACGCCGCCGATTCCGCGAAGTACCGCTGCATAATGTCACGGAAAGGATGAAACGCCGGAACAGCTTCGACTGCTGCAAACATCTGCCGCAGCCAGGCATCGCTTTCCACCCGCCCTATTTGAAATGGCACATGACGCATTCGCAGGCGCGGATGTCCGCGCTCTCGATGGTATCGATCATGACCGCCAAAGCGCTGGATCAAAAATAAAGCCAGGTGTTCTTTTGCCGGGGTAAGGTCATCTGGGTAAAGGGAGCGCAGGACAGGATCGGATTCGACCCCTCGATAAAAGACGTCAACCAAATCAAAGAATGGCTGGTCCTCGCCGACCTGTGCATATATTTCTGTGGACGCGTCTTGCATACTCAAGTACAAAATTTAAACGACATCAAAGTCACCAATAGCTGTTGGACTTTAAGTACTGAATCGATTATACCACGAATAATTGCTTCCGCTTTGGGTTTTGCTCAATTTATCTCAGAATTCAGCAGAACAGAGAGAGAGTCGGGTGTTACCTGAAGGCGCACTGAGGCGCGTCCCGCCGCAATCTGTTCCAGCTCCCCGCCGACTGCTGTTCTGCGCCAGCCGCTGAGCAAGCTGGTCTCCGATTGACCACGGGCGGCAGCCAGGGCATCCGCTTTGGTCAGTGTCAGCTCGGGAGCCAGATTACGCTCCAAACAAAGCGCTTCTCCCAGTCCATACAGGAGGTCTCCCAACACCCGCTCGCGCGGCGTTTCTTCCGGGCCGGAGCTGGAAAGCGGGGATGGTAAAGCTTCTTCAGGAAGCGCTCTGGCTGTATTTAACGCCTCCAGCAGCGGCGCTCCGAATGTGACTTCTTCGACTTCAGGAAACCCGCGCAGACGGCGAAAATCAGTCAGGCGTCGGGGTGGCCTCTGGGCCAGCTCGATCAACACTTCGTCACGCAGCAGGCTGCGGGCCGGAATATCACGATCCTGTGCTTCCTGCTCCCGCCACGATGCGACTGCCCGCAGCAGGGCTGTCGGACGGGCCGTGAAGCCGCGCCCGGTCCGCAGTCGCAGGTAAGCTTCCTCCGGTGCGACTTCATAAGTCCGGGCTTCGGAGAACCGACCCATTTCTTCCTGCATCCACTCGGTGCGGTTCATTCGTCCCAGCAGCCGCTTGATTTTATCGGTGATCGGCAGCAGGTACCGGACATCATCCCGGGCATACTCAAGCTGCGCCGGGGTCAATGGTCGCCGGTCCCATTCGCTGCGGGTCTCGGCTTTGCTGAGCTTGACACCCATCAGCGCTTCGGCCAGCCGGGCATAAGACAGTGGATAGGCAGGCAGACCGATAAAGCCGGCGGCGACCTGGGTATCGAAAATGTTTCGCGGCAGACGTTTACCGCTGCCATAGTAGGAAAGCCGCAGATCTTCACGGGCCGCATGCAGTATGGTTTCGATATTCGGGTCGACCACAAGGTCCCAGAGCGGATCAAGCTGGCTGACTGCAAGCGTGTCGACCAGCGCAATGAACTCCTCGGTAGCAACCTGGACAAAGCAAAGGCGCGGCAGGTAGGTCCGCTCACCGACAAACTCCGTATCCAGTGCAAACCGCCCGGCGACCTGAAGGTCCCGACAGAGATCGGCCAGCGCTTCGGGAGTTCGGATCGTTTCGAGTTCACGCAGAGGCTGGGACATTAAGCGGGGCTTTCTGACGGACCGGACTCAACCGGGCCGCGGTAGGAATCCATGCCGCCGGTCATAGTCGAGACGCGGGCGTAGCCTTGATCGGCAAGAAAACTCGCGGCATTGCGGCTGCGAATCCCATGTTCGCAGATACAAATGATCTTGTCTGCCGGATTAAGTTCCACTGCGAAACGGGCGCTTATCTCTCCAAGCGGCATCAGCAGTACGCCTGGTATATGATACTGAACGTACTCACACTCCTGACGGACATCGACTAATCGCACATCGGCGCGGCTTTCCCACTGAGCGTGGACCTCTTCGGGAGAAACTTCCTGGTATTTCGGCAAAAGACTCATGGCGTCTATTGTACCCTAAAGAAGCCCCGTCGAAATACCGATAATTCTTAGCAGAGAACACAGAGATTCCGCTTGAGAAAGGGAACCACACGATGCCGAATTCCGCAATCCAAATCCAAAGCTTTACCAAAGAATATCCCGTGCCGCGTCAAAAAGAGAAACGCATTGCCGTCAATGACCTGACACTGAATGTCCCGACAGGCGGCTTGTTCGGTTTTCTCGGCCCAAACGGCGCAGGCAAAACGACCACAATCAAGATGCTTTTAGGCTTTATCCCGGCGACTGCCGGGGAAGCCTGGCTCTTCGATATGCCGGTCAGCGATGTCGCTGCCCGTCAGACCGTCGGCTATCTCCCTGAACAGCCTTATTTCCCCAAGTTTCTTTCGGCAATTGAAGTGGTCCGCGCCCATGCTGGGCTATCCGGGCTGACGGGAACCCGTGCGAAGGCCCGGATCGAAGGCTGCCTTCGGCAAGTGGGGATGTGGGAAAACCGGCACATGATCTTGTCGAAATGCTCGAAAGGCATGACTCAGCGGGTCGGGCTGGCTTCGGCTCTGGTCGGCGATCCTGATCTCCTGATCATGGATGAGCCGTCGTCAGGCCTGGATCCCGTTGGCCGCAAAGAGCTTCGTGAGCTGCTGGTCGCGCTGAAAAACGAAGGCAAGACCATCTTTCTATCGTCGCATCTGCTGTCTGAAATGGAGTCTGTCTGTGACCGTGTCGGGGTCATGGCCCGAGGGAAGCTCGTTGCCTACGGAACGCCGCAGGAGATCACGCGGGTCTGCGAAGATGTCCGAATCCAGATCGAGCAGGGTGAGCGCGACGAAGTATTGACCCATCAAGTCGAAGATTGGGGCGGCACTGTCGAGCAGTCCGGCATCGGCGGCACGGCCAGCTTGCGCGTCCCCGCCGCCGCCATCTACAAAGTCATGGGCCTGCTGGAACAACGGTGTGCCCGTCTAGTCGCCGTCAGCCCGCAGCGGGAAACATTGGAAGACGCTTTCCTGCGCCTGGTGGAAGGATAATTTTATGCAGGCACTTCGTAACATCGGCATTATTGGCCGGATCACCATGCTGGAAGGCGCACGGAAACAGGTCTTCCATGTGCTGATGCTGTTCGCCGTCTTTTTGATCTTCGGCTCGGCGTCCCTCGCGAAGTTTGATCGTCACGTCCAGATGAAGATGCTGAACGATTTGTGTCTCTTTTCCGTGTTCCTGGTCAGTTCCATTGTCGCGATCACGATCACTGTCACCGGTATTCCCGGTGAACGGGAACAAAAGACGATCTATCCAGTGATTGCGAAGCCCGTGGCCCGGTGGCACTTTGTCTGCGGCAAGTATGCCGGGGCAATGGGAACAGTCGCCATCGGCATGGCCGTGATGGCCGTGACTTTCACTTTCCTGCAGCTCTTCTACATGGGCCATCTCGACCCTGCCATGTTTTATGTCCTGCCGTTCCTCTTTTTGGAAACTGCGATCCTGGCCGCGATGGCGCTCTGGTTGTCCACTTGGGCATCGTGGCCTCTCGCCTGGTTTTTGTCTGTGCTGCTCTGCCTGCTGGGAAACGTGAAGTTTCCGCTGTATGCGTCCCTGACAAGCCACCCGCAGAACGCCTTCAACCGCTTTATGATCGAGGGACTGTACCATTTACTGCCGAACTTGGAGTCGTTCAACTTCAAAGATGCTTTGGTGCATCACCTCACGGTTCCGAACGTCTATCTTTGGCAGACAGCGGCTTACGGCATCTGCTACACTGCCGCGCTCCTGACACTGGCTTCACTGACCTTTGCGAAAAAAGAGCTATGAACAAATCCACTCAACCTGATCTTGCGCCCTGGCTGCTTCTGCCCGCCATCGTCCTGGCACTCAGCGGTGTCACCCTGCTTGCCCCAAATCTCAAAGCCCAGGCCACCGTGTCCCCTCCCCCTGCGCCAAATCGCGCACCTGCGCCGAAGACTCTCCCCTATGACGACGGGGACGGCGATGAGCTTTTGGAGCATTGGGGCGATCCCAGATACTCTCACGAAGAGCAGAAGCAGATGGCAGGCATGGCAATCGGCTTCTTTGTTCTCGGCGTGTTCGCCTCTCGCCGCCGCGTCAAGAAAAAAGTTCTCGGTGAGCTTATCCAGATGCCGACGGAAGCAGACTTCCTGAAGCTGGACAAACGAAAGGCCGCCTGATGATAAGCCGCACTCAAAAGACAAACCGGCAAAAAGCCCTGCCGGGCGTCCTGCTCTGCCTCGGGTTCTTCACCCTTGCCGGCAGTTTCGAGGCAATCTCTCAGCCGATGGGACAGTCCCAGGGTTATCTAGTTTCTACGGCGTCCGAAGGCAGGAATGCCGCTCTAGCTCAGGCGGGCGGCGAGTTCCGTATCGCAGCGGCCAACTTGATCTGGGATAAAGTCGTCGATCATTACCATCATCAGTTCATGGCCCAGGGCGGCGACTGGTCCAAGAACGAAAGCCTGCTGCCGATGCTTCAGACCATCATCACGCTTGACCCGCATTTTGTCCAGGCCTACGAGCTGATGGGCGGCGCGATCCTGCCCAAGACCGGACACGTCGCAGAAGGCAAACAGGTGCTGGCGGACGGCATTAAGCACAATCCCAACACCTGGGAGCTTTACCGGGAAATGGCGATACTGCTCTCGTATACAGAGCACAAACCCGCTGCCGCCCTCCCCTACGCCGAGCGGGGCCTGCGCTGCGCCGACGACGACTTTTCCATCCACCTTATGACCCTGCTATGCCATACCCTGCGACGTGATATGCACGGGTAGATAAAAGCAGTTCACAAAACTAAGGCTCTATTTGGTGTTTAGTCTTTGCTCAAGGTCAACAATGCGAGTTTCCGCTACGTGATAAAAATATTCGTTTGGATTTGCTAAACTCAAGTATTTTTTCAGAGCGAAGATTGTGGCGAGAGCATCTTGTTTATGATGTCCGTTCTGATAGTAAGCTGTATAATATGCTTCTGCAAGAACAGAGTAATAGCCAGCATGCTTTGGGTTGGCCTGAATTAACTCTTTCGACAGTTGAATTACTCTGTTTTTGATCTTCAATCCATACGGTTCCGGACCTGGAGCAGTATAATCCAGTGCAAGATGAGCCTTAACATCTATGTCCTGTGTATTGCGTTGAAGTAATCTTTCACCCAATTCCGTTTGTTCACCACTGTGATAGGAGACCAAATACCTCAATCGAGCGTAGTCATAGGTGTTGGGCGAATCAATTTTCGCCAGCGAAAAAAAAGTGCCTAAGCCATTTGTCATCTGCTCGTGTGACGTAGATTTCGGCGTCAACGTTTTCCAGAGAGAATAGCCCCAACGAAACTGAGCCAGGGGAGATCGACTGTCATGCTGGGCTTGTTTCTGATACTCTTCAGCAAGATGCATAGGAGACGTGCCAGAAGCGATTGCAGTGTCAATCATTTGACGGATCTGCTGATAAGGCTTATCGTCACCTGCCCATGTTTCGTGTCGCCAAGAGAATGCATTTTCCGCAATGGTTTTTTCACCCACGAAGTCAGTCGCTGCATATTTTTGATACCTCGCCTCGGCAAGCTGGTTGATGGAACTTTGATGTGCAAAAGGTGTCAGCCATTTCACTTGCGTTGAGACGCAACCAAGAACTATAAATGCCGCTGCAAGTGAGAGGTAAATTGTTTTGTTGAATTTCATAATCATGATTTCTGCTCTGAGAAATTGTGTCAAGGTGTGAGTGGTGGTCCGGTATAGGTGAACACGCCAAAGGCGTTTAGAGGCCCAATATATTCTGAGTCGTGCGACAGCGTTTCACTCTGAAAGCCACTGGCATTGTAAACATCTACCAGTTTGTACTTCCATCGATACTGCACACGAACACGCGGACTCATATGATAATCAGCTTTTGCGCCTCGCTTAGCTTTGTAGTAGCTGTCCCCATCCGACGATGGATCGCTCCAAGCAACATCATTGAAATCGGCAGGAAAATTCATGGATTTGGGCGTAGCATGGTTGATGTAAATGTTGGCACCGGAGAAAATCACATCTAGCACTCCCCACCAACCTGGGTACGGCACAGAGGACAGCGCATTTGTTACGTCATTCGCTAGGTCCCAACTGACGGAGGGAGAGTTTATCACACATATTGCGGAGAGACCATTTGAACCGCTACCCTTGTAAGTAGAAAATTCAAGACCTTGAAACGACATTGGAATGTCTCCGCTAATAGATGGAGAGGCAATTAGGTAGTGGTTTGTTTCATCAGGTCGATGGCTTTGAAAAACTTCGATGGGCTGATGAATCGTCAAAGCGTAGCTTGCCGCCGCAGTTGCCCCGTCACCATCATTGCCGGTTGGATAGCCTGTGCTTCTATTATCACCATTCTGAAACTTGAAAGTAATGTTGTCAGTCGTACCGGTGGTACCCGCATCGTTTGGGATGATAAGGCCAGTATCGTTGTCGACAATGGGTCCATTGTAAACATTCGTTAAAACAGGAATCTCCGCTTCAGTGGGGAGGCCAATCCCGGAAAGATGATAAAGGCTACCGTCAGTACTGTACTTTTTCAGGGAAGAATTCCACCAATAATGCGACATCCACGTTGCCCAATTGCCTGGAATGTGTCCATGGTACGTAACAGTCTTGGCGGTCGCTGACACTACCTCAATAGACTGATTGTTTAGATGCTGCGAACCGTAAGGAATGCCAATGTCCCCTTGCATGCTTCCGTCAGGAGCAGGAGCATGAGGAAATTTAGCACACAACCCATCTCCATTAGCATCCAAACCTCCGGTTAAAACTTTATGAAATGTGTAAGTAGGGGGCGAATCACAATCTGCACTCACCGTCACCTCCCGGTTATCTTGTTGAATTGTTCCGACGATGTATGTGCTGCTGTAGGCATCGGTCGGGCCATTGGTGACGGCGACACCGCGGGGATTGTACGTGCCATAAACAATGGAGTTGCTGGCGGTGTCAGTCATCAGACCATCCAGAGCTACCCGCGCCACACCGTTGATGACCGGAACCCGCATCAGGTGGCTGAATGACAGCAACTGGGTCTGGACTGACTGTGTGTTCGCGATACCTGCGTAGTCCGGTTGGTTGGCAGTTGATGCTGAGGCGGCCGCCGATGCGAGAGTGATTGGAGACGCGCCATTGAGTGTCACCTGGGCTGTAATCTGTGCCGTTGCGGAAAGGCCACTCGTCAGGTTGGAGTAGTGGAGATAGCTATTGATGAAACCGTCATAAGCTATCTCGACGCTTGCATTCAGAGTCGGCGTGAGCAGCAGGTCTAGAAAAAGCGGGGCCGGCAGCGGCCCGATGTACTTGTAGCTTACTTCCAGGTGTCCGTCCGCTGTTCCGGTCAGGGAACCGGTTTCGGGCACAGCCGGGCCGCTGAGGGGGACATAAAACCCCGCGTACCCGGAATTGGAGATGCTGTTGTCGGCGCTCAGGGTCAGAAAGCAGGCATTGGCGCGAGATGACAAAGGGGCAAGTGAAACGCTTCCCCCTAACGGGAAGGTGTTCTGGGTGGTTCCAGTTTCAGACAGGGACAGAGTGTAAACGCTGCCCTGGGGCGTGAGCAGGTTTCCGTTCTGGTCAACGACTTGCCACTGCGCCAGCGCAGGCAAGGCCGCGAGGCTGAAAAGGAAAAGGCTCAGGAGAACAAGACGGCTTCGGAGAACAAACCGGGCGGTGGCTTGCTTTGCCAGCCACGCGAGAAACGTGGGTTGTGCAGTGACTGGAACGAGGAAGATGACATCAGTGGGTTTCCTTTGTGATCCGTGCGTCGCCGTTCTTGCTGGCGTTGATTGCTTTAGGACCATTGTAAGGCCAGGCAACCATTCTGTCAAGCGTTTCATACAAAATTCGTAAAGATATTTTCTAATGGCCTTGAATGGCGGCCTGGGCGAGTGTTTGTAGGGACGAGATACCCATCTCGCCCATCAGCGTTGTATTGAGGGTGGAAGTGTCCCAGTTCAGCGTGGTCAGGGAGGCACGGTGGGAAATGTGAACGGGGATGGAGCCGATCTGGGTCACGCGCATTCCTGCCGGGACGAGGGTCGGACGCTGGGGCTGGGTGCGGCGCTGCTCGAACAGGGAAACCAGATTCAGGCCGTCGGAGTAACGCAGATGCAGGACAGGGCGCTCACCGATTTTGGTGGTGGTGGCGCCGACCAGACGGTACCCGGCAAGCGAACCGGGAGCGGAAGCTTTTCCGGCAAGCTGCTTTTGCAGAAAAGTCATCGGTACGGCTGTTTCCGCTGAGGGAAGCTCGACAGTGTGGATGGTCTTCGCAAGGCTTGCCAGAGAAAAGAGCGTTGAGTCAAGCGTCGGATGATAGGTAATGTCCGAGAAAGTCACCGTGACCGCCAGCTTGCCGTCTTCCCCGTAAATCTCTCGTTTCAGAATCAAACCGCTTCCGGCATCGATCCAAAACCGGCGGGCGAGTGTCGCACCTTTCGGCCGCTTGATGGTCACGAGGTATGCTTTACGCTCGGCCCAGGTACGCGGCTTGGGATCGACCGCCAGCAGGTAATTCGCCCGGAGAAGCGTGTAGCTGAGTAGATCGTCGTCATCGAGGGCACCCGGCGAAAGACGGCGGAGACGCAGCACTTTTTGATGCGGGTCATACTCCCACTGCTGAAGCCCATCGCTGACAAGAAGCCGCCCCCGTGCCATTTCTGGGTTCAGATACTCGATTCGGTGATCGTCCGGCGGGTTATGGTAAACCATGACTTCTACCGCCCGGCCAGTGCGCCAGTACGTGGTGATCTGCCGGCCTTTGTACGAGAACAAATCGTCGGATTGCAGGACTTTGACAAAAAGTGCCTCGGCGCTGGGAGCTTTAACAAGAGTAAGGCTTGGGATTTTGTGCGGTTTCGCGGCGGCAGGCTTGATGCCGGTCAGAGCGACCAGCAGCAAGATGCCGATTGACATCAGTGGAAAGATAAAAAACCTAGAAAGACGCATCGGCATAACTTGCCGCCTCCGAGGCGTCTGACGGCGACTGCTGAACATCTGCGGCAATCATTTTCTGACGATCCGGGTCAGACAGCGGCAGGCGGGAGACAGAGTCCGTATGCAATTCCACTAAGGAGGAAACATCAGGAGACACATCCTGCGCCGGAATCAAGGCCTGCACGGAAAGCGGTGCGACCGGACGCGGCGAATGCGAAATCGGGCTGACTAAAAGAGCGCCTACCGCAGTCACCGCAGCCAGTCCTGCTGCCCAGCGGCGGTGCTCAACCGGACCGGCGCTGCGCCAGGCCTGCCAGGAGGAACGCTTGGCGATAGCTCGCTCTCGGTCTTCGACACGCAGCTTGCGGTAAGCAGCATTCCAAAAATCGGAGCCGGGCAGGAGCGGATCGGGAAGGCCGCGCACCAGATACTTGGTTTGGCGCAGATTCTCTTCGGTCAGTCGGCAGGCAGCGCAGTGGCTCAAATGCTCGCCAATACCGCGCATCCGCGAAACGTCGAGCATACTGTCTATGTAGGCGGACAACTGTTCGCCATGCGGGTGTGTACTTTTGCTCATCATGGTCTTCTTGCTGACGCAGCTTAACTCTTTTAGTTCGCCAGCTTTTTCAACTCGTCAATTTTTGCCGCATGATCGCCCGGGCACGGTGCAGGCGCGAACGCACTGTCCCAATCGGGGTCTCCATCATCTCCGAGATTTCTTCGTAGGAAAACTCTTCGACATCCGATAAAATCAGAACCATCCGAAACTCGGGTGGCAATGCGTCCAGAGCCTTTTGGACAGGCTCCTCGAACTTGTCTTCGAGAACGCGGCGCGACGGCTCATCCGCCCAGTCAGGAATATCGCGCCCGATCCCTGCTCCCTCGTCGGTCCCAGGGATGGGTGCGTCCAGCGACTCAATCGGCCCGACCCGCTTCCGGTGGCGCTGCCGGTCGATGAATGTATTCGTCATGATCCGGTACAGCCACTTATCGAAGTAGCTGCCGCGCTGAAACTTCTTGAACGAGCGGTAGGCTTCTAAAAGTGCGTCCTGCAGCAAGTCCTGAGCGTCTTCGTGGTGGCCTGCCATCCGGTAAGCCACCCGGTAGAGCTTGTCCTGATGCGCGGCAAGAAGCCGCGCAAACAGGTCGACGTCATCCTCAGACAGACCTTTTTCCGAGGTCCCGTTTTGTACGCCCGCAGGCATACTTTTTCGAGTTTCCGGAAAGAGCCTCATGACAGTTTGGGCCTGCGGCTGCCCTTTACTCTTTCATAAGCGTTCATGGTCTGTCAATAGTTCCCTGAGACAAGATTCAGTTTCCGCTAAATTAGTTTCCGCTAATAATCACGGAATTGATGACATCGCCCTGACGCAGTGCCAGCACGGCTTCCAGTCCTGAAGTTACTTTGCCGAACACAGCGTATCCGCCGTCCAAATGCGGCGCGGCAGCGAGCGTGAAATAAAACTGAGATGAGGCGCTGTCCGGACTTCCTGAACGTGCCATCGCGAGGACTCCTGCGGAGTCGTGCCGGCCTGTATTTGGGACACCATTATCTTTGAACTCACCTTTGATGTTCTTGCCGGAGCCGCCCATGCCGTTGCCGTCCGGGTCGCCGCCCTGAATGACAAAGCCTGGGGCATACCGGTGGAAGGTCAATCCGTTGTAGAATCCCTTTTCGGTGAGCTCGATGAAGTTTGCCGTGGTGATAGGCGCGTCGTCCTCAGTGAGCTGGGCGGCGATGATGCCTTTGGTGGTATCGAAGGTTGCGGTGCGGGCCATGGTTCTTTTGTCTCCTCTATTTGTGACTTGGTTTCTGTTGATTTTGTTTCTGCGGATTTTATTTCTTGAGTGAGTGCCTCGACTTCGCCGGGTGTCAGGTGACGCCAGGCACCCGCAGGCAGACCGGTCAGACGAACGCTGCCGATTTTGACCCGGACCAGACGTGTGACCGTGTGGCCGAGAGCAGCCATCATCCGGCGCACCTGACGGTTGCGGCCTTCGTAGATGGTCAGCTCTACTTCCCCCTGCCCTGTTCCATCGGGGTTCTGTTTGCCGCGCAGCAATCGGACATTTTCCGCAGGCCGGGTCATGCCGTCGTCCAGCATGATGCCGCGCCGGAGCCGCCCGAGCGCATCCTCATCGGGAACGCCGGAAACGGCCACACGGTAAGTCTTCGGCACATGGTAGCGCGGATGGGTCAGCTTGAAGAGAAAGTCGCCGTCGTCGGTCAGGAAGATCAAGCCTTCGCTGTCGGCATCTAAGCGCCCGACTGGCCGCAGCATCGGCTTCCCGCCGATGTCTACTAAATCGGTGACCATCTGGCCAGCATGACCATGCGGATCGGAGCGCGACGAGATAATGCCCTTCGGCTTGTTCATCGCCAAATAATAATGTTTCAGCGGTGGTCGGACGATCCGGCTGTCAAACATGACTTTATCAGCGGCTGGATCGACTTTAGTGCCAAGCTCAGTAACAACATTTCCATTAACGCGCACCCGGCCCTGGACGATCCACGCCTCGCACGTTCGCCGCGAACCGATTCCGGCGGCTGCGAGCACTTTTTGAAGCCGTTCTTCCATAGACTATTAATCCCCCAAAAATCAGCACTATCAAAAGGGCTAGTGCTCCAACCGCCTTCAGTAAAATCAGTCCAAACATCTTTATCGTCTCAACGACCGTGACTGATGGCCGGAGCGCGACATTGTCCGTCGCCAGCGCAGCAGCCGTCGCCTGCACTTTACCATCTACCAAAATCGTAACCGTACCAAGCCGTGTCCCTGCCGAGATCGGAGCCTGGGGAAGCAGCGGCAGCGGTGTCACTTTGATCTGATAGCCCGGCATCGGGCGTCGCTTGGAAACGACGATGAACACCGGGTCCGAACAGCTTACGTTGACCGGCTGAGACGCACTCGGAATGCTGATCGTGCCGACCGGATCCCCTTGATGCAGCACGGTCATCGGCGCAAAATTCGTAAATCCATAATTGAGAAGCGACTCGACATCTTCCCGGCAGTCATTGCTGTCCAGCGCCACTCCGATCAGCCGCCAGCCACCGCGTGTCGCCGAGCCGACAAAGCAGTGCCCGGCCTGATGAATGTATCCGGTCTTGATACCGTCGGCCCCAGGAAACGTCTTCAGATATGTTGTCGCTGTGTTTTTGACCCACACGTCGCGCTGATCCACGGACCGATGCACTTTATAGAGCGGAGTCCGAACAATCGCGTTGAACTCCGGTAGGTTGTTGACCGCATAAGCCGCAAGCAGGGCCATATCACCCGCAGTCGAGTAGTGCCCCGGCGCGGGAAGCCCGTTTGGGGTCACGAAATGCGAGTGTACTGCCCCGATCTCTTTAGCCTTAGCATTCATCTCTTTCGCGAACGCTGGGACACTGCCGCTCAAATAGACAGCCCCTGCGACTGCTGTGTCATTGGCGGAGCGCAGCAGCATGGCATAAAGCAGATCGCGCAGTGTGATCTTCTCTCCCACCCGCAGATGCAGGCTGCTGTCCGGCAGGTACTGGACTCCATTTGGGGCAGTGACAATGTCATCCAAATGTCCTCGCTCCAGAAGCAGTGTCGCGGTCAAGATCTTAGTCGTTGACGCAATCGCACGCGGCGTTTCCGGATTACGCGCCCAGATAACTTTCCCCGTCACGGCATCAATAAGCACCGAATAGTGGCTGTGAACGACCGGCGTCAATGGATTGGCGGCAACGGGCGGCGTCGCTCGCCCGGAGAGGGGCAGCAGAAGCAGTGCAAGAGAGAGTACTATTAAGAGTATGTTAGAACTTTTGAGCATAGGATATGAATGTAAAGCCGTTTTCCCGTCCTAAAGAACAGGTCTGGAGGCGCAGACGCCAACCGGGCGGTGCCCGGAAATGCTATAGGTTGATAGCTTGATTTTTCTTCTGATCTTGATCTTCCGCACACCGTGCGGTTGGCGTCCGCGCCTCCAGACCTGTCGTTTACGGCGGGTTTTCATGGCAGCAGCTCATCTCACTTATCCATCCCGACCGCCTGCAAGGCGTCATGTGTCGCGGCTTCGCTTTCTTCCGAAAGCGCGATGTCTTCCAGCGGCGGCAGATCGTCAATCGTGTGCAGGCCGAAATAATGCAGGAAATCCGGCGTTGTTGAATACAAGATCGGACGGCCTGCGACTTCTTTGCGGCCTGTCTCAGCAATCAAAAACCGCTCGGCCAGAGTTTTCAGCACGCCGTCGGCAGAAACGCCGCGCACAGCTTCGATCTCAGCCTGCGTCACCGGCTGCTGGTAGGCGATAATGGCAAGCGTTTCCAGCGCCGGCTTGGACAAACGCGACTTCTGGTTCGGCGCGGCCAGCAGACGGCCAATGCCGGATGCCAGCGTGGGACGGGTCGCCATCTGGTAGCCGCCGGCGATCCGAACGACATGCAGGCCGGAGTTTATGCGCCGGGCGTAGGCATTGACAATGTCTTCCAGCGCTTCTTCAATCGCCCCAGCGTCTGTTTGTAAGATACGGGCGATCTCGGCGGGCTGGACCGGCTCGGTCGCCACAAAGAGAAATGCTTCCAGAAGCGGCGGCAGGTCTGTCTCGGAAATCGTCTCAGACATCGGCATCCGCCGTCAGCACTGAAAGCGTAATCTGACCCAGATGGGCCTCTTGAAACGCCCGGAGCCGGTGCTGCCGCAGCAGCTCCAAGAGCGCGAGAAACAGCATGACGACTTCTAAGCGCACGTAGGGCGGCTCAAAGCAGTCTTCCAGCAGAATGCCCTCGCTGCCGCTGCGCTGGACTTTGTGCCAGAGTGACGCCATTGCAAGGCGCAGTGTCATCTTCTGACGCCGTACACTGGTCACGGCCTGATCGCCATCATCCCCGGCCTCGGCCAGCAGTCGGTTCAAAGCCTTCAGCAGTGCCCCTGGCTTGAGATCTCCAAAGCCGACCGGCAGAAGATATTCGCCGCCGTAATCTCCCTGACCACGAAAAAACAACGCTCGTCGGTTGTCTTCCCACTCAGCGAGTGTCTCGATAAACAATTTATAACGCTGGTAGTCCTGAAGCCGCTGGATCAGCTCCTGCTTTGGGTCGACGCCCTCTTCCGCGCCTTCCTCGATACGGGGCGGCTTCGGCAGGAGCATCCGGCTTTTGATCTCCAAGAGCGTCGCCGCCATCAGCAGGAACTCACCCGCGACATTCAAATTCATGGCTTCCATCGCACGCAGGTAGGCAAGATACTGGTCCGTAATCTGGAGGATAGGAATATCGGCAATATCGACGCGGTGTTCGCGGATCAGGTGCAGAAGCAGATCCAGCGGTCCTTCAAACGCGGACAGGGCGACAGGGGGCAGAGCAGACACGGACGCGGCGGTGACGGGCATAGTCTATCTTACAACCCGCCCCGGCCCTTTGTCAACCCCGGACAGCGCCAAAAGAGGTATAATGGGAGACAATCTTCAGGGGGCAGATGAAATGGCGGCAAATGAACTCAGCGGCGATCTCGCAGAAAAAGTCAACGAATTTCGGGTCATGAGCGCTCCGCTCGACCAGGCTATGCGCGAACTCGAGTACGCCCAAACACTTTTACGCGCAAGAGCTGAAAGTGACATCGCCCAGACTGTCCCCGCCCTCGGTGCCCTCGCCGACATTTTAGAGATTTCCAGTTTAGATTTACTGATGGCGCATGACCGAGTCTCATTTGTCCGCGAAGCCATGTCGCGTCAGGGTCTGACGGAAAGCGAAGTCGCCGCCCAGATGCGTTCCCTGGTCTCCTCCGACGACCGATCCCGCAGCGACCTCAAAGCCCTCGGCATCAGCGAAGAAATCGCGTGACGACACTCAAGAAGACAGAAGCATAAAGCCCGCCGGCAATACTGTCGGCAGGCCTTATTTGTCTTTGTCATACTGCATCGCGATCCGCTTAGGCAGACACAGCAGATTTCTTCTTAGCCGCGATAACTACACTCCCGAGGCCGAGTACCAGCAGGAAACCGTGGTAGAAGCTCCGGGAACGGGGCTATTGATGCTCAAAATGCCACCGCTGACTGAATACGTAAAAGTACTTGCCCCTGAGTTATCCAAAAAGTTATCGGTGATCGTGCCGGAACCCGTCACGGAGCCGCTGGAAACCGCGACACCGTCGCGATTGCGCCGACAGTCACGAGCAGGCCGTTTCCGCCTGCCCCGCCGAGATTGCCGTTCAATGCGCCCCCGCTTACCGTTCCGGGAACGCCGACGTTTGAATCGGCAGCCGTAACGACTGTTTGTGCCGTAGCGGAATGGGGTGTCAGCCCCAGGATAGTCAGAGTCGTCAGTCCGAGAAGGATTTTCTGTGTCAAGTTCATGTTTTTCGGTTGCCTTTCTAAAATAAGCGAGAACTGCATTTTGATTATATCTGCCCCCGTTGAATCTACTTTCTTAGGTAAAAAATGTATGTTTAACAGTAAAAATGCCTGGTTATAATACGCTGTCAAGACTGCCAAAAGCAGTTAGCACTTAGAAAGAGTCTTTATGGCTTTGACCGCTTCTTCGCCTGCTGCTACCCCTGCAACAGCATCAGGCCAGCCCCGACGCCTCATGGCAATGATCGTCGTGGGCCTCCTCGTTTCCACCTTTGTCAGCGACAGCCGCCATGCCAAGTTGCCGCTCCAGTTCCTTCTCAAGAACCATCTTCATCTGGGCCCGACCGCGATGGCCGCTTTTTTCGGTTAGACTAGTCTCGCCTGGTATTTCAAGCCGGTTGCCGGGCTGCTGGCTCTTGTTCCGCGCCATTACGCGCCTCTTCTATGGATACTCATCGGAGCCAATTCGTTTGCCGTGCTTGCAAGCAGTGTTTCCGGCGGTCTGCTGGTCGAAGCCGGGCAGCAGCAGGGGTGGACCGGGCGAATGGGCGCTCTGCGTGAAACAATCATTGCAGGGACGATTCTGGCGGCCCAGCCTGTCGGCGGCTATCTCGTCGGACATGCCTTCGGCTGGACCTGCGGGACTGGCGCGGCTCTGTTCTTTAGCCTGGTTCCGGCAACACTTTTCCTGCTTCCTGAAGCCCACCGAGGCCACCGAGAAGCCGTCACGCGAAAAGAGATTTTGGACCGCCTCCGTCCGGTTCTGCAATCACGGGCCCTCTGGCTTGCCGCCGCGTTCATCTTTCTCAAAGATCTTTCGCCGGGATTTGGAACGCCCCTATTCTTCTACCAGACCAGCATTCTGCATTTCAGCCCAAAGTTTATTGGCTGGCTCGGAGCAATGACCAACGGTGCCGCAATCGCGGGAGCGCTCCTGTATGCCTGGCTTTGTACACGCCTGCCCTTGAAGCGTCTTCTCACGGTCGGCATTGTCCTGAGCGTGGTCAGTTCATTGCTTTTTCTGGGCTACAAGACCCCTATGTCGGCGCTCATGATTCAGGGAGCGAACGGCCTGCTCGGTGTTCTGATCTCAGTCGCGCTGATGGATATGGCGGCGCGGGCTTCCCCGCGCGGTGCCGAGGCGATGTCATACTCCCTGCTGATGAGCGCCGCCAATCTCGGCGGGACAGGGTCCGATGTCCTCGGTTCCTGGCTCTTCGAGAAGATGCACGTTCCCCTGCCCGCCTTGATCTGGGTGAGCGCCGCAGCAACCGCGCTGACTCTTCTCGCCCTGCCGCTGATACCCCAAGCTGTTCTGCGGCGGCATGACCTTTCCGACTCAGCACAGCCGCTTTAATACCTTAGTCTCGCTTGATACGATTACTGTTTTCTATTAGAAAGAGAACACAATGTTCCCAAACACTCTGTCTCAGAATGCCGTGCGAAAACGCAGCGGCTTCACTCTCATCGAACTGCTCGTCGTCATCGCCATTATCGCGATTCTCGCCGCGATTTTGTTTCCCGTCTTCCAGAAAGTCCGCGAGAACGCCCGCGCTATCTCCTGCGAGTCTAATTTGAAGCAGATCGGGCTGGCACTGACCGAGTACTCCCAGGACAACGACGAAGCTATGGTCAACCATTACATCGGCGGCTGGGAAGGCGGCGCCCGCTATTCTCCCGCCGGGGATACCTCCGGCCAGCATTACCAGTGGATGGATGCGATACAGCCATTTGTCAAAAGCCCGCAAATCTTCAACTGCCCGGACCAGTCCAGCAGCGGTGATTACCTGGACCCGGCAGCCACCTGGTTTAGCAGCTCGACACCGGCGAGTGCCAAGACCGGAAGCGCTTCCTTCAGTGCCTACGTGCCGTGGACACAACTTGCAGACGGTACCTCGACTATGCGTGCCGGCTCATACTGCATGAACTCGGCTTTTTGGAGCACCGGCCACGGGATCGGACGTCCCCCTGTCAGCGATGCCACCCCGCCGAATGCCTACAGCCTTTCCAACCTGCAATCACCTGCCACCACGATCTGGGTCGCAGACGGTGACGGAGCCTTCTCCGCCGACGGCTACGGGGTCAAGTCACTTGGAGAACAGCGCGGGCAGTTCAGCGACACAGCCTCCGCGATCTCCATGTGGCACGGCTACCAGAAGCTAGGCAACCTGGTCGGACGGCATAACGGCCACTGCAATGTTCTCTGGTGCGACGGCCACGTCAAGTCAGTTGCGCTCGATGTCATTGCCAGTCACAAGAGCAATCTGACCGACACCAATGACAACAACGTCCTTTCCTACTTCACAGTACAATCCGACCCTGATTAACTTATAGCTACAAAACACAGAGAGCGGGGAAGGCAATTGCCTTCCCCGCTCTCTGTGTTTGTATTAGACACGGCTTCGATTACTGGTTACGGATCGAGTTGCATGTACAGTCAGAGTTCCAGCGAGAGGGATTCGAGAAGCGATAGTCAGATGTGTGCTTCGCCGAATTTTTGTTGATCTTGGTCGATACCGGCTGCGCGGACGGCACTATAATTCTAATAGCTGCCGGTTTTGTTGCCGGAGCGGATGCACTGACTTTAATCTCTGCGGAAGGAGTCGGTACACCAGGTGCGGCCAGCACGGGGACAAGGGTAAAAGTGGTCAGAAGGGCCACCGAGGTCAAGCCTGTTTTAATCGAGTGTTTCTGGATTTTCATAGTTTCCTCAATAATCACGTTGCGAAATCGTTTTATGAAAGTTCTGTTAGTTTACATGAAAAACAAGGCCAGACTCGTCGTTTTGGTCCATTTTTTTAGAATTGACACATATACTGAAAATTGTTATACTTTTTCCATGTCAAATCGATCCACACAATCGCTGCTCGGCGTTCTAACCGGCTTCCTATGCGTTCTCCCGCTGCTGCTGAGACGTGAGAAAAAAGTGCCGGTTCTCAGCTCAGAAGTCCTGCTGCAGCAAGCCCAGCAGCAGATGCGAGAAGCGCAGGCCAAGAACCGAACCCATACTGTCGATGCAATCACGCAGAAAAATAACCTTCAGGCTCTAGTGGATCAAACCCAAAAGACTGTCACCCGGCTGGCTGAACGCCTCGCAGACTTAGACCATTCTGCCGATGAAGAAAGCAGGCAAAGTCTACTTGCGGAGCAATCCAAGTACCAGGAAACATTAACACATTTACAGGATTCTTTAGAAACGGCAATATTCACTACAGAGGCAGTCAAAACAGCTATGCACCGGGAAGAAATGCAAATCCGCGAAATGACTGCGGAAGCACTGGCCCTCAAAGCACAGGAAAAACAAGCCCAGATCGAAATAGCGATTGCCAGAAGTCAGCTCACTGTAACAACCAATTTAGCCACAGACTTGTTTGTCCAAGCCCGCGCGAAAATCCAGCAGACGAAAGCCCGTCGCGATTTAATGACGCAGATTGCTCAGACCGTTGAGACTTTGAACGCAGCGGTACAGTAAGCCGAGGCGGCAGGAAACGAGGCCTTGTGCCAGAAGCTGATTGATTCGCGCGATGCGCTCAGAGACAGTGCGCTGAACGCAGCACTGTGGAAAGTGTAGCTAGTATTGACATTGTTAACACTACCAGTTATACTATTATTGTGAGATAGCTTATGGCAATAGTAAAGACAGCAATTTCAATAGATGAAAACATATTTCAGCAGGCTGAAGAGGTTGCCAGCTTTCTAAAAGTATCCCGCAGCCGTGCTTTCGCAATGGCAATGGAAGAATTCGCGAAACGCCAGAAAGGCGAACAAATTACACGGCAGATTAACGAAAGTTATACTGATGAAGCGGCAGATGAAGACCGGAAGATTGTGCATCAGATGCGTTCGGCCGAGCGTCCTCATGCTGAGATGGAATGGTAATACGGCAAGGAGAGATTTATTGGGCTGATCTCGGTACGCCGCAGGCGTCCAAGCCGCGGTACCAACGTCCGGTTGTCATTGTTCAAGGCAATAGCTTCAACCGGAGCCGCCTTGCTACAACCGTCGTGTGTGTTCTTAGCTCAAACTTGGAACGCGCAGATTCTTCTGGAAACGTACTGCTAAATCCCGGTGAATGTCATCTGCCCAAGCAAAGCGTCGTTCTCATCTCGCAGGTCTACACGATAGATAAGACGCAGCTTGAAGAACAAATTGGAATCCTTTCTCGAAGCCGGATGAAGCAAGTATTGGACGGCTTGAGAATGCTGATAGATCCAGACGGTTCGGAGTGATGCCGATTATGAAGCGATTTGGGATGGGGCAGTTGCGCCATTTCACCTTCCTTCTCCTCATCAACCAGCAAGTTGGCGAGCGTGTGTCCATCTGCCGTACATAAGGTATAATATCGTGACCAGCAATTCTTGGAGGATATACCATGCCAACAGTGTCCCAGCCTGAAACCCGAAAAACGACACGTCTTGATCTGCGCGTGCGCCCGGATGTCAAGAAAATCATCGAACAGGCTGCGGAAGCGCTCGGCGTTTCAACGACAGATTTTGTCAGCGCGACTCTTGTCAATGAAGCGCAGGCTGTTCTGGAAAAACATCACCGGATTACGCTGAACAATGCCGAGCGGGATCGCTTTTTGCAGGCGCTGGCTTCTGAAGAGAAACCTAATGAAGCACTGGTACAGGCGGCTCATCGGTTCAACAAGCAATATGGCTCTTAAGGCGGTCGAGCAGGAGGTTCCTATTGCTTCAATTTCAAGCGCTGATGAAGGCCCATGACCGCCAAAGCTTCGACTGCGGCGTTCCTAGTCTGAATCAGTACCTCCAGCGTTCCGCGCGGCAGAATCAAGACAAAGATGTTGGACGCACTTACGTTTTGGTAGACGAAGGCGAAAGCCGAATTTGGGGTTACTACACGCTGTCTTCTTCAACGATTGATTTCGACGAGTATCCCGAAAATGCAGGGCTGCCCCGGTACCCGGTCCCAGCGATTTTGCTGGCCCGCCTTGCGGTTGACAAGCGTCGGCAGGGCGAAGGATTAGGCAGGAATTTGCTACTACACGCTCTGACCGCCGCAAGGCGTCATGCCGATAACATTGCTGCCGCTGCTGTAATCGTAGATGCCCTTGACGACTTAGCGCAGGCATTCTACGAAAAGTACGGCTTTCAGACGCTCAACAAGCCGGGACGACATCTCTACTTGACGACGAAGAAAATCCGAATGCTGCCGTGAGACCGCGATTAAGCACTAGAGTGCAAAATAATATGGATGAGTTGACAGGCTATATCCTAAACAATTACGGTGATCTGATGACGGCGCGAGAAGCGGCGGCTCAGACGACTGCTCGAGCGACAATTATTTTGTCGGGACACGCGGAATATGTCAAGCCCACAGAGCGCCGAAACAAGATTGAGGAAAAGTTCATATCCAAAGATTCAGATGTTTTGGTACTGCTGGCAGACGGCCTCGAGGACTGCCTTTATAATATCCGTAATCGAATTCTTCGAGACAACGCCGACAAAGTATTTCTGAACTATTGCCCAAGATGTCAAAAGCTAGCGCGGACGCCGTGGGCGAAACAATGTCAACATTGCTTCTTTTCTTGGCATGACCTGAAATAACAAAAGGGGCGCGGCTTATGCCGCGCCCCTTTCTTAGTTAGGGTCTAATAATCGTCGTCGTCATGGTTGGCGCTGGCGTTGCCGCCTTTGCTCTTCTCTTTTTTCTCGACAATGAGCGAGTTGGTGGAGAGGATCATGCCGGCAATCGAGGACGCGTTCTGCAGGGCGGAACGGGTCACTTTAACCGGGTCGACGATGCCGGCGGCGACAAGGTCGACGTACTCTTCGGTCAGGGCGTTCAGGCCGTGACCCTGGGGAAGGGTCTTGACCATCTGCACGACGACGGAGCCTTCCAGCCCGGCGTTTGCAGCAATCTGGCGGAGAGGCTCTTCCAGAGCGCGGCGGACAATGTTCGCGCCGACTTTTTCGTCACCGGTCAGACCGAGGTTGTCCAGGAACGGGATCAGAGAGATCAGCGTCGCGCCGCCACCGGCGACAATGCCTTCTTCGACTGCCGCACGGGTGGCGGAGAGGGCATCTTCGAAGCGATGCTTCTTCTCTTTCAGCGCGGTCTCGGTGGCTGCGCCGACCTGGATGACTGCTACTCCGCCGGCTAGCTTCGCGAGCCGCTCCTGCAGTTTCTCTTTGTCGTAAGAGCTGTCGGTGTTCTCGATCTGGCGGCGGATCTGCTCGATCCGGCCCTTGACGCCATCGGTGGTCCCGCCGCCTTCGACCAGAACGGTGTCTTCTTTTGTGATGACAACTTTCTTCGCCGAGCCGAGGTCGGTCAGCTCGATGCCGTCCAGCTTGATACCGAGGTCTTCGGTCAGGAAGCGGCCACCGGTCAGGATAGCGATGTCTTCCATCATGGCCTTGCGGCGGTCACCGAAGCCGGGAGCCTTGACAGCGACGACGTTCAGAATGCCGCGCAGCTTGTTGACGACTAAGGTCGCAAGCGCTTCACCATCGACATCTTCTGCAATAATCAGCAGAGGACGGCGAGACTGGGAGATCTTTTCCAGCAGTGGGATCAGGTCCTGTGCCGAGGAGATCTTCTTCTCGTTCAGCAGGATCAGCGGGTTGTCCAGTGTGGCTTCCTGGCGCTCCTGGTCTGTGACGAAGTAGGGGGAGATAAAGCCCTTGTCGAACTGGAGGCCTTCGACGACGTCCAGCGTGGTCTCGGTTCCCTTGCTCTCTTCGACGGTGATGACGCCGTCTTTGCCGACTTTGTCCAGGGCATCGGCGATCAAAGCGCCGATTTCCGGATCGTTGCCGGAGATGGATGCGACCTGCGCGATGGAAGCCTTGTCGGTGATATCGATCTTGCGGTTCTTCAGCTCGGCGACAGCGGCTTCGACTGCCAGCTCGATGCCATGACGCAGGGCGATGGGGTTGCCACCGGCGGCGACGTAGCGCAGGCCTTCGTTGACAATAGCCTGAGCAAGAACAGTCGCGGTCGTGGTGCCGTCACCGGCGACGTCGTTGGTCTTGGAGGCGACTTCGCGGACAAGCTGTGCGCCCATGTTCTCGTAAGGGTCTTCGAGCTCGATCTCTTTTGCGACAGTCACGCCATCTTTCGTGATGGTCGGGCTGCCCCATTTTTTGTCTAAAACGACGTTGCGGCCCTTTGGCCCGAGTGTTACTTTAACGGCATTAGCAACGGCATTTGCGCCCCGCTCAAGTGCCCGTCGAGCTTCTTCGTCAAACAGCAATGTTTTGGCTGCCATAATATCTTAATTCTCCTGATAATCGTAGGGGATTAGCCTTTGATGGCGTAGATCTGCTCTTCGTCCAGGATCATGTATTCCTGTCCGTCCAGCTTCAGCTCCGTGCCGCCGTACTTGGAATAGATGACCGTGTCACCGACTGCGACCGCAAGGGTCGAGCGGGAGCCGTCGTCTAAAATGCGTCCGGGGCCGACGGCGATGACTTCGCCTTCCTGGGGCTTCTGCTTTGCAGAGTCCGGGATGTAGATGCCGCCGCTGGTCTGGGTCTCGGCTTCGCTGGGCTTAACCAGCACTTTGTCCGACAGGGGCCGGAAGTTGACTGCCATAATGAAATTGCCTCCTCGTCACAGTTCGTTGTGTTTGATTGGTCTTTTGTGTAAAAGTCTCGCGTTAGCACTCACGGCTTCCGAGTGCTAAAACCGAGTTCATTCTACTTGTTTCGGCAGAAATTGTCAAGTCATGCCGATAAAATCCAGCGTGGATGGGTAAAATAACAGTGATGACAAAACGCACTAAAATATTCGTTCCCGCCATCCTCTGCCTCGGGCTGGCCGGCACCTTCGCTTACCGGCAGGTCCAGAGCGCAAATGCCGCCGGACAAGTCCATTACCGAACTGATACCGCCGCCGATGGTGATGTTACCGATACCGTCGAGGCCAGCGGCGTGGTCCAGCCTTTGACAATAGTGGATCTGAAATCCCGCGCGGGCGGACGCCTGATCAAGCTTGCTGTGGATGTCGGAACCCGCGTGAAGCCAGGAACGCTGATCGCCCGAATTGACCCATCAGACACGCTTTCGGCCTATAATCAGTCGGTCGCCGACCTCGTCACTGCCCGCGCCCGGCTGTCTCAGTCTCAGCAGCAGGCGCGGATGCTGGGAATGCAGGATACCCTGACCGTCTCCGGCGCACAGCAGGGCCTGAGTTCAGCCCAAGCCAAACTGACACAGGCAAAGCGTTTGGCTGAGGTTCAGCCCGCTCTGACTGACAGCGCCATCGCGGAGGCCCAGGCAAACCTGACGTCCGCCCAGCAGCAGTACGAACAGCTACGCACTGCCGGCAACCCACAGGCCATCGCCTCGGCGCAGTCGGTCTATGCCCAGGCACGTGCCAATGTCGCTGCCGCCGATGCCGCTTACAACCGTCAGAACTCATTGTCGCAGAAAGGATTTGTCGCCCAGCAGTCCGTAGACACGGCTCTGGCTGCCCGCGATGTCGCCCGCGCTACGCTCGATGAAGCTCGGCAAAGACTTCAAACGATCTCTGCCGACCAGAAAGCATCTCTCGCAGGATCCGCAGCACGGGTCAGCCAGGCCAAAAGCGCACTGGTCGCGGCGCAGACCAACCGGTACGAAGACGCGACACGCCAGCAGGACGTCACCGCTTCCCGGGCGGCTTTGCTCCAGGCAAAGATCGGGGTCCAAAACGCGCAGGCCGGTTTGATGCAGGGCAGCATTCGCCAGTCCGACATTCAGGCGGCCCAGGCTGCTGTCTCTAAAGCGCAGGCGGAGGTCAACAACACTCTGATCCAGCTTCATGACGCTACGATCTATTCGCCCCGAAACGGTGTCATCCTTCAGAAATATATCGAGGAAGGCACGATCATTTCAAGCGGTGAGTCACTTTCGTCAGACGGCACCAAAATCGTTCAGGTCGGCGATGTCAGCAGCCTCTTTATTGATGTCAGTGTCGATGAATCGGACATCGGCAAGATCAGTATGGGACAGAAAGTCACGATCGCGCTCGATGCCGTGCCGGGTGCCAAGCCGGAAGGCCGCGTCGTCCGTATCGACCCGCAAGCCATCAATGACCGGGATGTGACGACGATACATGTTCGAGTCGAGATCAAAAATCCTGACGCTGCAATCAAACCCGGCATGAACGCCACCTGCCAGTTTATTCTGCGCGATGTCCATGGTGTCCTCGTTGTCCCCAGCGATGCAGTCAAAGAAGGCCGGACCGGTGGAAACACAGTGCGCGTACTGACCAAAGACAACAAAGCCGAGGTT
>JBPBQB010000026.1:0-30029 GCA_050954545.1 Janthinobacterium lividum | reverse complement strand
AGGATGAAAAACAAGAAAATCACTGGAATGCATTCCGGCGCGGTGAAGCTCGTCGTCAAGCTGCACTTTCACCTCATCAGTAACAGGAGGAAGGATGGGGGTCATCTTGGAAAGGCTTTGCTCACCTACTCCAAGGCGGCGCAGGAGAGTGCGGCAGCGCTCGGAGATATGCTGATTTATATCAGAAAGCTCGACACAATGCGTGGCGAGAGGCCCAAATCCAGCACTTCCAAAGGCCGCTCGAATCGGGATTCCGGCCTGCCAGAGCAGCGGCAGCGTGTTGGGAAAGTTCCAATACAGGTCTATAGCGATATCGTACTGCGCTGCTTTGATCTCACGTAATGCCTTTGCCCGGGTACGCCGGTAAATCCGCCATTTTTCCCACTTTGATACGCTAGCTCGGTTCTGCATCCAGTGATCCAGGATATGGATGTTACGGACAAGCGGGTGATCCTGCAGCACAGGCTGTGACCAGCTCCCGATCAGGAAGCCGAATTCCACTTGAGGAAAAGCGCTCCGAAGCGCTGGAAGCAGGGAAGTAGCCACAATGACATCGCCCAGATGTGCCGCGTTAGAAATAAGAATACGGTGTGGCAGTCTAGGCACTTGAGGATGCGCTTGTAACCCGAGCCTTGTCTGCACCTGGACAAACACGTTCAGCAGAGCATCCAAACCACGAAACACAAAGTTCCATAGTGGATTTCTGATACTGTATTTGCCGCGCATCGCGGGCCGAGGGCTCTCCATAACAGTCCTTTCAGGAACGGATAATCAAACAGGCAAGCGTGGTGCCTTCAATATGCTTCAAGTCACGAAACTCAGGCACTGTCTGCAGCAACTGGTCTAGCGCTTTCGTGACGCCTTCCCAAATTCCATAATCATGCCACAAAATAATCCCTTTTCCGCCGGAAAGCATTTTAAGGGCAATCTTTGAGTCATTCAGCACATACTCGTAGGAATGCGCCGCATCCACGAAAATAAAATCTATGCTATTAAAAAATGGAGAGAAATCATAAGTTGCCGAGTCACCATAAAGCTGGGTTATTTTGGATTCAACTTCTGTCCCTCGATATTTTGCGCCTGAAATTTCCTTGTCAATGTATTTGCGGTCACTCACTTCCAGCCGCAGCTGAGCCGAAGCAGACGCGCTTTTCGGTAAATCGAGTGTAAAAATTTCCGCTGCCTCTGCTGAATTTGCAGCCATGTTCAGCGTAGTACGTCCATCAAAGGTCCCCATCTCGAACAAACGATACGGCTGGTATTTTTTAATCAGCTTAATGATCGAGATCAGCTCAAGCGCGGAAACATTGCCGTCTTGTGCAACCGGCTCACTGATCTGCAGAAGTGAGTCATCAATGACTAACGCATTCAAAGAGACTAGGGGTAATTTTGCCTTCGTGACGCCAAAGCCGAAGTGACGGCTGATGGCTGAAATAAGCTCACGGTTCCTGATCTGGAGTAGGCCCAGCGTAAATAAGTAGACACAGGAAAAGATGCCAAAGATATAACGGGACAAAAACCCAAGTAAGCGAGGCATGAAAAACTATCCCTTCAGCAAGACTTTTTGCTGGTGATTTTTGCTGATTAAAAGAGTGATCAATGAAATATAATTTACGAGACAAGGGCTCGTCGACGGCGATGTGAATTCTTGATTAATACATTCACGAAACGTATCGCAGAGCCTGGCAGCAACAAGCTCGGCAGGCCCATCCAAAAAAGCCAGTTCCGGCTATAGTACGGCAGCAAAAGCTGGAACAAGTTCCGCTGCTCCGGCAAGCCATCGCGCTTTGAAACTAGCACATGCGGAAGCACGCTGTCGCGAAGCGCCTGATGTTTTCCTGCAAGTACACTTGCAGGCGAGTATCCTTTTGCCTGCAAGGTCTCGAAGACGAGAGCAGTGCCAATCGCAAAGAACTTGTACCAGTCAAAGTTCGCTGAGGAGTCTCCTTGACTTTTAATCAGCGGCTCAGCAATATAGAGCGTCCGTGACTGGGGTAAAAGCCCCGCGTAGACACCATACATAAACGAGTGACCATACTCAGCGAACCCCTGGTATTCATCGTAAGAGACCGCTAAGAACCGAGTCCGTCGAAATATCTGAATGGAAATGTAGCCTAGTTCAATCCCAAAAGCTTTCATCACTTCTTCTGGATCGTCAAATTCACGGTCCGACATCAGGGGAAAATGATGCAGCTTTCTTTGCACAGTAAAACCGTGCATATAGCTGGAGCAATTGCAGATCAGCAGATCAAAACCCCGAGCCAGCCGGTCCAGTGCGACGCGAAGTGCATTCGGCTTCATTCGATCGTCGTCACCCAGCACCCACACATATTCACTGACCGACCTCTGTATCAGCCCATAAAAATTTCTTTCGCCGCCTACATTTTGGGGGTTGCGATGGTATTGCAGCCAGGGGAAACTCTCTTGGTGTGCTTCGACCTGGGACTGAGTATTATCCGGACTGGCATTGTCTGATACAATGACTGTGACCTGGCTTCGATCTTCCGGGCGAAGACAGGCTAATGCTTCGTCAATGCTCTGCAGGCACTGGATCAATTCCGAAGCACGGTTATATGTCGGCACACAAACAGTAAGCAAGTTGCTCATAATGCTCTCTTATTTGGCGCTTCTTCGGCTGATTTCTGCTCTTCCTCTGCGGCGTCTTTATGATAAAAACCAGCATAGTATTCCTGCTGCTCCTGCCGTCCTGGCAGGAAACGCGCCTCAATCCAGCAAAGCATCCCGATACAAAAAGTCGTAATACTTAGCATTGCAATCTGGGCAACGATTGTCCAATGTTTCCCACGTTCTTTCCAGAGTTTTCGCGGCAGCAGCAGCACTTCCGAGACGAAAAACCGGCGCATAAAGCGCAAAAAAGGCCATCGGGTCTTGCGAAAATCCGCGATTTCCAAGCTAGCATATTGGCCCGTGCTGCCATACTGAGTTGCTGCCAGGACAACATGGAGATGGTGAATATCGATATAGTGCCGAGAGACATTTGCACGGAACTGGTTTCGGTGCCGTAATGCGCTGTGGATATTTCCCTCAGCCCACTCTGCACTTTCTCGGCTGAAACCGCGTGGGCCGACATCACGCCGCTTGTTGAGACGTGCACCATACAGCCAATCAATCCGGCGACCCAGTACGATGCTTTTCCCAGAAAACAGTTGGTGTTCAGCTTGTTGCATTTCGGCAAGAGCGACAAACTCATCGGCAAACAAATAGAATACCTGGCCGCTTTTTGTTAGGGTATTGACATAATGAACCAGGTATGCCTCGCCTAGAACATCTTTGTCCAGCCGCCTAAATACGCTGCCGCCAGCTTCAATAACCAATTCCTTTGTACCGTCGCTGCTGTCATCATCAAGAATGACAACATCAAAGTGTGGAGCGTAGAATTTTACGACTCTGACAATGCGGTTTCGTTCGTTGAATGTTGGGATGACAATTTCCAATCGCTCCCCCGAGCGATTGTCATGGATAAGTTCAAGCATCAAGCTGTTTCCGCCAGATAATGAGCATATAGACGACAACCGATGCCTGTGCTAAGATAATAGGCAGCCCGATGGTATACACGTTGGCTGCACCAGAGGCGCATAAAACAGCGATACAGACTGCGACCACGGCGACACCAAGAAACGAGCCCTTCATAATATCGCGTGTTTTGTTTTTGATCGTCATGTAAATCGCGAGGCCACCCACCAGGAAATTGCCGGCTTCCGTACCAATCCCATATAGCATCAGTCGGCTGTATCGGCTGAGGTCATGACGAGTCAGCAAAGGTATCAAACGATCAGAGAATAATGCACTGACCGCAAGAACAACCACAATCATCAGAAACGCGCCGCGCAGATAAACTTTCAGAGACGAGCCATGGCTCTGATACAGCTTAGGGCTATAAAGCTGACCGTAGATAACGCTGACGGCACTCATCGCGGTTGCACCGATGTTGGCAACCGTCGCATAGACACCAACCATTTCAGTATACCCGAGCGGAACCAGAACGAGGCGATAGCCCTGTGACTGCATCCAGTTAGCCAGAGCCCCAATCGAAAGCGGATATGAGAAACGCGTTACCTCGCGATAGTCTAGTGTGTGGATCGAACCACTGGAAAAAATTCTGCGGCGATGCGAGACCAGGATCAACAGTGGCAGCACAATGAGCAGCGCAACAATATTGCTGGCAAGCAGAACAATCGCGCGTGCCGGCAGCAGCCACATCGCCAGATAAAATAAAATCGCTTTCAAGACCACTTCAATCAGGAAAAGTGCAGCCACAACCAGTTTGTGGTTAAGGTTATTCAGCAGGTTCTTAAATGCTCCTGTCACATAAAGCAAAACTGACATCGCCGCACACAAAAGCACGTCCAGAGCAACAATCCGGCCAACGAAGAGACAGGGCAGCATCAATAAGACTGTGACCCCGCCAATTCCCAGCAGCAGCGTTCGATTAAAACGTAAAAAAGTCCTCAGCGAAATATCGGCTTCCTGAAAGGGATAAATTCGCGACTGCTGGTAGTAATCCACAGGCACAAATACCAATGCGTTCAGAAAATACGAAATAGTCATTAAATAAAAGTAGATACCTAGCTCATAATTATTGAGATGGTGACTGTATATTTTGACGTAAATCAACTGTCCCAAAATCGCGCAGAGCCGAACAAGAGGGACTGACAGGGTTTTCAGTCTGCCAAAGATGCTTTTGGCCGAACTCCCGCCCGACAAACCGACGTCGACACCTGCTTCAGCGTCCGGAGTAATTTCCGTTTCCGAAGGGAGAAGCGGGTCCCTACTCGGCAAAACACTCATGTGGCATTCCATTGCAGTGTCCGGCGGAGAGACGCGGCAAGGTGAAAGCTGAGTTTCAGCCCGAGGCCGGATTGTGCGCGTGCTGTATTCGGCACGAACCGGGAGTGACCGGTCTGCCGGGCGGGGGACATTCCGGCAATAATCTTCGGCGGCGGCGAAAAGTGCCCGGTGACCGCTTCGGCGGCGGCACTGAGCGTGATCGCCTGAGAGCTGCCGACATTGTAGCTTTCCCCACTCTGGCCGGAAGCGAGAATGGCAAGCATCCAGACTGCCATATCGGAGGGATACATGTAGCTGCGGACTGTTTCGCCGTCGCCGAGAATCCGTACAGGGCCGCCGTGCAGGCTGTCTCGAATAAAGTTATTGATCGCCCAGGGCCTGTCCAGATGCTGGTAGGGACCGATAAAGGCGAACGGACGGGCATTGACCACGCGAATGCGCTGCTGGTTCGCGTAGGCGAAGCACAGCGTTTCGGCAAGACGCTTGGACTCGGCATAAACCGCACCGAACGCACTCGGGTCGAACCCATAGAAATGGTCCTCCGAAATGCACTCGACATCCGGCGGCTGGGGCCCGTACACCAGGCCGGAGCTGACATTCAAAAAGCCGTCAAGGCGCGGCAGACGGATCGCGGCCTCCAGCACGGCTTTCGTGCCGCTGACAATCGTGTCGGCGGTTCTTAAAGGATCTGTGTTGTGGGTTCGGTTGTCCGGGGTCGCACCGGCATGAATAATCCAGGTTACTTCTTCCGGCAGGTCACGCACGTTGCGTACATCATTGCGAACCATCTCGAACTCCGGCCTCTGCGTGAGATGAGTCATTGTCTCACTGAACAGCTCGGTGTTTCGTGCCATCAGCAGGCAGCGCAGATCAAAGCCGTGCTGGTCATTGAGATATGCAACTGTTTCCGCCAGCCACGTGCCGACAAAGCCTGTCCCGCCAGTCACAAGAAGGCAGCCCCCGCGCAGAGGTTCCAGTGCCGATAGACTGCCTTCAAGCGAAGTTGACAGGTCCTGCTGAATAATCTCTAGCTGCTCAAAGCGCATGCACTGCCTCGTTTCTGCACGGGCGATTTTTGTGCAAGTTGAATCGCGACTTCGATGATGACATCTTCCTGACCTGCCACGACTCCTCTACGGCCCAGCTCAAAAAAGACATCCCGAGGATCAACGCCATACTCTCCGGAAACTCTCTCAACATGCTTTGCAAATCCCGAAAACACCCCGGCTAGGCCACTGACAATGCCAACTGAGTTGATGCTCGGCACCGAAGGCATCAAGTCGCGCTCGGCAAGCTCGGCAGCATCCAGCATCTTGTACAGATCAATTCCTGTCTCGAAGCCTAACTTTTCCAGCACGGCGACCAGCACTTCCAACTGGGCGTTGCCGGCACCTGCCCCGAACCCACGCGCAGTGCCGTCGAGAATAGTCGCGCCGGCCTGCAAAGCCGCTAGAGAGTTCGCGATTGCCATCCCAAGATTGTTGTGTGCGTGGAAGCCGACCGGGACAGTCAGGCGGGAGACCAACTCCCCAATCCGCTCAGTCACATCAACCGGCAGGTACGCGCCTGCCGAGTCCATAATAATAATGCCCTCAGCGCCATAGGATTCCATTTTAAGGGCTTCGTCACGCAGCACTTCTTTTGTCGCCATATGGCTCATCATCAGTACGCCGTAAACTTCTTTGCCCGTGTTGCGGACATAACTGATATGCTGCTGAGTCGTATCGGCTTCCGTGCAGTGAGAGGCGATTCGCAGGACATCGACACCCAGGTCAATCGCCTGCATGACATCCCGCTTCACGGTCGCAAAGCCTGGAATGACATGCACGGCCAGCTTGGAACGCAGCAGATGCTCCTTGGCGACCCGCAGCATTTCGGCATCACTGATCGCGGCCAGCCCGACCTGCAGAGACGATGCACCCAGGCCATTTCCGTGACCGACTTCGACCACCGGTACGCCTGCGGCATCCGCAGCCATCGCATAAGAGGCAATCTGAGCCGCGTTCAGCTTATGGCTGACCGCATGGTTGCCATCACGCAGGGTCGGATCGCTGATCAAAACTTGAGGCATCTAGTGTGCAAGCTCCATCACCGAGGCGGCGTGACCATTCCGTGTTCCATTCACCTTTTCGTACTCTCTGACATGTTCTTTGGCATACTCTTCCGCAGCCGCAATCGCGGCGCAGTTGATAATATCGAGGTTCCCAGCGTATTTAGGAAGGTAGTCCCCCAAGCCCTGCACCTTGACCGTGACTACGATCCGTCCGCCTTCGAGGGTCGGCTCAACCAGCATCTGGTAACCCGGAACATACTTCTGGATATTCTTGACCATCTCGGCAGACGCCGCTTTCAGCCGGTCAATATCAGGAACCGCGACTTTCGCGAAAACCGTCGTCTGCATATCGATACAGGGCTGTGCGGGATTGAGTATCAAAATCGCTTTCGCACTTTTCGCCCCTGAAAACGCCTGAAGCGCTTTTTCAGTCGTTTCGATATATTCGTCGATGTTGATGCGTGTCGCCGGCCCGGCGCTGCGCGAAGCAATACTGGACACCGTTTCGATGTAGTCGACATCAGACTGAGTCTGACCGATCAAATACGCCAGCGGGATAGACGCCTGCCCGCCGCAGGTGATCATGTTCAGATTAGGATGCTGCAAAGCCGCAGAAAGATTGACCGCCGGAACGCACATCTCGCCAACTTTTGCCGGAGTCATATCGATCACGACTTTGCCGAGCTTCTCTAAAATCTCCCAATGCCGCTTGGCATCAGTGGCTGAAGTCGCATCAAAGACAAGGTCGCAGCAGTCCGGGTTCTGGACAATAGCATCAATGCTCTGGTCCGAAATTGGCACTCCAAGCGAGTGCGCTTTGACCATGCCTGGGGACGCCAGATTGCGTCCGATAAACAGTGATGCCTCTAAATAGGGCGAACGCTGGACTTTGATCAGCAGATCGGTCCCAATATTACCGCTGCCAAGAATAGCGACTTTAAGACGCCGCGTGGGCTGCGCGTCATTTTCACCGAAAGTCGCCAGAGCATCGTTTAGAAAGTTCGTCATAAGTTCAACGCCTCTTCCATTTCTGCCGTCAGTGCAGCTTCCTCCAAGAAGGGAAACATATTATGCAGCGGCTGAGACTTCATCGAGCCATCCGCCATCCGCTTAGAAGACACAGTCGGAAGAATCTGCTGATCCTCCCGTGTAAAGACTTCACATACCATTGGTCCAGGCGTGTCCAGCATCCGCTGGAGGGCAGGCTGCACTTCATCCTCATGTGTGCAGCGAAGATACGTCAGGCCATAAGCCGCTGCGATTTTGTCAAGTGGGGGAGTGGAAACTCCGCTGTCGCGGCTAGCGCCTGCAAGGTGGCCATCAAAGAAACTGCTCTGCGTATTGCGAATTGACTGGTAACCATCGTTGCTAACGACCAAAAGCTTTATGTTGAGGCCATAGTGCCGCAGAGTTTGCAGTTCCTGAATATTTGTCTGAAGCGAACCATCCCCAGTAAGACAGACGACTGTGCGTTCAGGATCTGCCGAAGCGACCCCGATGCTTGCCGGCAGGGCATATCCCATAGAACCAAGCGCACCGGAGACAATCACACGCTGCTGTTTTTTGACCCGAAAGCCCTGCCCGGTGACATAGTAAGCCGATCCGGCATCAGTGACCAGCGTTTCATCACCCTGCATCAGATCACCCAGCAGAGCAATGAGGTCGTAGTAATTAATCTTGCCTGGGTTCGGGATATGCGTTTCGTTTTTTACAGCATAACGCTCTTTCCAGTCACGGCATTTTGCCAGCCAGGGATCGGAAGAAACGCGCAATGGGTCTGCCGGAAGATGTTCACTAACTGCTGACAGGAACTCAGCAGCACCAGAAAGGATTTTTTGATTGACCCCAATCTGCTCCCTTGACAGCACGGCTTCATCCAGGTCCACTTGGACCTTGTAAGCCTGCACTGCAAATTGGTCCAGCTCATATCCGGTCGTGGAAACGTGAAGGCTGCTGCCGAGCGACAAAATGACATCCGCTGTTTGGATCGCAAAGTTCCCCGCGCGGTCCCCTTTCGGACCTGGATGGCCGATAAACAGCGAGTCGTCGTAAGGTAAAGCATCCAAAGCGAGAGAAGTCGTGACCACAGGGACATTCAATCGGTGGATTACTTCTCGAAAAGCTTCGACGGCATTAGATACGCGCAGGCCGTGGCCGACCAACAAGAGCGGACGGCGGGCAGACTTCAGGCGCTGTAAGACCTCCGCAACGACTTCGGAAGAGGGAACCGGATTCTGCACGAGAGGCCCATCATAAGGCCGCAGCGAGTCCGGGTCAATTGGCGCAGCCTGAACATCCAGAGGCACATCGATCAAAACAGGACCAGGCCGCCCGGACAGCGCAAGCTGGACTGCGTGTTCCAGATGATAACGAACCATCTGAGGATCGTCCAAAAAAATCGCAGCCTTTGTGACAGACTGAACGATAGGAACGATGTCGACTTCAAACACGCCGAATTGCCGCAGGCCCACGATTCCTGACATCTGGATTGTTTGGGAGCGCTTGCTCTGACCCGTGAAAACAATCATCGGACTGGAATCTTGATAAGCACCAACGATCCCAGTCAGTGTATTGGTCCCGCCCGGCCCGCTAGTAGCGTAGCAGACACCAAGCTCGCCGGTCTGACGGGCGTAGCCTTCCGCTGCCATCGCACTTGCCTGCTCGTGGTGATTGCAGAAATAACGAATTTGAGGCATCCGGCTGACCGCGTCCAGCAGGTGCATCATGCCTCCGCCCGACAGCAAAAAAACCGACCTAACTCCAAGGTCCTGCAGATACTGTGCAATGTAATCCGAGACTCTAACAGTCATAAGTAGTGATTATACCCGAAAAAATGCCGGGCCTATCCCCGGACAGATGCACGAAGGAAGCCGACCGCTTCTGCCATTGCCCGGCGGATGACAAACGTATCCACGCCGTAAATAATCATGTTTGCACCCATGTCTACGAAACGCCGTATCTCTTCCTCAGTCTTAGCTATGACACCGACCGATTTTCCAGCAGCACGTGCTCGAACAATCGCATCTTTGACAAATGCTTGAACATAGGGATGGTCAGTGTCCCCTGGAACACCCAGCGACAAAGACATATCGTAGACGCCCAGATACACGAAATCGAGATCGGGCAGTGCCAACAGATCATCCATCTGGGAGTAAAGACTGCTGTTCTCGATCAGAACTCCTGAAAGCGAGGTATCGTCCGGCATTCCACCAGCGCCGTATTGGCCGGCTCGTGTAAAGGGGTTTAATCCACGTGTTCCACTCGGCGCAAACCGCAGTGAGCGCAGGAATTGTCCCGCCGCCTCAGCGGACGTCAACTGGGGCACGAGAATTCCCTGAGCTCCCAAATCCAGCATGACCTGAATATCAGCAGGATTTGCCCCGCTCATCCGCACCAGCGGCGTACATCCTGCCGACTCACAGGCCCGAATGCCGGCTTCTAATGCAGAAAGATCATAAAATCCATGCTCGCGATCCAAAATCTGGAAGTCCATCCCCGCCATGCCGATGACCTCCGTCAGCGATGGTGAAGGGATAAGCGACCAAATGCCAATGACAGGGGTTCCTGAAGCAAGCTTGTCGCGCAGTGTCTGTAGAGAGGGAGGGAAATAGCTCATAGTAATGAGGGTTCTCGTTTTTCGCTGGAGGCATTTAGGACAGTGCCGACGGCGCTCGGTGCCACTGAACTGTTTTATCAAGCGCTTGTTCAAGTGTCACTGTCGGGCGCAGACCCAGTTCTGCTCGTGCCCGATCAGTCGACGGAACGTAGCGCTCCGGGGGCTTATTCGGCGGCGGCGTTTTCGCGATCTCTACGGGCACGCCGCCAAAATGCCTGCTGATGCATGATGCGAGGTCTGCAATACTGATTTCGTCTTCGGAGCCGACATTATACGGCCTTGCCGATTGGCCCATGAAAAGCAGTGTCCAGAGCCAGATCGCTAAATCCGATGCGTAGAGATAGGAGCGATAAGGCGTCCCGTCCCCACCGACACGTATTGTCTTGCCCTGCAAACCGTCCCGCAAGAAGTTGCCGACGGCATAATACCCATCGAGCGGCAGGTGCGGGCCGACAAAAGCAAAACAACGCGCAATCACAGCGTCGAACCCATATTGCCGGGCGTAGACACTGCACAGCAGCTCCGATAGACGCTTGCCTTCCCCGTAAGAAGCTGAGGCGCTTAGCGGGTCCGGTGCACCGAGGTACTCTTCCAGCACATGAGTCGTCTCCGAAGGCTGCCGCCCGTAGACCGCGCCGGAAGACGTCAGCAGAAACCGCTGCACGCCTGCGGTGCGTGCGAAATCGAGAACGCGGCGTGTCCCTTCCACAATCGTATCCAGCATCGCCAGCGGCTGTTCCACAATGAGGCTGGCATTGGCATCAGTCGCTGCATGAATAACATGGGTGAAGCTGCCCACAGGAAATGCGAAGGTCCGTACATCTCCCTGGTGCAGAGTGATACTGGAATGCCTTGCTAGATGCGGCATCTTTCGCGCAAACGCATCCGGGCCGCGCGAGAGAACAACAACGTTGGCATTGAGATCGAGCCGATCATTTGCCCAAATAAAACTTTCCAGCAGCCAGCAGCCAAAAAAACCGGTTCCACCTGTGAGAAACAAGCGCCTGCCGCGCAGGCCTTCCCAGAGGCTTTCTGTGTGCGTCAGGATATGGTCTAGATCGTCGGCCGGCAGATGGGAGTTCACAGGATTTTACTGGGCTTTGCTGAAGGCACGGATCGTCTCGATCATGTAATCTTTATGCACATCGGTCAGGCCGGGGTAGACACCGACCCAAAATACATTGTTCATGACGAAGTCTGTATTGGTTAGGTTCCCAATCTTGCGGTGCATGATATTTGCATACGCAGGCTGCTTCAGCAGGTTGCCCGCAAACAGCAGGCGAGTCCCGATCTTCTTGGACTCGAGATGGCGCACTAGCGGATCCCGCGTAAACGGGGCGTCTGCCCGAACGGCAATCGGGAAGCCGAACCAGCTTGGGTCGGAGTTCGGGGTCGCTTCCGGCAGGATCAAATGCTCCTGCAAGTCCTGCAATCCTTGATGCAGATAGCTAAAATTTCGCTTTCGTGTGGCGATAAACTCCGGCAGTTTTTTGAGCTGAGAGACGCCGACGGCGGCCTGCATATCTGTCGCTTTCAAGTTGTACCCGATATGTGAGTACGTGTACTTGTGGTCATAGCCGCAGGGAAGATCGCCAAGCTGCCATTCATACCGCTTGCCGCAGGTATTGTCTTTGCCAGGTTCGCAAAAACAGTCGCGACCCCAGTCGCGGTAGGATTCAGCGATGACTTTGAGCTTGACATTATTCATGAAGACGGCGCCGCCTTCGCCCATGGTGATATGGTGGGCGGGGTAGAACGAGGCTGTCGCGATGTCGCCGAAGGTGCCGACTTTCTGGCCATTGTAAGTCCCACCGATGGCGTCGCAACAGTCTTCAACCAGATACAGATCGTGTTTTTTGACAAACTCGCTGATCGCAGTCATGTTGCCGGGATTTCCAAGCGTGTGAGCGAACATCAAAGCGCGGGTCTTTGGGGAAAGCGCTTCTTCAAGCTGGGTGATGTCTAAATTGTAGTCGGGGATGGTGACATCGAGGAACACGGGCACGAGGCCGTTCTGGATAATCGGGTTGACGGTTGTTGGAAAACCAGCGGCGACAGTAATGACTTCATCACCCGGCAAAAGGCGCTTGTCGCCAAGCTTGGGCGAAGTCAGCGTTGTCAGGGCGACCAGATCGGCGGATGATCCCGAGTTGACCAGGAGCGCTTTGCGGACACCGCAAAAACGAGCGAATTCACGCTCAAACTGAGCGGCGAACCGGCCTGTGGTCAGCCAGAAATCCAGGGTCGAGTCCATCAGACTCTGCATGTCTACGGCGTCGAAGACCCGGCCTGACACCGGCACCGGGCTGACACCGGGCACGAACTGCTGCGGAGCGAAGGCTTCATCGTGATACTGCACAACCAGGTCGGCTATCTGCGCCCGAAGTGCGTCGGCTTTTTCCGTCATAAGAATCTTTCTACGGCAGGGCTTCGGCAGTGGAGCCCGGCAAATCTGCTAGGTTAAGAAGTCAGTATACCATTTAATCGTCTTTTCCAGTGCCCCGTCCAGCGTATAGAGCGGCTCCCAATCGAGCATCCGGCGGGCTTTGGCAGCGGTCAAATACTGATGCTTGATCTCGTTGCTGGCTTCGTTACGGATATCGGGCTTCAAATCGGACCCCATGACATCCAAAATCTTTTGTGTCAGCTCCAGCACGGTCACTTGCAGCTCATTCGAGAAGTTGAATGCTTCGCCGCGCAGGCTGGGATTTTTCGCCATGCTTTCGGCCAGCAGCATGTACGCCGCTGCGCCGTCTTCCACGTAAAAATAGTCCCGGACAAAAGAGCCGTCGGAGCGGATCACCGGAGCCTGCCCGCGCAGGATAGAGCGGATCGTGCCGGGGACAATGCGGTTCCAGTTGAGGTCGCCGCCGCCGTAAAAGTTCCCGCAGCGCGTGATTGTCACCGGCAGCTCATAACTTTTCGCGTAGGTATACGAGATCAAATCGGCGCAGCTTTTGCTGACGTCGTAGGGATGCTGGCCCTGCAAAGGCGTGGTTTCGTCGTAGGGCAGGACCTCTTGATCGCCGTAGGCTTTATCCGACGAGGCAATTACGATCTGCTTGACTTTGGGACTGCGGCGGCAGGCTTCCAGCAGGCACCAGGTGCCCTGGATATTGGCTTCGAATGTTGAAACAGGGTTGCGGTTCGCGATCCCGACAATGGTCTGGGCGGCCAGATGGATGACGGTGTCGATCTCGTATTCGCCGAGCGCACGTTCCATCATAGATTGGTCGACAATGTCGCCACGGACGATCTTGACTTTGTCCAGATGGCCTGAACGCACAAGCTCACAGTCAGGAACCCAGTCCCGCACCAGGCAGACGACATCTGCTCCGGCGGCGACCAGCGACTTGACCAGCCAGCCGCCGACAAGCCCCGTCGCACCAGTCACGAGGGTCGGGCGATCGCGCCAGAATCCACTGCCAAAATGATTTGTCATACTTTCCAGGGCGCTTTTCCCGACTGCCATAAGTTTTCCAGTATCTTTTTCTCGCGGAGCGTGTCCATGCACTGCCAGAAACCTTCATGCCGGTAGGCGACAAGCTGGGATTCGCGGGCCAGCCGCTCCAAGGGCAGAAGCTCAAGCACTGTCTGGTCATTTTCTAAATAATCGAAGATCTCCGGCTCGAACACAAAGTAACCGCCATTGATCCAGCCTTCACCGATCTGCGGTTTTTCGCTGAATTCGCGCACGAAATCGCCCTCAAACACAAGGCCGCCGAAGCGAGCCGGGGGACGAACTGCGGTGACTGTGGCGATCCTGCCATGGGACCGATGGAATTCCAGCACTCTTTGTATGTCGACATCGCAGATGCCATCGCCGTAAGTCGCCATGAACGTACCGCCGCTCAGATAGGACTCCAGGCGCTTGATCCGTCCACCGGTCTGCGTACTCTGACCGGTATCCATCAGATGCACTATCCAGTCCTCTGTGTCTTTTTCCAAATCTTCTACAGAGCCACTAGCGAGATTGACACGCAGGCTGCCGCCGAGACTGTAATGATCAAGGAAATAGCGCTTGATGATCTCGCCTTTGTAGCCTAACGCCAGAAAAAAGTCCGTGAAGCCGTAATGGGCATACGACTTCATAATATGCCAGACGATCGGATGCTCGCCGACTTCCACCATTGGTTTCGGCTTGATTTCTGTTTCTTCGGCCAGACGTGTCCCGAGGCCACCGGCCAGTATCACAACATTCATACTGACTGCTTTCGCGCCGCTTTCATTGAGGCGTCTCCTATATCTTCGGGGACCAGTGTCCCGCTGCCGTTTACACCATTCGATGAAGAACTCGCTGTGTTTCGGCTTTGCGGCGCGGTGCGGAGATACTCCATAACCACTGCCGCAATGAATGCTAGGAGTGCCAGCAGCACACAGACTCCTGCAAGCTTGCCCAGCCCCGGCTCGCCGCTCTTAGGAGGAATGGCGGCATCAATGACAGACATCCGGTTCAGTGAGGACGCATTGTCCAGCCGAATCTTTGCCGCTTCCGTCAGCGTCGTCTTGAGGACGTCAAGCTGGATTCCCACTTCAGCTTGCAGGCGACCCGCCTCACCGGAAAGCTTCCGGCTGACACCCAGGTGACGCTCCGCCTGAGCGATCTGCCGCGTTAAAATGGCCTGGCGGGCATATAAGCCCGTAATCTCTTCCGTGCTGCGGATATCAGGTGTCGTCAGGCTGAGCTTCACGCCTTGAATCTGACGGTTCAGCTCAACCTGATCTACATTTAGACGAGCTTGTGCTTCAACAACGCGCGGATTTTCAGCCGCATAAAGTCGAAATGCCGTGTCGTAAGCGGCCTGATCCTGAGTAACGCGGCTCCGTGCATCAGCCAGCAGCGGATCGTCAGCAGGCACACTGGAAAGGTCGCGAAGCTGCTGCCCGATCAGCGCCTGGCCTGTCGACCGTACAGCCTGAGTCGACCGGAGCTGCGCCTCCACTTGATTGAGCTGCTGGTACAGTGATCCTAGCCCGGACGCCGCCGTTGCCGCATCAGTCGTGCCGGAGGAGCGCGGTGAAGCGTCGCCACTGTCGGAAGCATCGGCCTCTGAAGTGGAAGCGGAAACAGGCGCACTGCGCGGGTCGACTGCGCTGAGACTGCGTGTGAAGTCCAGCGCGTGCGCCAGCGCATCCTCGTAATTGGATCGGGCCTGACGCACTTCATGGTCGGCCCCGCGCAGCAGGACAGAACCCTGATCGGTGTCGCTTGTCGCGTAATACTCTTTCAGAGCCAGTGCATAGTCATTCGCTGCCGCCGCCGAAGCTGTCTCGACTTGCACTGCACTTGGCGACGGGTGCAGGGAAAATTTCGGGGGGCCAGGCAGCGTCACGGAAATATACAGCAGACCATCTATCGCGTTATCATCGGGCTTGACACTCTTTGTCAGGAAATCAATGACATCGTCTTCCGTGCGAAATGTCTTCGGCCCGTAAAGCTGACGAAGCTGGACATGGCGCTCTACGTTCTCAGCCAGAGCACGGCTCTTTAGGACACCTAAATACCGCTTGCTTGAGCCTCCGCCTCCACCGGTCAGCAGAGCTAGAGCAGACCCGCCGCCAGACGATTGCTGGAGAGCAACTGAAGTCGCGGATGTATAAGAGCGCGGAACCAGCGCTCCCAGCAGCAGGGTGAGTACGGCAACTGAAAGCGGTCCCAGCCAGAGCCAGTTTCGCCCCTGGTGGCGAAACGCCCGGCGCAGACGCGCTCCATCAATAATTATTTCGTCCTGCGGAACAGTTTGCGGCACGGTTATATTGTCTCGGCGCATGAAGATATCGGGTGAGAAAAAGGGTGGAAGTACATCGAGGGGGTCATGCGTCCTTCGGTTTATTATATCTTAAACACCGGCATCTTGTCAAATCCCGGCCCTCTGCCTCGTCAGCAGAGGGCCTTGTGCCTAGAGACCAAAGACGCTGGACAGCACTTTCAGCGTGATTGCGGAACCGACCAGCGCCTGGAAGAAGTCGCTGAAGCCATTGCCGCTGCGTCCGATCTTTTCAGCCAGCACTTTTGTCGGCACCAGGATCAAATCGCCCGGCTGAAGTGCGCCCGCTTTGTCCGCCGGGATCAAACCGCCGCCGGCATGAATGACTTCGATCCGGTCACGAGCCGCATCCGGCGTGAAGCCGCCGACAAGCTGGATGTAGTAATCAATCGATTGACCAGGGCGGAACACAACTCCGCGCCCGCTGTAAACCGCTCCTACCACCTGGACAGTCGTCGGAATTTCCGGGACTACAAGGGTATCGCCGTCTTTCAGCAGGACATCTTCGATGCTGCCGGGATGCTTGAGCGCCTGAGCCAATTGAACCGCAACACCGCCGTTTGGCCGAAGCTGACTTGGTGTCAGCAGCCGTGCAGGCGAAACTGGGTTGTTCTGGGTTAGAGGCGCGATCAGCGGTGCGAGGTTCGGATTGGATGAATTGGAACTGCCGCCGAGGCCGGGAATTGCCAGGCCGGAGCTGCTGCCGCTGCCTGCCGCGCCGGCAGCCTCAATCAAGGCCAGATTTGCTTTCGCCTTCTCACGCTGGTATTGGCTCAAGTTGAGCATGTCGCTCATGCGGACGATAATACTTGCCAGGTCAAGCTGCCCGGTCGTCACCAGTGCATCGGATACCCGCGTAAACTCCGCCCCCTGCGGGAACGCTTCCGGCCGGAGACCGCCGGCCTGCTTGATTGCATCGCTCAGATGCATCCCCTGCTGAATGATAATCGGGCCGGGCCGGTTGACCATGCCGGTGACAGTGACCACTGCCGGATGGTCCTGCAATGCGCCGTTTCCCTGCACGGCGACGACATCGCCGTCTTGAAGCACCAAATCGGTACCCGCAGCGACTGTCTGGTTCGCCGAATAGGCGACTGTTTCGGGCGCGACCTGCTGAATCTGATCGGTGATCGGGCGACGCGCATGGGCGATTGTGACCCGTGTCCCGCCGCCGGGCTTGAACGCACCGGCCAGCTTGAGCAAGTCGCTGAGGCGCATGTTGTCGCCGCGTGCATACAAGCCGGGTGCAACCACATTCCCTAAAACTTTGACCGTATGATCCGGTGTGAAATGGGCTTCGCCGATGCGATAGACCGCCAGGACATCGTTATCTTCCACCGGTAAGTCCGCAGTGGCATCGCCGGAGATAATGCCGGTCAGACTGATATAGTCATAAGCATAAGTGCCGTCGCCGCGCTGATGCAGCAGAACAGCCCGGTTCAAGTACGCATCCGGCAGCGGCCCGCCGGAATCGAGCAGCAGGTCGCTGACATGCATGTTGTCGCTCTGCGTGTACAGCCCAGGACGCTGCACCGCGCCGCGCACTGTCACCAGGCGGCGGCCCAGATACGCGACTTCCTGCCGCGTATAAAGCCGCAGTATGTCAAAGCGCTTGAGGGGGATATTTTGTTTCGGATCGCCGTCCAGCACCTGAGCAATGCTTAAATGCACCCGAGTAGTGGTGTTGTCCGGGTTGAGCCGGATCAGATCCGCCTGGTCTAGATAGGCATTGTAGAGCGGCCCGCGAGCCCGCGCGATCAAATCAGCGACAGTCATCCCGGATGTTAGCGCATAATCACCCGGCTGATCGACCGCGCCGCTGATTGTCACGCGGTTAGTCAGGATAGACCGAATGGAAGACACATCAATCGTGTCCCCGTCATAGATGGGAACGCTTGCGACTTTGGCCTTATCGCGCAGGCTGACATCTTTGATAATGCGGTCTCTGCCGTTATCGATCGTATCAATATGGACAGTCTGATCCACGCCGGAAGGCTTGACACCACCCGCATAGCGAAGCGCATCGGCCAGCGTTTCTCTGGAAGTCAGCTCATAGATCGCTTGCTGCCGGACTTCGCCGCGAAGGGAGATTCGGGACAGGCGGCCTGGGATGTAGATATTGTCACCGGCTTGAAGGGCAATGTCGCCGTTTCTTGCACTCGGGTTCGCCGTCGTCGCTCCGATCAGCGGATAAATATCCAGTGTCCCGACCACGCGCCCACTTCGCAGGACACGGATGTCGCGCAGGGAGCCGTCTGCTGTCGGACCGCCGGCGGCGTTCAGGATGTTGAATGCAGTCGCGGTCGCTGGGACCGTGTAAGTGCCGGGCGCAAACGCCGCGCCGCTGACTGTCACTTGAATGGTCCGAAGCTGCCGCAGGTTGATCGAGACATCGACATTTCGGTACAGACGCTCCAGGCGCTGACGCAGTGCGTCTTCCGCCTGGGTCACGGTTCGGCCCGCAATGCTGATACTTGCGATCCCGGCGACATTGATACTGCCCTGCAAGTCTACTGTCGTAGTAAACTCACGCGGCGCGAGTGTCAGAGCGCTATAACGGACTGTCAGCGAGTCGCCCGGCTGGAGCTGATAATTCGGCGGCAGCGATGCCAGGACATTCTTGTAAAGCGTCGAGACCGGATCGGCGATCTGGCCGGTGACTGCATTGGCAGACCCGTTCTGCACCAGCGCATCGTCACCGGGAAACTGAATGTCACTGCCGATTGGGGTCGATGCATCTTCAGGAAAACCGTCACCAGGATTAGGGTAACCGGGATAACCTGGGCCGTTTTGATTGCTGCTTCCGGGATATTGAGAGTTTGGATAAACCGAGTTCGGATATTGAGCGTCCTGGCCCTGGAGATTTTGATCTTGACTGGCTTGACCTTGATCGTAATCGCTTCCCTGGCTGGTCATCGGCCTGCGGCGCAGCACGGTGTTACTGGTGACATCCCCGTTTAGCGGGTCTGTATTCAGAGTGTCATCATTGCTGCTGGAACCATCGTTGGCGCTCCCATTGAAGCTGCTGTTCGGATCGCTGCTGCTGTTCGGATCACTGTTATAGCTGTCAGGCCTGCTGTTAGGAGCCAAGCTGCGACCGCCTGAATTGTCATTTGAGTTCGAGTTTGGGTAGCCGCCGTCTGGGGTTTGGTTATCCGTTTGAGGCTGGCTGCCCGGCTGGTAGGAATCAGCGCCGTATCCACCGGACTGGGAATAGCCGCCTCTTTGAGTCTGTCCCGAGGCACCAAGTCCCGCCCCTGCGCCTAGAAGTGACGGATCGCTGCCAGTGTTATCAGGGCCGCTATTATTGCCGTTGCTGCCGTTGTTGTAACTGCCGCCGTTGTTGTAATTACTCGCATTATTGCTGCCATCTGAATAACCGTTGTTCGGATAGCCGTTGTTTGGATAGCCGTTGTTCGACCGCGACGAATTGACCCCATTGGGATAGGTGCCGTTTCCGGAGTTTGACGGCAGGCTCTGCCTCGTATTGACTCCATAACTGTTGTTTCCATAGCTGCCGAAGCGGTTGACACGCGGCACGACCGGCAGCAGAGCACGACGGCGGGCGACGATGATCTGACGCGCGGGCTGGAAAAAATCATAACCGAACAAAGGCAGCGGCTTCGTATAACGGCGGGGACCAAGCGACGCGGGATCGGTCAGCACCGTGTAATCACGCGGCTGACGTGTGACAATCGGCGGGATCAGACGGTTACCAGAAGGGGGCGGTGCCGGTACCAGAGGCAGGTACTGGTAATTATTCGGTCCGGTATTCTGCGAATAGTCAGGATTGTAATCACTGGTAACAGAGGGATTAGGGTTGCGGGCCGGGTCGACCAGAACAAGCGGATTGATCGGCGTCGACGGCACTTGCTGCCGTGTTGTCCTTCCGTTGCGGGTGGCGACAGCATCCGCGTGTCCAGCCGTATCAATTCCCACAGGAGGATTTGAGTTTGACCCATCCCCAGAGTAATTGCTGCCGGTCTGGTCATCTCCAGAAGATGCAGCCGAACGGTTTTGCTGAGGGTCCTGGGCGGCGCTATGCTGGGGCAGAGCCAAAAGGCCGGATGCCAGCAGGACACCGGAAGCGGCGGCGAAACGCACCGCGCGAGAACGAGCGAAAAAAAAGCAAGGGTGATGCATAGTCAGTCCTGATGAGGAAGAATAGGAGATCGTTCCGGAAAGCGGCTAAACCATTTTAGAAGCCGTAGCCCGTTCCAGTTCAGCGAGTTGTATGAATTCGGCGTTTTCTTCTGAGCTTGATTTGGCAGGGGTTAATTCGGCCATGTCACAGACAGCGGCAATGCCGGAGCGTCCAGCTTGACCGGTCAGCCGCGATACCACAAGATGCAGGGTATCGGCCAGGATGCCCAGATCGTCACGCAGAGTGCGGATGCGGACATACTCTGCATCCATCTGCATCTTAATCGGCAGAAGATGCTTGACATAGAAGCACTCCCGGTCGGCTATACCGGCCAGCAGGAACTCCTCATGACGGAAATAGAGTGCGGTCGGCCCGGTCATTCCCGGACGAACACTCAGAATAATCCGGCGCAGACGCGCATCAAAGCAGTCCACAAAGCGCGGTACCTGCGGGCGAGGTCCTACCAGACTCATTTCGCCGCGAATGACATTGAAAAGCTGCGGCAGCTCATCCAGCTTCCAGCTCCGCAGATACTTCCCAAGCGGCGTAATGCGGGTGTCGTCCTGAGCCGTGACACATGGCCCGCTCTGCGGCCCCGTGAACATAGTGCGAAACTTCCAGATCTCGAAAATCCGTCCGCCCCGTCCAACCCGCTTTTGACGGTAAAGTACCGGCCCCGGGGTAGAGAGTTTGACAGCAATCGCAGCCCAGAAGAGCACAGGAGCACAGAGCAACAAAAGAAATAAAGCAGCGCTAAAATCCAGCAGTCGGCGCTGAACCCTCTCAGAATGCCGCACGGCCGGCAGCCGCATAAATAGTTCGCGAGGCGGCATAAATTGGATACCTGCATCAGTGGGGACGACCGAAAAGATACGCCAGGGAAAAGTATACTTCATTTTTCCACAAAACCACTCGTTTTTACGAGGGCGAAGCAAAAACGGTATTCGACACCGCTACTGACGCAAAAACTCGGGTTTTGTTCCCGCTTGTAAATGGAGAAGCGCAAAGATCACGAAAGACTACACCGCCGCATTCCGTCGAGCGTCGTTGAATTTCCGCTTTCAATTCTTCGCACCCGACGATTTGTGCGCTGAATCGAATACGATGAGCATATCCAGTTACGACGACGCCCTGTTCTTTGGTCAGGGAATACTGCTCAACTTGTCCCCAGCGCAGGCGTCGTTTACCAAACACAGTTACTTGCGTTATCCCTTATCAGCCCTGCGATCAGCCAGAGCACCAGCGGCATCCAAAGCAAGGCTCGGTTCAAGGGGGTCCGGTAATGGTAGATATGGGCACCGCTGCCGATTTTGCCGCCGCTCCACCGTGCGGATTCGCCCCCCAGCGCATTCACATCAGTCTGTGATTGCCAGTCGTGAATAGGAGTTTGTACCGCGAAGCGCTGGATGATTGCCAGAAGCAGGGCCACATTTCCAATACTCGGAAGAAAGTCGAAGTCACCCTGGCACGTCTGAACAACATAGCGGGCCAGGATTCCTTGACCGGAGGCAATGTGATACCCGGTCACATCGGGCTAGGCCGCTTCCAATCGTCGCGTTTCGCTCTCAAACACAATGCCGGTCAAGTCAACGGTGACCCGTTCTCCCTTGCGGCGCCCCGCCGCCCGATACTGGGCGAGGGGCAGCAGGAAGATCAGACCAAGCGAACCGATCAGAAGCAGGTAGAGGCCCGCCGTGAGGAGCGTCATCGTCCAGCCGATTGATCCCGCCATGACATTCAATCGCAGGGCCGGCTGAATCAGCAGATAGACAACATAGATCAAAAACAGCTTGAGCCAGAGACGCGGCGCCCACCGATTTTCCCGCGTGTCATAGTCAAACACACGCGGCCACAGACCAATCGCGCGGGTTCCTTTTAGTTCCCAGGAGCTTGCACGGCTATTGATAGCCTGCTGTTCTACTAACTGCCGAAGCGTGTCTGCATGAGACCACAAGTTGGTAAATCCAAACTTAGCAGTAGAGGTTTCGACAATAGCCCCGACTTTGAGGCGGCTGGAAGTGGAATTGCCCTGCATCTGCGTTGGCTGCTTTTCGTAATAATCAACAATTTGATCCCAGTGCACAGATTTCCAACCCACAAGCCCGCGCCAGCGCAGACCAGCGCTGTCAGCAAGTATCCCGGCGTGCAGCATCCACCAGAGCATGAGTATCCCGGCGAGAAAACTGCCGACGCAGAGTGCACCGAAAAAAAGTGTTTGCGCGATGGGATTTGCCAGCGGGGGGTTAGAAGGCAGGATCAGAGCAAGGCCATCCACAATGGTTAAGAAGAAAGCCAGCCCGACTATACTGCCTAGCTCCCCAGAGGGGCGGCAGGAAACAGTCTCACTAAGATCAGAAGCACTAAGATCAGAAGCAGCGGGCACCTCGTTTGGCATACTTAGTCCGACACGCCATCGCCCAAAAAGTTGCGTTTAGATCAGACCCCAAGCTTTCAGCACGGACAGTAGCGGTGGTAAAGGCACTTCCCAAAGCCAGGAGACTTGCAGCCAAAGGCCAGGAAGAGCAGCGCTATGATAACGTCCCTGACTGTCGAATGGGGTAGGGCGGTAGATGCCGTCCGCACCCAATTGGTAGAACTCCGCCTGCTGACGCATTGGGTCTATCAGCCAGTATTCCGGGATACCGGCGGCTTCGTACTCAAAGAATTTGTCCCCTCGGTCTCGTGAACGGCTTTCCGGGCTGATGATCTCGACCACCAAATCTGCGGGACCTTCCAGATAGGTGTTCCGCAGACGATCCAGATGGGCAGTCGCAATAAAGAAGAAGTCCGGGGCACGGCCAGGCAGACTTAGCGCCGGTTTCATCTGGAATGGCTCACCGCGAATAATGCCGAGATGATGAGCTTCCACAAAGAGGCGCAGCAGCGGCTTGAGAAAACCCGATACATCTTCATGGCGATCAGAGATCGGACTCATTTCGATTACCTCTCCGTCTACCCATTCGACGTGCTGGCTTTCGTAGGTCTGTTCCAGAAACTCTTCGTAACTGATTTTGACTTGCGTTTTCGGCTCTGCGGAGACTTGCATTATCGTTGTCATCACAAACTCCTACCCTCTCCTTATTAAGGAGAGGGTGGCGGCTTGCCGCCGGGTGAGGTCACTCTTAGAACTTCGCTACTGTAATCGCGCCTTCAGACGCCGACGTCACGGACGCGGCGTACTTTGCCAGGACTCCAGTGGTGTAGTGGGGCGCAGGGGCAGTCCACTCAGAACGGCGGCGGGTGAACTCTTCTTCGGAGACGTCGACGTGAATCGTTCCGTTATCGACATCTAGCGTAATCAAGTCGCCTTCGTGCAGCAGGGCAATCGGGCCGCCTACCGACGCTTCGGGGGCGACATGGCCGATCATCAGGCCTCGTGTCGCACCGGAGAAGCGGCCATCGGTGACAAGAGTCACTTCGCCGCCGAGGCCCTGCCCGACAATCGCGGCTGTGACTCCCAGCATCTCACGCATTCCCGGCCCGCCTTTCGGACCTTCGTAGCGGATCACGACGACGTCGCCGGCCACAATGCGGCGCTCAGTCACCGCCGCCATGGCATCTTCTTCGCGGTTGAAGATGCGGGCCGGACCCGTGAACTGGGTCTTTTCGGTGCCTGCGAGCTTGATGACTGCGCCTTCGGGAGCCAGATTACCGTGCAGGATGACGATGCCGCCGCGCGGCTTGAACGCATTCTCGACTGTTACAATGACTTTCTGGCCTTCGGTCTCTTCGGCTAATGCCGCTTCTTCGGCTAATGTCTTGCCCGACGGGGTAGGGCGGTCGCCATGCAGGAGACCGGCGGCAAGGAGGTTCTTTGCGACAAGGCGAGTCCCACCCGCCCGGTGCATATCGGTCGCGACATAGCTGCCGCCGGGGGTGAGGCTGGCAATGACAGGAGTGCGTGCCGAGACGCGGTTGAAATCGTCCATCGACAGCGGGATACCCGCCTCACGGGCCAGTGCCAGCAGATGCAGGACTGAGTTCGTGGAACCGCCTGTTGCCGCCGCGCCTGCAATGGCGTTCTCAAAGGCTTCTTTAGTGAGAATATCGCTGGGCTTGACACCGCTTTTCAGCAGCTCGACGATCATATGCCCGGCCTGGACTCCGACTTCGTCTTTTTTCGGGTCGACGGCAGGCACTCCTGCCGAGCCGAGCGACGCCAGCCCTAAGAACTCCATGACAATCGCCATCGTGTTCGCCGTGAACTGACCGCCGCAGGAGCCTGCACCGGGGCAGGCCGCATCTTCCAGCTCAGTCAGATCCGCGTCGGTGATTTTTCCCGCCGCCGCCGCGCCGATGCCTTCAAAGACATCTTGTATCGTAATGTCTCGGCCTTTGTAGCGTCCCGGTGCAATCGAGCCGCCGTACAGCAGCATTCCGGGGATGTCGAGACGCGCTAGGGCCATCGCCGCACCGGGAGCCGTCTTATCGCAGCCGACCAGGCAGATAACGGCATCGAACATATGCCCGCGTGTCACCAGCTCAATGGAGTCCGCGATGACTTCCCGGCTCACCAGCGACGTTTTCATGCCCTCGGTGCCCATCGTGATGCCGTCGCTGATGGCAATCGTGTTGAATTCCTGCGGGGTAGCACCGGCTTCCCGAATGCCCTGCATAACTTTCTGCGCCAGCGCACGCAGATTAAGATTACACGGCATAGTACCGATCCACGTTGACGCCACGCCGATGATCGGCTTCTTGATGTCTTCGTCGGTCAGCCCGACGCCCTTTAAGTAGGAACGAGCCGCAGCCCGGTCCCGGCCTTCAGTGATAACGCGGCTTCGCGCTTTAGGATCATAAGTCATGGAATAGCTCCCTGAGAGAAAAGTAGGTTGGGAGAATTATACCTGTGGAGGCGGGGTATTGGCAAGAACGGCTAAAGTAAAGAACCTAATCCCACGACGAGTCGTGACCCTCTCCTTGATAAGGAGAGGGTAGCAGCTCGCTGCCGGGTGAGGTCTCATTAGCGCTGGAACGAGAAGGGAGTTGAAAGGGGCGTGAGATCGCCGAGCTCATCGTCGTCCAATGAATTCAGCTTCCCGAAACTTGGTGTCGGTGAGTCAGGTCGCCCAGGTGCTTGACTGCTGCCGTTCATGTTCGAGGGTGCCGCGATCCGAAGCGAACTCAGAAGCGCCGGGTCCAGTCCCTTGATGACGGCATTCTCCGGCGTGATCAAGCCCTTGATGACAAGCTCCTGCAAGGCCTGTCCCAGGGTCGTCATGCCGAGATTGGAGTTTGTTTCGATAATCGACGGCAGTTGGAACGTTTTCCCCTCTCGAATTAGGTTCTTGACAGCGGCAGTCGTGGTCATAATTTCAAGTGCAGCGACGCGGCCGCCACCGATCTTCGGAATCAACGTCTGCGCGATGACGCCTTGAAGAGACTCTGAAAGCTGAGTCCGAATCTGAGACTGCTGATGGGGCGGAAAGACGTCGATAATCCGGTCGACTGTCTGCGCCGCGCTCGACGTATGCAGTGTCCCAAAGACTAAATGCCCGGTCTCTGCCGCAGACACGGCCAGCGAGATCGTTTCCAGGTCCCGCATCTCGCCGACAAGAATGACATCCGGGTCTTCGCGCAGAGCCGCTCTCAGCGCACTGGCAAACGACTCGGTATGCACTCTGACTTCACGCTGATTGACGATGCATTTCTTATGCGGATGCACAAACTCAATTGGGTCTTCAACCGTCAGGATATGGGCATGACGCTCATTATTAATCAGATCGACCATGGCGGCCAGAGTCGTCGACTTGCCAGACCCCGTTGGCCCCGTCACAAGCACCAGGCCGCGCTCCTGCCGGGCCATCTCCGCCAGCACCGGCGGCAGCCCTAGATCACTGAACGACTTGATCTCGGTAGGAATGACCCGGAAGACTGCCCCTTCGCCGCGCCGCCCGACAAAGAAGTTACAGCGGAAACGGGCAAGATTGGGGATTTCAATACTGAAGTCAAGATCACGCTTCTCTTCAAATCGGTTCTGCTGGTCACCCGTGAGGATACCGATCAGCATCGTCCGCAGCACATCGCGTGTCAGCTCGGGGTAGGGGAGCTGCATCATTTCCCCATGCAGACGGATCGTCGGCGGCGCACCGACCGTGAGATGCAGATCGGAAGCCTTGCTGACGACGGTTTTGCGTAAAAGCTCTTCAATATCCATAGAAGCGGTGTCCTCTCAGCAGTAAAAGTAAAGGGTGAACGGTTTATTGTCGGTAAGTAAGCATCAAAAGAAGAGGCCGATACAGTAATTATACTGTATCGGCCCATCAGAACATTCCCAGAGTGAGCAATCAAGCAGGATTGCTCAGAATACTAGCGACCACATCCAAATAACGATACAGGCAGGAAGTGTATAGAGGCGAGAAATGATAGCCTTGTGCAGCAGCAATCAGCCTGAGTTGCTCCACTTTGCTTATGAGATGCCACAATCGCTTTACTTTCTCCTGTGGCTCGTCTGGTACAGCCCAGTCTTCGGCAGTCCATGCTTCTCGTTGCCCGAGATGGGCGGCGGCCTCCTCTAGTCCCGGCTTGGGATAGAACATTAACCCTAGATCGGACTCGACATCACGTGCCAAATACTTGGCCGTAATCAAAAACATGAACCAAGTGAAATGGAGGTCATGCTCGACTTCCGCTTGAAGGCCCTGCGCCTCTTCCACCAAGATATACTCTGGATGCTCCTGCCCCGTGTAAATCTCCGCCTGCCGGTCAAATAGAACGGCATACTCTGACTCGGCCAGCGCAGTAGACTGCGGCTGCCAGTAGCAGTCCACTTGCAGCAGTCCATGACGGCCTTCATGTAGAAAGCTCATATACCCGCCGCCGAGCGGGGCATGTCGCGGCGTGTTCATCGCGACAATCAGGCTGCCGGTCTGCTCGGCATAGTGCCGCAGGCTTGGCCCGATCCCAGCCGCTGCTTCATCCGTAACAATCAACCACGGATCAAGATCACTCAGGTCATCGGCTTCCGAGCGGCCAAACGAACCCCAAAGATAAGCCGCGCGGATACGCTCGTCACTCCGCCAGGAATCAGTCAAAGAGGCCAGCAGCAAAGCTCGGTCTTCCCGGTGCTCCCGCAAAGCGTTCGCGACAGCCAGGGCAGAGTCAGTAAATTGTTCAGAGAGAATAAGAGAACGTGACATGAATTTCTTCTTTCGTAAGGTGAAAAGAAGGCAAAAAGCCTCAGCGCAAAGACGTCAGCAAGCGTCAGTCAAGAACGGCTTGACTTAGGCTTGCTTATGTTTCTGTGTGAAGCTTAATCCATGGGCTTAGAAGATTACGGATACAAACCAAGCTGCACCCACTGAAGCCGGGCACGAACCTGGCGCGGCGAGTTCATTTTGAGGCGGGTTACAGTGACACGCCCGGCAGCAGTCAACACTAAGATCACTCCAGCCTCGGAGTCGAAACGAAAGTGATGTCCCCAAAAATCGTGGCGTGGATGAAAGAGGGCAGCCTGTTCTAAATCCTCTGCATCCCACCCTGTGACAGTATCTGACTTGAACACGTTGCACGAGGTACAGGACAAAGCCAAATTGTTTTGCGAACTCTCGCCGCCGACCGACCGGGGGTAATATGCTCAACCTCAAACGTGAAGTTACTGATCCACTCCGGTGCATGACAATACTCACAGCGAAAATCGGCCATTTCGGCAGTCACCGGATGGAATGGATTCAATGTTTGCTGCCAAGAGCTGCTTGCGACCGGTTCATTGCGGCGTCAAAGGACGCCTCTGCCAGATGTTCCCATTCTTCTCGTTCGGCCACGGTGAGGGTCTCTGCTCGTGAGCGGAGATCAACGAGACGCTGCTGCTGCGCCTCAGACCAATACTCGTCACCGCGATTATAGGGCCAGATGACAATCGGAGTTGGGATCGTGTCCACAAAGTGCGCCAAGAGATTGTCAACCGCCTCGCTGGGCATCCTGCCCAACCCCTGACTTTTGCCGACAGTAGCACGAAACTGGGCGACCTCCTCACGTTCAATTATCTCTGCTTGCATTTCGGCTCTCCTGATGCTATTCTACCACCAATCTCAAACAAAAAGAAGCCGCTACACTCGTGAGAGCGTAGCGGCTTCTTTACATTAATCTGGCGGTGACCTATTTTCCCGGACAATTGCTCGTCAAGTATCTTCGGCGCAGGAGAGCTTAACTTCCGTGTTCGGAATGGGAACGGGTGGACCCCTCCGCGATAACCACCAGAAAGTGGTAGGTACAGAACCCCAAAGTAGGGGACTGTCCTTTGACAACTGCATATCAAAAAGCAATGGGTATTCACAACAATTTATTATTGCTGAGTTTTTGTAATCAAGCCCTCGACCGATTAGTACTGCTACGCTGAACACGTTGCCGTGCTTACACCTGCAGCCTATCAACCCGGTGGTCTTCCGGGGGTCTTACCAGCTTATGCTGTGGGAAATCTTATCTTCAGGTCTGCTTCGTACTTAGATGCTTTCAGCACTTATCAGAACCAGACATAGCTACCCAGCGTGTGCTCCTGGCGGAACAACTGGTACACCAGAGGTCTGTCCATCCCGGTCCTCTCGTACTAGGGACAGCTCCCGTCAAATTTCCTGCGCCCGCAACGGATAGAGACCGAACTGTCTCACGACGTTCTGAACCCAGCTCGCGTACCGCTTTAATGGGCGAACAGCCCAACCCTTGGGACCTAATCCAGCCCCAGGATGCGACGAGCCGACATCGAGGTGCCAAACCTTGCCGTCGCTGTGAGCGCTTGGGCAAGATAAGCCTGTTATCCCCGGCGTAGCTTTTATCCGATAAGCCTTGGCGCGCCCACGCGCTACCAAAGGGTCACTAGAACCGACTTTCGTCCCTGCTCGACCTGTTTGTCTCACAGTCAATTTCCCTTATGCTCTTACACTCTACAGCTGATTTCCAACCAGCCTGAGGGAAACTTGGTGCGCCTCCGTTACATTTTGGGAGGCGACCGCCCCAGTCAAACTACCCGCCTGTTACGGTTCCTTCACCGGATAACGGCGAAGGTTAGTGCTTCAACATAGCCAGGGCAGTGTTCCATTGGCGCCTTGCGGCTCCTGCCTACGCTCTACAAACTAAATCAAAACACAATAACAAGGTGTAGTAAAGCTGCACGGGGTCTTTTCGTCCAGTTGCGGGTAACCGGCATCTTCACCGGTACTACAATTTCACCGAGTCTCTCGTTGAGACAGTCATCAAGTCGTTACACCTTTCGTGCAGGCCGGAACTTACCCGGCTAGGAATTTCGCTACCTTAGGACGGTTATAGTTACCGCCGCCATTCACCAGGGCTTCGATTCAGAGCTTTGGCTTACGCCGAACCCCTCCTGTTAACCTTCTGGCATTGGGCAGGTGTCAGCCCCTATACTTAGGATTACTCCTTAGCAGAGACCTGTGTTTTTGTTAAACAGTCGCTCGATGCTTGTCACTGCGACCTCCACATTGCTGCAGAGGCACCCCTTCTCCCGAAGTTACGGGGTCAATTTGCCTAGTTCCTTAACGAGAGTTCTCTCGAACACCTTGGTATTCTCTACCTGCCTACCTGTGTCGGTTTGCGGTACGGGCAGTACAACCATAAGTTTAGAAGATTTTCTCGGCGATCCGCCCCCCCACTTCGCTTCACCCGAAGGATCCACTCGTTCACTCT
>JBPBQB010000005.1:0-31222 GCA_050954545.1 Janthinobacterium lividum | reverse complement strand
CCCAGCGGATCAAACAGGCGCTGCTGAAGGAACTCCGCGTAGGAGATGCCGCTGACTACTTCAATAACGCGCCCGGCTGTGTTCATGCCGGCGTTTGAGTACTGGTACTGGCTTCCGGGCTGGAACTCCAGAGGCATCGCGGCGTAGCTGCGGACGGCTTCCTCCAGCGAAAGCCTGTCAAGGGTCGGCTCTTCCAGGGCCGGGTTCAGCGCCGCGCCGATCCCGCTGGTGTGGCGCAGCGTGTCGCGCACGGTTGTCGGTCGGTCCGCTTTTCGCAGCAGCAGATGTGCGCTATCCTGCTCCTCAATCACCCAGGGGTCTTTGAGCATCGGCAGATAGTTTTCGAGCGGATCATCGAGCCGCACCCGGCCTTCTTCGACAAGCATCATCAGGGCAGTCGCCGTGATCGGCTTGGTCTGCGAGGCAATCCAAAAAAACGAGTCGGGCTGCATTGGCTCCCCGGCTGCAATGTCTGCCCATCCGACTGCGGATGAGCCGAGCACCCCGTTTTTATCGGCGACAACCGCGACTGCTCCGGCAAGCGCCCCAGTGTTCACGAACGGCTCCAAGCCTTCTTTGATTTGGCGTGAACGCTCAACAGTATCGGGTTCGCTTGTGTAGCTCATAATTGTTCGGCTCCAATGCCTTACACCAGTTTCTAGTTATATTATACGTAACATATAGCTCTGTTTCTAGTATATCACGGCTTGTCAATCCTGTCAACACCTATTTTTTTGTTTCGGCTGTCATGGGCTGTGGTGGAATAATGCATTTGGTTATTTTTGTAAAACGTCTTGACACATTTTATTTTGCATGATATGATAGGTATCATGTGCGGCGCTTAAGCAGCTATGATTGTAAGAATACTTAGTTTTACGCATCTGAAAGGCCCTCGTTATGAAAACTTCGCTAAGACAGCTTCGAGGCTTTACGCTTATCGAGCTTCTCGTCGTCATCGCTATCATCGCAATCCTCGCCGCTATTTTATTCCCCGTCTTCCAAAAAGTCCGCGAAAACGCCCGCCGCTCCTCCTGCCAGTCCAACCTTAAGCAGATCCTGCTTGGCACAATCCAGTACACACAGGATTCCGATGAACAGACTATCCCTGGATGGCGTTCGCTCAATGGGACGGCTGTCCATTATGGGCAGCTTGTCCAGCCCTACATCAAGTCGCAGGGTGTCTTCAAGTGCCCCGACGACAGCAATACGACGAATTTTTCCTTCTCAGGCGATGATCCGACGTATGGCAAAGCCTTTCATAACAGCTATGCCCTCAATATTGACAGCCAGCAAAGCGGTGGCAACGAAAATGCCGGCATTGCGTTGTCTCAGGTCAACTCCCCAGCCGGTTATGTTTACCTGGTGGACAAAGGCACCACCGGCCAAAATACGGCACCGTTCTTTGTCGCCGGTACTGAGAAGACAGGCTGCCTCTTTTTCGCAGACCCAGTCGGTCCGACGACCCAGCAGGACAACCGCAGTGATCGAGTAGATGGCGGCGACGGCAACTGGTGCGCTCCCGGAGTGCGTCACACGGACCTTTCTACGGTCGGCTATTTCGACGGTCACGTCAAGGATGTGCGGCCTGCGTACTTCTACACTGGCGGCAATCCTGATCTAGACCATACCAAGTAGTTTAAAGTCAAGTAACTTAGCTTGTTAGACGGAAGGTGACAGCGGTGTAATCAGACAGCGGCTACTCTCCGTGATACGCTAGGGTTTCCACACTGGTGAGCTTACACTGTCGGCGCGAAATTCCTGCTGACAGATGGCTACCTGTTCACAATGAGCCCAATCTAGGTTGGGCTTGGTGAACCAACCAGCCTAAACTCGCCAAAGCCCTGAGAATTACGTTCCCAGGGCTTTCACTTTAAGAGTACCGCAAAGTCTTCTCCTGGCTTCGTTCTGAGATCGACTTCTTGACAGGAAGCCGTAACTATGATACTCTGACTTGTGACTTTGACAACCGGCTTGCTGAATATTCTTTCGAGGTCAATACTATGCGGGTAACACAAAAAGACATCGCCCGGCAGCTCAATCTTTCCCAGGCTCTGGTGGCCGGGGTGCTGGGCGACAAGCCGGGCGTGTGGGTTTCCGCGGCTAACCGGGAACGGATTCAGCAGACGGCCCGAGAAATGAACTACCGGCCCAATGCCGCTGCACGTCGGCTCCAGAGCGGCAAGAGTGACAGCGTTGCCTTTGTCGTTTCGCACCCTGCCGAAAATCTCTCGTTAGAGCTGGGAGGCATTGTCGCAGGGCTGACTCTGTTTCTGGAGCCACGAGGCCAGGACCTGACAGTCAAAGCATTCCCGCAGGCACAGCAGGCCCTCGACGGCCTGACGGAGATGGCGCGGACACGCACCTGTGACGCCGTTGTTCTGCTGGGGCCATCGGCGGAAGTGGAGCACCAGGCCGCACTGCTGGAAAGCCTGCACCTGCCGTTCGTGGTGATCGGATGCCTGGAAAATCCTCACCCGGAATGGCCGCAGATCGATTTTGACCATTTGGAGATGATGCGGCGCTCTGTCGCGCATTTGACGGCGCTGGGCCACAAGCGGATCGCCTACCTGGGTCATGGCAACCGGGAGCAATACTCCGCCCGCCTGGAAGCGGGATTCCGCAGCGCCATGCGTGAGCTTGCCGGGGACACGGCTCCGGAAAACCGAATGTGCCGGCTGCAGCCGGTGCAGGGTCACGGGACTGACGTATGGATTGGCTCTTTGCTGGCCCTGCCGCCGCCCGACCGCCCGACCGCGATTGTTCTTGGAGCAAGTGACGATGTCACCTGGCGCGAGCTGGAGCTGGCTCTCGCGCAGGCCGGACTGCGTTTGGGCGAAGGCCCCGGCGAGTTCGCAGCCACGGGGGTGCGCCACACGAACTCTCCATTGCTTTTCGGAAAGGCTCAGGGGTTCTCCCAAACAGATTTCGGTCACTTGATGAATACCCTCTGCACGTCGCTTCTCAGCCCGCTGCTGGCGGGGGCTGCCCCCACCGAGTTTATCCTGCGTATCTGCCCGCCGATGCAGGACATGGAAAGCTGCGATCTGCTGAACTATGTTCGGCTGCATTCAGAAACGAACAGTTCAAAAGTGTTCGACCTGATGGCAGCTTGACAAAGACTAGGTATGACAGTGCAATGGTACGTATCATATGCTACGTACTACTCTGATAAAAATCATCCGTCGGATTTTTTAAGAAAGAAAACAAGAACTTTGTTACTTCAGCTTCGTCATGCACTGCTTTTATCCTGCCTCTGGATATTTGGAGCTGCTGTCTGTCTTCTATTCAGTGTCCTGCCTGCCGCCGCCATGCTCGATAGCACGGACCATAGCCCGCCGCCGCTGCACATCGCGGAGGCATTCGGTCTGCAGACTCCAGCCCTCGGCGGATGGTGGGACCAGGCCGATAACATCACGGCGGATGAGATTGCGACAAGTGTCCCTGCAAATGTCCTGACACCGGGCGTACCGCTGACCGCAAAGTTCCAGGTGAAGAATGCGGGCAGTGAACCGATCGCTACTCACGGCTTCATTGAAGTTCGCCGTTACGAGATGGCGACGGTAGGTGATGATGTTTTCAAGTACGAAATTCACAATCTGGGTGTAGTCGGCAAAGTGCCGGTCTCTGTCAGCGTCGCTGCCGGCTCCGTAAGCGATCTTTCCTGCACGATTCCAATCCCGGCAAGGTTCGGCGGCTATGCGCTGATCATGGATCTTGGACCGAAGGGTGGGCGGCATTTGGTCGGTCTCTGCATTCGCACCTTCAAGATGTCCTCAGACCGTAGCGAGTATCCGGTGCTGACACTCGACGAGCGAGACCACACCTTCCTTGACAAAATCGGCGTCCATGCGATCCGTACTTCGATTGTCTATAAGCCGACGACCGCCGCAGACTTCCCGCAGTACATCGCGGACATGAAGAAGAACATGGACGACCTCAAGGCTCGCCACATCACCTGCATGGTTCTTTTTCAGGGCAACGAAAACGAATACACGCCACTCGGGATGTGGGCACACGGACTGAACGACAAGGATCAAATGACCCAGGGCGGTACGGATACAATGTGGATGCCGTCCTACGATCCCGATTTCAGCAAGTTTGTCAAGATCATCTGTGCCCGGTACGGCTACCCGCGCGGACCGATCAGCGCGACTTACCTGTATAACGAACCCTGGGAGGGCGGCAGCATCTCCGGCTGGCAGTCGGACCTGCCGCGCTATCGGGAGGCTTATGCGGCCATGGCAAAGGGCGTGCTGGAGGCACGGCGTGAAGACCACGCGCAGGTGCTGGTAGGCGGCACCGACTCTACGACCAATGCTATGGACAAGCTCTTCGGCGACGGCAAGACCACGTTCCTGCCGGTGTTTGACTTTGTTTCAATGCACTATCAGGGCCTGGATTCGTATACCACCTATCCCCTCTGGCACGACCGTACAGGCCCACTGGGCCGCGTTCGCTTTTGGGATACCGAAAGCTGGGTCGCGAACACGGATGAGCGCATCGCCTCGCAGATCGCTTCCTGGCGAGCCGCAGGGTATGACCGTATCATGGGTGTCGATGCCAACATGACCTGCGATGTCAGGCCCGTACAGATCCTCAGCCCGAACGGTGCATCGACGCAGAAGGCAGACGGATCGGCTGAGCAGGTCACACTGACGCAGCCGAGTTCAGTCGCGGCTGCCGAGGCATCGATGGCTCACTTTTTGGGCAATCGTCCCTTCCAGCACATCCTGTTTCGGAACGGGCTCCCCTGGGTCTTTGTGTTCGGCGGTCTGCCCGGCAGCGCCGCGCACCCAAATCCCGAAGACGGTACGGTGGTCGTCTCCGGCGACATCCTCGCCGGGGACAAGACGCGCTTTCGGACAGTCGAATCTCTTGCCGGGCAGAGCCGCCGGGCCGAACTCCGGCGCGAGATCGCCACCGCCCCTCCGGTGCAGCAGGAAGCGCTGCTTCAGGAGATCGAGCATCACACTCCGATCTCCGATGCCCGCATGATTCTTGCGGCAAATTCGAGATATGTCCTGTACGATTACTATGGCAACCCGCAGCCATCCGTGGGCGGAAAGATCGTCATTCCGCTGAACGCGCACGGCTACTTCCTGCGCGGAAACGGGCAGCCCGGCTCGTTTAGCGCCCTGACCTTGGCACTGCAAAAAGCACGCATCGAAGGACTGGAGCCGGTCGAGATCATCGCTCACGATATGACGTCGCCGCTGCAGGACCACCCGGAACTGCGGCTCAGCCTCACGAACATTCTGAACCGGCCTGTGCAGGGACGGCTGACGGCCCATCTCGGCGGCGTCACGCTGAACAAGGCTTTCCAGGAGCTGACGCTTGGCCCCAATGAGACAAAAGAAGTCGCTTTCCGTGTTATGGAAGGCCGTCCGGCGTTCAGCAACACGTATCCCTTCAAGGCGGTGTTTGCAGCCGGTTCAGACGGCACGGTGACTCACACCGAGCCGATGCACTGCAACGTCGTCGCCCACCGAACTATCACGGTCGATGGCGATTTATCGGATTGGGCAGGCGTTATCCCGCAGAATGTCGCTGCCGGCAGCACGGCTCCATCACTTACGGAACAGGCTTGGTATCCCGGCAAAAGCTTCAGTGCCATCGCAGCCGGAAGCTTCGCCGTCGCTTACTTAGCTTACGATGCTCACTACTTCTATTTCGCTGCCAAAGTGGCAGGCAGCACCCCTGATCCGGGCACGCTGCGCTTTGCGACGCGCGATGACGATGCGGCCTTCTTCCCAGACACCGTCTATGTGCCGAATAATCAGACGGCATCCCAGTATTCAGCCCGCTGGACCGGGCGGGTGACGCCGAAATACTCGGAAACTTATACGTTCACGACGACAAGTGACGACGGTGTCCGGCTGTGGGTGGACGGCAAGCCGATTGTCGACAATCGGACGGATCACGGCCCGACAGACGACAGCGGCATTATCGCTCTGAAAGCCGGTCAGTCTTACGACATCAAGATGGAATACTTCAATGATGCCGGGGGTGGGACGGCAAAGCTTTCCTGGCAGAGTGCCAGCCAGCCGAAAGAAATCGTTCCTGCTTCGGCTTTGACCACTGCCGACGCCCAGCCGGGAGGCCTGACCGCTCAGTATTCGACGGGAATCGATCTTGCGAACTTTACGGAGAAGCAGGCAGCCCCTGCCATCGACTTCGAGTGGGCCGATGGGGCCGGGCCGATTGAAGGAACAGCGAAAACAGGCTTTCGGGCCATTCAATGGCCGAAGGGTGTCCGGCATTATATTTACCGGGGAGAGCCCAGTCTTCCGGCAGGCAACGGCAACGGCAGCACAGACAACATCCAAATCGCCTTTAACGTGATTCCGGAAAGCGATGCCTATGACAAGAAGATGTATCCGTTTCCGGCGGGGACAATGCCGCACTATATCGGCTTTAAAGACACCGATTATGAATATGCCTTGAATCAAGTCGCACCGAAGTTCGGCGGGGGGACGGAGATTTGGCGGCTCCTCACGGTGGGAATGCCTGTCAAAACCTTCTATCCGCGCCAGGGCGCTTCGCCGTTCGACGGACCGGTTAAAGCAGGCAAGCTGGTGATAAAACAGGCGGGCACGACGCGCATTACGGAAGCAGCGATCCCGTGGTCGGAAATGCCCTGGGTGAAGCGTCGCCTGGATGCCGGGCAGACAGTCAAGTTCTCGTTCCGCGTCAATGATGCGAACGGAACAGGATACGAGCTGGCTCACGACCGCAGCGTGTCCCAGGTAAATTCCCAGTCATTTCATAATCCCTGGGTCGGCAACCACTGGTCGAACGAATTGGAGTTCGGCTTCGAGAAACACTCCGGGACAAAATAAAACATGATGACTGAAATCACACTTAACAATGGCCTGACCCTGACGCTTTGCCGCCAGGGCGAGACCTTCGCCGGTATCGGTGCCGTTCATACGGGCGGCGTCCCCCTGCGAAGCGGCCATCAGCCGGCCTTCGTCGAAATCTGGACACCCGATGGCGTCGCCCTCACTGACTTCCGGGTGGTGCATCAGGAGGCCGGGCCGGACGGAATCGCGATCACTCTTGAAGCCCAGGCGCAGGCAGGACGATTGAGTGAATGGATGCTTCATGAGACCAGGCAGCGCCTCAACACGGAGGACTTTGTCCCAAAGACGCAGCCGGCTCCCGGAACCACTTTGCAGCTTGTCATCAAGCCTGTAGTCCGGGAGATCGGCGGTCAGGAGGCAGCAGGATTTGTCTATCAATACCGTTATCACAGCCCGGAGTACCCGATTTATAAGATCCTGGACAAAGCCACCTGGGAGGTCGGAGGCGCTGCGGTGGAAAACACGTTCTGGCTCCGCAACAGCTTTGCGCCGTCGATCTACCCGATCACAGAAAGCAGCCAGTCCTACTCGACCGAGTGGTATCTGCCGACGGCTTCCAACCCCAATATCTTTCAGTTCCTGCCCTGGCAGACGACTCTGGAAGGCTTCACGATGACCACCCATACGGCAGGGACACTGATCACCTGGGCCACTGAGGTCAGCCATATCCGTTCCCTGTTCGAGAAACCGGCAGGAGCCGGGGAGATTCGGCACTGGCACGAGCACTGCGGCGACCTGTCTTCGGATTTTTCTACGGCTCCTCTCGAAGTGCTGTGGCTGCCGGGCACACGGGACAGGGTGGGGTATCTGAACCTGTACGAATCGGTGCGCGACCTCGTCTACGGAACCCTGCATGAACAGATTGGGATGCGCCGTGAGCGGGCGTCTTCTTATGGGGTCATCGAGGAATGGGGCGTGCCGGACATCGACCGTTACCGGACTCTCGGGCTGCCGCGTCTGCACGACGCCGGGGTGAAAGCCGTATTTCTGCCTAATGAGTTCGAGAACAACATGAATGTCTACGGTGTCTCGAATATGTGCTGCACTGTCGATTACAAAGTCGCCGAGAGTGTCGGCGAGGACAAGCTGACTGCGTTCTGCCAGGCTGCCCATGCGTCGGGGATACGGGTCGAGATGTGGGGCAACACGGCGCTTTCCTCGCTGACTTATATCTTCGCCATGCGTGACCATGACCCGCAGCGGATCGATTTCCTGCCGATTGAGAACTCTGTGGTGGAAGTGCTGAGCCGTGCGAAAGACCCGTGGGTCCGCAACGCTTCCGGCGCGATTGAAGCCGATCATTACACGCCGGTCTTTGCCCAGCTCAATTTGCGGGACCCGGATATCCGGGCGTACTGGATGCAGCAATGGAGTTACGCCCAGAAGACGATCGGTCTCGATCAGATCTTCTTAGACAGCTCGTTCAACATGTCGTCGGACAAGTTTCACTGGGTGGCAAACCCCATGCCGGCTTCCGGCTCCGGCGGGACCATCGACCAGACGCATCTTCTCGGGATGGCCCGGCCTGCCGCCCAGCCGCCGACACAAATTCTTTCGCAGTACCGGGCCCATCTCGATCTGATGGTCGAGATGCAGGAGGCGGGCTATGCTTATTGTGCTGAGGACATCGGCGTCTTCGGCATTCATCGGACCGGGCCAAGCATTACGGCGCGTCTGGACAACCTTGCCTTGTGGTCGGACAGTTTAGGTCTGTTCGATGTTCCGGCGATCCTTGCCGCCAGGGGCGACCCGGATGCGGTTTATTTCGCGGGCCTTGCCTACCGTCTGGTGTGGCAGATCTTCTGGGACATTGCGCGTGACGAGCTTTCGTTCCACGCCGAGGGCCGGCGGAACGATTTCGATGCCCCGGGCGACCGGCACATCGCGCTCCTGAAGGCCTATAACGTGGTTATGGGCGCGATGGATATCCGCACCATCCTCCCCGGCGAGGCGGGCGTCCTGTATGCCGATGCTGCTGGAAGCCCGCGTGTCTTGTGGGCTTTCGAGGCGGTTGACTTGCCTCTGCCGGCGGGGACTATCGTGCAGGAAGTGCTGACAGGGAAGACAATCGCTGTCTGCGACATCTTAGCGGCTTGCCGGCAGAATGTCTATCTAATCGCGCCGCTCTGAGAGCCAAGCGATAATATCACGGGACTTCCGACTATTGGGCAAAAAGTGTGATAAAATAGAGGGCGCACTGCATTCTGATAAACGAAAGTCTTTGAACCATTGATGAAGAAAATCTACGCAAAACTGCCGATGAGCGCGGTCTTAGCTTTCCTGCCGCTTCTTGCTGTTTCCGGCTGCGGCCCTAAAAACGATGCTTCCACAACCGCTCCTTCTGCGGGTAGCCAGACGCCCTCAGCGGTCAGCTCCTCCGGGGGGGGGGACGGTTCTCAGATACCGATGACTACGACTATCGACGGGAAAACCGTGCGGCTCAAGTTCATGCCGGGCGGCCTCAAATACTATGACATGACTGTCGGGACGGGAGCCACGCCTAAAAATGGGCAAACTGCCTCCATGCGGTATACGGGAACTCTGCTGGACGGCACGAAGTTTGACTCGTCCTATGATCGTGGCACTGCCCCGTTTGATTTCCCTCTCGGGCAAGGCAAGGTTATTCCTGGGTGGGACGAAGGCGTGGCGACGATGAAAGTCGGAGGCAAGCGCCGCCTTGTCATTCCGAGTACGCTGGCATACGGGGCGACCCCGCCAACCCCGGCAATTCCGCCAAACTCGACTCTGGTCTTCGATGTTGAGCTCGTCGGCGTGAAATAATGTCCTGGTCTCCACCGCTGCATTTGTGACCAAACTCACAGCCAGCCTGTGACGCCGGTCATAGAGCGCCGCCATCCGCCAGAGTATAACTGAGCCTGTCGGACGCGCAGTGCCATTTATTCGCAGGCCGTCCGGCAGTCTTTTAGGCGGTCTCCTGACGGATCCGTTCCTCGGCTTCAGCCCGGATATTGTGCAGCTGCGTCAAGCACTCCTCGCACATCGGAACCGTGAATAAGACGCCCACGACAGGCGCGAGAAGACAGGGCGCAGCGCAGCAGACACACTGCTTACTTTCCGCCAGCCGCTTATGAACGGCCTGACTTTCGGCACCGCCTGTGGGCCGCCACTCCCCATAACTGACCAGCCAGCGCACCCGGTTGGGCGTACCGAATTTCTGGGCAAGATTGCTGATGTGAAACTCGGCAGTCCGTTTAGAAAGGGACATCAAATCTGCGATCTCCCCTGCATCCATACCCTCGGCGATAAGATGCAGAACGCGGGTCTCGGTCTTTGTAAGATGGATGCTGGTTTGTGTGCCCTGCGGTCCAGGATGCGTCTCTGAGGCAGGCTGGGTTTGAGAATCAAGATGGAACCGGGTGCTGGATTTCGACTGTGTCAATAGGGGTATTACTTTAGTCGGGACGGCTGAATCAACAGCGTTTATTTCTGGGCAGATTATACCTAATGGCTTTATTGCTGGCAACAATCAGGGTCAATGATGATCTCAGGATCACTGATTATGTGTAATAAATCGTGCCTTACACGATTGGCAGCATATCGCATTTCTCCCTGTTCCGTGTACAGGTGACTGAAGTCACTCGTCTTCGCCGGGAAAAACGTTTTTGGGAAGTGAGCGCGAGTCTTTGAACAGAAAATTATCACGCCGGGAGCTATTAGCCGTTACTACGGCAACGTTCGCGGCTTCTTCTATGCCTCAGCAGGCACAGGGCGAAAAAGCGAAACCCGCCGGCATCAGCAGTGGAACGATCCATGACCTGCGCTGTGAGGATCTTGTCGATCCTCTGGGACTTGACGAGCTTTCGCCTCGGCTGAGCTGGATTATCCAGTCAGACCGACGCGGCTGGCGGCAGAGCGCATACCAGATCCATGCCGCGTCGAGCGCTGCGCGGCTGGCGGCGGGAACTGCGGATGTCTGGGACAGCGGACGAGTGACCTCTGTAAAGGCGTCGCAGATCGTGTACCATGGTAAGCCGCTTGGCGCAAGGCAGGAAGTTTTCTGGCAGGTTCGGGTCTGGGATACGTCCGGTACAGCCTCCGCCTGGAGCCCGATTGCTCACTGGGAGATGGGACTCCTGACGGAAGCCGACTGGAAAGGTGCCGCCTGGATCGGCAGCACGGCTTCTGCCTCTGCCCTGCACACTCAAGAGACGCTGGATGGAAGCTCCTGGATCTGGTATCCGGAGCCGGGAGGCGACCCCGGCGTCTCGGCACCGGAAGGCACACGCTGGTTCCGGCACATGTTTCTTGTTTCCGGGGACGGCCAGATACGTTCCGCGCATCTTCTATCTACCGCAGACGACACTTACGATGTGCGTATTAACGGCCACAAGGTCGCGGCAGGCGGACAGGTGGATGACTGGCGGCAGGTCAAGACCGCCGATGTCACCGCCCAGATCAGCCGTGGGCCGAATATCCTGGCAATCGCTGCCGCAAACCTGAAAGATGCGGCCGGGCTGATCTGCCGCCTTAATGTGACACAGGATCAAGGTGGTACGCTGGGATTCGTCTCGGACGGAACATGGAAGTCTTCTATGATTGCCCAGCCCGGCTGGGACACGGTCGGGTTCGACGATGAGAGCTGGCAGGCAGCCCGTGTTGTCGCGCAGTATGGCGGAGCCCCCTGGGGAAAGCTTGCCGACACCCTTCCCCCGGATGTCGCACCCGCACCCTACCTGCGCCGTGAGTTCGCGGCGCGTGGCCCTATCCGTCGCGCCCGGCTTTCCGCCTGCGGCCTTGGCTATGCCGATCTCTTCCTGAACGGGCATCGGATCGGCGGCGAACGGGAACGGGACCCCGCCTACACCGCTTACGATAAGCGGGCGCTCTATGTCACCTACGATGTCACTGCCCTGCTGGCCCCTGGCCGGAACGCCCTCGGCGCGATTCTTGGCCGGGGCTGGTACGCTGTTGAGGACCTAGCGACCTGGGGCTTTGAAGGGGCATCCTGGCACGGCACCCAGCGTCTGCGGCTTGTGCTGGACGTTGACTACGCCGATGGTACGTCCGAGGCGATTACAAGCGGCCCGTCATGGAAGACCGCAAGTGGCCCGATCCTGCGGGACGGCATGTACACCGGGGAAATCTACGATGCCCGTCTGGAAATCCCCGGCTGGGACAGAGCAGGCTATCCCGATGCTTCCTGGAAGCCTGCCGCTCTTATGACTGCTCCCAGCGGGAAACTGGCTGCCTTGCGCTGTCCGCCGGTTGCCGTCACGCGCGACCTCGCCCCCGTCGCAATCACTGAGCCGAAACCAGGCCTCTATATCGCAGACTTCGGCCAGAACTTCACCGGGCATGTCCGTCTGCGACTAAAGGCCCCGGCGGGAACGCAGATCACGCTGCGCTACGGCGAAAAACTACATCCCGATGGCACTCTGGATACTTCCAACATCGATTATTTCATGAACAAGACCATACCGCCTCAGCCTTTTCAGTCCGATACTTACCTCTGTAAAGGCGGCGGCGAAGAGGTCTGGGAGCAGCGATTTTCTTACAGCGGCTTCCGTTACGCCGAGATCACCGGATTTCCGCATCGGCCCACGAAAGACAATCTGTTGGGGCGTTTCGCGCACACTGACCTGGAAAATGCGGGCGAGTTTACCTGTTCGGATGAGATGCTGAATAAGATTCAGAATGCTACACGCTGGTCTTATTTAAGCAACGCGCAGAGCATTCCGACGGACTGCCCGCAGCGGGAGAAGAACGGCTGGACGGCGGACGCCCAGTTAGCAGCGGAGGCGGGCCTGATGAACTTTCGGTCTGCTTCGTTTTACACCAAATGGCTGGATGATTTTGACGATACCCAGCGTCCCGACGGGCAGGTCAGCCTGATCGTGCCCTCGGGCGGGTGGGGCACAGGCGGATGCAATCCTGCCTGGGACAGCGCTTATGCGATCATCGCCTGGGACCTCTATCGCTATGTCGGCGACACGCGCATTTTGGAGCGCCACTTCGACCCGATCAGCCGTTATGTGGACTATCTGGCAAGCCGCACCGAGGATGGCGTGGTGCCGTTCGACAGCCTCGGCGACTGGCTGCCCTGGAAAATGGAGACGCCCAGCACGCTGACCTCGACCGTCTATCTCTATCGTGACGCCCAGATTCTGGCCCAGGCCGCGCAAATTCTCGGCCGCACGGATGCTGCCGTCAAGTACGCGGCGCTTGCGGCCAAGACGAAAGATGCTTTCAACGCCAAATGGCTGACTCCTGCTACGAGCATGTATGCGAACGCCAGCCAGACTTCTCAGGCGATGCCGCTGTTCTACGGCCTCGTGCCCGACGAACATCGGGCTGCTGCCTTCGACGTGCTTGTCTCCGACTTGGAGCGTCAGGGACACATCGACACGGGCATTCTGGGAGCCAAGTATGTCATCCGGCTTCTGGCCCAGGAAGGACGCTCGGACCTTGCGTACCAGATCGTTACCCGCAAAGGGCAGCCGAGCTGGGCCTGGTGGATCGAGCAGGGGGCAACAACGCTTTGGGAGGACTGAAAGGGAGAGCAGTCGCTCAACCATATCATGTTCGGCGATGTCAGCAACTGGTTTATTCAGTGGGTCGCAGGAATCGGTCTGGACCCAAACTCACCGGGCTTTCAGCATGTCATCATTCAGCCCCAGCCGGTCGGGAATCTGACCTGGGCTAAAGCCCGGCATGATTCCCCGCACGGGCCGATCACCTGTGGCTGGCAGCGTGACGGCACTCACTTCCATCTGAACGTGACCATTCCGGCGAACGCCACGGCCACCGTTCGCCTGCCAGCTTCTGACAGTAAACGTGTCAGTGAAAACGGGCTGTCCGTCGACCGGTCTCCCGGCGTCCGGTTTCTAAGTCAGGAAAAAGACCACTCTCTTTTTGAAGTCGGCTCCGGTTCCTACGCCTTCACTTCAATTATTTCCTGACCTCGCAACAAACGGCGCGTCTGCCAATGTAGACGCGCCGTTAAATATGTAATAATAGAAGCAGGCGTTATGCTGTCTTCCTGCTTCGTGAAGCTTACTTCTCGCTCTCGTTCATTATTCATGCAACCTTTCACGAACTTCTGTGTCACAAAGAAATAGAGGTCGCGGAGATGACTGGTCTCAACGAATATCTCCAGTGGTACTACCTGATTTATCTGCTTCCGGGCGGGGTGGCTCTTTTTCTGCTGCTGATTTCTGCATTGGGCGGAAAGATGCATCATGGAGGAACCAGCCACGGCCATCATGGTCTCGGGCATAGTCATCACGGTTCCGGGCAGCAGACACATCAGGCCGCCTCGGCAGCACGAACGCCGTTTCTGTCGGCATTCTTTGGGCTGGGGCGGGTGCCTGCACCGCTGGTTTGGGGCAGCACGTTTCTGGGCTGGGGTGTCTTCGGCTGCTGGGGGACGCAGTTCTGGCAGAGCCTTCTGCATCTGCCTGCTGCGTTTGTCCTGCCTGCACTGGCGACGGCTCTGGCAGGCGCTTTTGTTACTGAAAAAGTGACGGTCGAGGCCGCTTCCCGCTTTCTGCCCGGCGATGAAACGTTTGCGGTCAGTTCTGTCGATCTGTGCGGCCTGACAGGAACAGTCGCGTTCCCGGTCGACATCAAACGGGGACGTGTCCATGTTTTTGACACGCATGGCACGATGCATGACGTGTCTGCCCGCACTGCACCGGGACAGGGGACTATCGCACGAGGACGAACCATTCTGGTGACGGATTATGACCTTGCCCGTGATCAAGTAATCGTGGAAGAAGCTGTTTAAAGGAGAAAACAATGGGTTTTGCAATGCTGATTGTTGGAGCGGGGCTGATGATCGGCCCGCTCTTTATCCCAATGCTGGGGTTTGTAAGCAAAGCGGTTCTAGGCGTCGTCGGCCTGATCTTGTTTTTGCTGGGTCTGGTGATTACGGTCTGGACGGCGCTGTACAAAAAGACTTCGGCAGACCAGGCGTTCGTCATGACCGGGCAAGGCGGCTCACGTGTCGTACTGGACGGCGGGGCGCTGGTCATTCCGATCTTTCACCGGATTACCGAGGTGAATTTGAGAACCATGAAGCTGGGTGTCAACCCGCATGGGCCAAACGCTCTGATCACGCATGATAACCTGCGCTCGGACATTCTCGCACAGTTCTATATCCGGGTGCAAGCCGACCGTGAGCATATTCTGAATGCCGCCCGGTCTCTCGGTGATAATTCGGTCAACGCGGAAAACGTCGAGAGCCTGGTCAGCGAGAAGCTGGTTTCCGCTTTGAGAGCGATTGCGTCTCAGATGGATCTGTTCGAGATCCATACGAAGCGCGATGAGTTTGCCGAGCGTGTCAAAGAGCATGTAAAATCAGATTTGGAAGCCAACGGGCTTTTGCTGGAAAGTGTCACGATTTCCGAGCTGGATCAGACAGACCCCTCGGAACTTTCCGACAACAACGTGTTCGATGCTCAGGGCAAACGCAAGATCACCGAGATCACGGCGGCAGCGATGGTCGAGCGTAACAATTTGGAACGAGCGGCGGAGCAGGCACGCAAAAACCAGGACGTCACCACGCGCCAGTATATTCTTAATTTGGAGCGCAACCAGGCCGAGGCGGAAGCAAACCAGGGCACGGAGATCGCCAAGATCCGGGCCAGCAAGGATCAAGAGTCCCAGCAGGCGGTTATTGCCCAGCAGCGGGCCGTGGAAACGTCCCAGATCGAAAAGCAGCAGGCGGTCGAGACCGCCGAGATTGGCCGTCAGCAGGCCGTTGAAGTCGCTCGTGTCGGCCAGGAAAAAGCCGTTCAAAACGCGAATATCGCCCGCGAACAGGAACTCCAGACAGCCGCAGTCGGGCGTGATCAGGCAGTTGCGCTGGCCGAGCGGATCAAGCAGATCGCAGTCGCCAACCAGGAAGCCGAGCGTGCCAGAGCCGAAGAAAAAGCGTTTGTAGCCCAGGCTGCTCAGGAGAAAGCTAAGCAGGACGTGATCACGGTCACTCAGATCGCTGAAGCGGAGCGCGATGCAAACAAGAGACTCATTGGGGCCCGTCAGGAAATCGAGCGGGACAAAATCCGCCTGCAAACCGAAGCGCAGGTGCAGGCGTTCACGAAAGTCACGAATGCCCAGGGCGAACAGGAAGCCGCCACCAAGCAGGCGGAGGCACGCTTGCAGCTAGCACAGGCGGAAGCGCAGTCTCGGGAGCTGGCCGCACGGGGTGAAAAAGCCCAGCAGCTTGTTCCGGTAGAGATCGCCCGCGAGAACGTGAATGTCGAGCAGGCCCGTGTCGATGTCGAGCGCAACCAGCTTGCCAACCGGCAGGAGTTCGCGGACGCCGGTATCCGATTGGAGATCGAGAAACTGCGTATTCAGGCAGATAAAGAGGTCCAGCAGGAGTTTGCCCGTGCCCTGGCGTCGTTCCTGTCGAAAGGCAACATGACGCTTTATGGGACACCAGAAACAGCCCAGAAGATGATGGACAACATGGCAAAAGGCTTCGGTATCCGTGCTATGGCCGAAGGCTTTCTCGGAGGGGCGTCTTCTAACGGGAATGATAATGGTCATTCATCGAATGGGTCCAGCCAAGTCGATGCGCTGCTCGGCAATTTAGGCAAGCTGGTCACACCGGCCATCGAGAAGCTGACCGGCCAGGGTATCACGACCACGGAGCAGGCGGATGCCATCGCCCGTGCCCTAGCGGCGAACCCGGATGCGCTGCAGGCCATCGCCGATGCTCTCGGGGGAGAGGCGAAGGCTGTGGTGCCTGCTGCACTGCCCGTGACCAAAAACGGGACACCCACGCCTCTCGTCGCTGTGTCGGTACTGGAGAAAAAGTGAGACCACAGATGAGTGACTTCAGTCACCCGCACAGTCAAGAACTTTTGACTTGCTGCTGAGTGTGTGCTTTCAGGAATGCTTTGACGCACTCCGGGTCCCACTGGGTTCCTGCGCCGGTTTCAATCAGCGACAAGGCCTCCCGTACTGCCATGCCACGGCGGTACGGGCGGTCTGTCGTCATGGTGCTGAAGGCATCGGCTATGGCCATCAGGCGAGCCATCAGCGGGCAGGCTTCCCGATTTGCGTTAGCTCGATGGGTACTCTGCCTTGAGGATAGAATCAATCTGCGTCAGGTCATCCTGAGACAGCTTGATCTCGATTGATTTCACGTTCTCTCGCACCTGTTCGGCGGTGGTCGCCCCGATGATCGGCGATGCCATGGTCGGCTGATGCAGCAGCCAGGCCAGCGCAAGCTGAGACAAAGTCGCGTTCCGCTCGCCCGCGAATGCCGCCAGAGCCTGCATCTTCGGCAGGGCCTCTTTCAGCCGTTTCTGGAAGTCCTCGTTGCCTGCGGCCCGGCTGCCTTCAGCAACTTCCCCGGTCAAGTACTTGTCCGACAGCAGACCCTGAGCCAGCGGCGAGTAGGGGATCTGCCCGATGCCTTCCGCCTGACAGCGCGGGATGATCCGCTCCTCGATGTCACGTCCCAGCATATTGTAGTAATTTTGCAGGGAGATCGCCTTGTTCAGCCCCAGTTTTTCTGAGATACGAGCGCAGTCGGCGATCATTTCGTCATCGTAATTCGACCACCCGAAGTAGCGGATTTTACCCGCCTTCACTAAGTCGTCCAGCGCCCGCACTGTCTCTTCGGCTGGCGTGTCTCGATCCATGCCGTGTATTTGATAAAGGTCGATGTAATCCATCTGAAGACGACGCAGGCTGTCATCACAGGCATCCATGATATGCTTGCGGCTTGCGCCCTCTCCGCTCGGCCCGTCCCACATGCGCCAGCGGCACTTGGTGGCGAGGACGATCTGACGCCGGTCTTTACCCTGCATCCAGCGGCCCATGACTTCTTCGGCCTTGCCGCCTGCGTAGACATCGGCGGTGTCAAAGAAATTGATGCCTTCCTCCACGGCGGCATCGAGAACGGCAAAGGTCTGCTCGTCGGCGATGCGCCCGCCGAAGTTGATCCAGGCTCCAAGACAGACCTCGGAGACTTTCAGGCCGGAGTGGCCTAATCTGCGATAATTTATAAGAGTTTCCTTAAACTGAGAATAAGACTGAGGGCACAGGGTTGTCTTTGTCCTGACAAATGACATTCCGGCTTTGGCAGAAATGGCAGTGCAGGATTTGAGTGACCATGAACAGGACTTACCCAAATGGATTCATCAGCAATCGTCAGGACACCACCACTGCGGCAGTTTCTTAGATCACTTGGCAAACATTTTGAGGCCGATCCCTATGCTCTCCGGCTTCTGCACTGGCAGACCAGGAGGGCGCGGGGATAAGAATAAATACGAAGACAATTCCGATTTCGAGTCTCGCGAAGCGGCACTTCCCGGCGTCTGCGCCGTGTAGCCGTGCGTTTTAACGCATGGTTCTTGGATCGCGATACGAATTACTACGGAGTAATCATAGCGCGGGGCCGGGCATCGACCATGTTTTGGGCCTCGTGAGCGCCGACAATGAAAGCGGCGGCGTCGCGGGCTTCGGCGAGTAGGTTGGGGGGACGGTCGTAGAGATCGTGCGTGTCGGAGGCAATAACGAGGGGCCAATCGGCGGCATGGGTGAGGATGGACTCAGCGGTCGATTGTGCCTTGGGGCCGAAGGTGCCGAGCAGGCTGCCACTGGTGAGCTGAAAAGCCAGGCCAATCTCGGCGCAGGATTCCAGGAATGTGAGGCTTGCCTGAATGGCAGCGCAGCGTTCAGGATGAGCCAGGACAATTCGGAATCCTGCATCGAGGACGCGTTTCAGGGAGTCCAGACCGCTGGCGGGAATAGTATCGAAGGGAGGCTCGATCAAAACCCATTGCCCGGCCTCGCCCAGTGTGCTGAGTTCGCCGTTTACGAGGTCCGCAGCAACACGCGGACCCATCTTAATCTCGACACCGGGCAGGACAGTCAGGGGGATCTGAGCGCGGTTCAGTGACTCTTGCAGACTCGCGACATGCTCCCGAATGACCTCCGGCCGGGCGGGATGGTGTAGGAACCAGCCGCGATGCGGAGTGGCGACAAGTGTATCAGTCCCGGAGGCGACTGCGAGACGTGCCATTTGCAGCGCTTCGGCGATATTGGAAGCGCCATCATCGACACCGGGCAGGATATGGTTGTGAATGTCGACAAACACCGCTCTTACTCCGAAGCAAACAAAATCTGGGCGACCATGACGAGCGCTGCCGTTTCGGTGCGGAGGATGCGAGGCCCGAGCGACACTGTCTGGACACCGGCTTTGCGGGCGGCTTTGATCTCCGTATCGCTGAACCCACCTTCCGGCCCAATCAAAATCAGCACTCGTGTTGGCTTGGACTCCCGAGCATCCAGTGCCTGCTTGAGAGTAAGTCCTGTCTCGCCTTCGTAGGCCAGCAAAGCGCAGTCGTATCGATCGACCGTCGCCAGAACATCTCGGAAATCGCCTTGAATGCTCAGCGTCGGCAGGATTGCTCGATGCGCCTGTTCAGCCGCCGTCTTGACAATCGCCGACCAGCGCACCACCCGCTTTTCCTGACGCTCTCCCATAAGCTGAGTCAGGCTGCGCTCACTGCTGAACACCGAGAAGCCGACCGCCCCGATTTCCGTGCCGCGCTGAAGCACCTGCTCCATCTTCTCGCCGACCTTCGGCAGAGCCTGCGCCACAGTCACCGACACATTCGGCTCCGTCTGAGGGCTGAACGGCTCCCGAAGCTGTGCGGATGCCTTCGTCTTACCCAGTTCCGTCAGAGCCGCCGGCCATTCCTGCCCGGTGCCATCCAGCACGGCAATCTTCGTGCCGGGCTGTGCATGGAGCACCACCCGCAGATGGTGGGCATCGTCACCGTCCAAGTACACAAACTCGCCGACAATCTGCTCCGGCCGTACAAAAAATCGCGTCATAATTGTTCCTGACGCTGGAAGATCAATGCAACCCACTCGCCCTGATGGCGAGTATCAAGGGAAGTAAAGCCGAAGGTTTCGACTGCCTGCCGGACATCTGACTCGCGGGTGTCGATAATGCCGGAGGCGATAAATGTTCCGCCAGGCTTGGTCCAGTGCGCGATTTTGTCTGCCATGCCGATTATAACATCGGCCAGAATATTGGCGACGACTAAATCATAGGGGCCGTCTGGGATTGTGTCATTGATCTCGATGGAAACACCATTGACCGCTGCGTTCTCACGGGCGATCTTGACGGCCAGGGGATCGTTATCATTGGCGATAACTGGCGATGCGCCGAGTTTTGCGGCAGCGATTGCCAAAATACCGGAGCCGGTGCCGATGTCGGCGATGGACAAGCCAGGCTTGACATATTCTTCCAGGGCGACTAAACAAAGCTGGGTGGTGGGGTGACTGCCGGTTCCGAAGGCCATGCCGGGATCGACAACAATAGTTAAGTCGTTGGGCTGAAGATCGGGTGTCTCCCAGGGCGGCGTCACCACTAACCGGCTGCCGATCCGCATGGGCTTGTAGTACGCTTTCCAGGCAGTCGCCCAGTCGGCTTCTTCGACATAATGGAGGGTCAGCTCGGTTCCGGCTCCGATGACACCGAACTCCGGCAGCTTTGCCAGTGCATCTTGAAGCTTACACAGGCGTTCTTCTAAGCGGTCGTCTACTGGCAGATAACCGGCAACAGCAGGGGGTTTGGCGTTCTCGCGCACTTCAAACCCACCGCATCCGACGGCATACAAAGCCGCCCCAACAGCATCGACTGCGTTTGGTTCTGCGTCAATACTGATTTCCGCCCAGCGCATAAAAACCTATTTCTGTGACATCGTATCTTTGAGCTTGCCAAAGAAACCGCGCTCGTCGGAGTGCAGCGTCTCGCCGGACGCCACAGCCAGCTCTTTGATCAATCGCCGCTGGTCGTCGCTGAGGCGAGAGGGGACCTTGAGCTTGACGCTGACAATCTGGTCGCCGCGTTCACCGCTCCGGGCATTGACATCGGGGAAGCCTTTGCCGCGCAGCCGAAAGGTCGTTCCGGGCTGCGTCCCTTCGGGGATAGTGATCTTCTCGACACCGCCCAGCACCGGCACTTCAAAAGTGTCGCCGAGCGACGCCTGGGCAAAGGTGACTGCGGCTTCATGGACGACATCCATACCGCGCCGGGTGAACTGGGCATGCGACTGGACAAAAATAATGACGTAAAGATCGCCGCGTACCCCGCCGCGAACTCCGACATCGCCTTGATTCGGGTCGACTAGCCGAGTCCCGGAATCGACTCCTGCCGGAATATCAACCACGCGCTCGACAGTCTGACGCAGCCGGCCCTGTCCCCGGCAGGCCTGGCAGGGGTCGGCGACAATCCGGCCTTCCCCCCGGCAGCGGGCGCAGGGCGCGACAGTCGCAAACGAGCCAAGAATCGTGTTCTGGACATGACGGACCTGACCGGTGCCCGAGCAGGTCGGGCAGACCTGCGGGGCAGAACCTGCCTTGGAACCTGAACCGTGGCAGACATCGCAGCCTTCGAGCCGAGATAAGCGCAGAGTTTTGGGGACACCAAACGCCGCTTCTTCCAGCGAGATTTCCAGGTCATACCGCAGATCGTTTCCCTGAGTCGCCTGCTGACGAGCCCGTTCCGGCCCGCCTCGCCCGCCGCCGCCAGCGCCGAAGAACATGTCAAAGATGTCACCGAAGCCGCCTTCGCCCCCAAAGCCCTGCGGCGGTCCGTCATGCCCATACTGGTCGTAGACCTGCCGCTTTTCCGGGGATGAGAGAATCTCGTTTGCTTCGTTGATCTCTTTGAACTTGTCTTCCGCCGTGTGGTCGCCCGGATTGACATCCGGGTGATACTTGGCCGCTAACTTACGATACGCCGAGCGAATTTCAGTGACGGTCGCCGTTCTCGGCACACCGAGGGCCTCATAATAATCACGTTTGGTAGCCATAAAATTACTTGCTTGCTGCTCCGAAAAAACAGATAAAAGAAAAGAGGCCGGATGCCTTCGACAGAAACAACACTACCATCGGCAGTAAAGTTTCCGCAAGGAAGTCCGGCCTCATCAGCCGATCAAGTTGTGAGAAAAACCCCAGCCGCCTTAGTTTTTCAGCCTCTCAAGTTCAGTCAGCCTTTGTTCGAGGCGTTGCTGTTTGAGTAAAAGAGCCACTAGCCCTAGCATCAGCATGAAGAAACCAGCAATTGCAATCCCGAAACTTAGCCAGTCAGGCCGTTTCCCCGAGCTTTGAAGCGCTGTATTAACGCCATCCTGTAGGCCCATCCACAGAAAGACTGGGCCGGAAGTAATCAGAACCGGCAGGAAACGTTCAAGCACCTGGTTTGGCTTAGGTATGTTCGAGAGTTTGACAGCCATGGCATTTTTCCCCTGAGATCATTCAGAACACTATGACATAAATGTCATCGTCTCTTACACATCCCGGAATTCGTTGTGACCGGCTTTTGCCGTCTCCTTCGGATGCTCGTCCATGTCAATCCGAATCTCGGCATCCGGGTCGATGAAACCCGAAGCCGATGTTTCCTCGCCGGGATCAAGAGCCGTGATATGCTCTGTCGTCGCCGCTGCAGAACTGCCGTTTGTAGTGCCATTCGTGTGTGATTTGGCATCGTAGAACGCACTGCTCAGGGCCATCAGCGAGGTGCTGAGTTCATCCATGCCGCGCCGGGCACCAGACGTATCATAGCCGTTGACGGATTCTGTCAGGTGACCCGCAGCTTGGTTGACGGCTTCGATTAGGTCCTGGCTGACAATCCCACGCGCATCGGCAGCGATCCGCATGGCTGTGTAAATCTGCTGGTCGGCTTTGTTCTTGATTTCCTGCTCTTCGCGCCGCTTTTCGTCGGCCTTGCGGTACTGCTCGGCTTCCACGACCATGCGCTCGACTTCATTCTGACCGAGGCCGCTGGACGCTGTGATGGTCACTTTCTGCATGTTGCCGGTGGCGATGTCTTTGGCCGAAACATGGACAATACCGTTCTGGTCAATATCGAAAATGACCTCAATCTTGGTGACGCCGCGCGGAGCCGACTGAAGGCCGGTCAACTGGAACTTGCCGAGAGTCTTGTTGTCGACCGCAAAATCACGTTCGCCCTGCAGCACATGAATATCGACGGCAGATTGATTGTCTACAGCAGTCGTGAAAAGCTGAGACGCCGAAGTCGGGATAGTCGCGTTTCGCTCGATCAGCTTGGTGAAGACGCCGCCCTGAGTTTCGATGCCCATAGAGAGCGGCGTGACATCTAAAAGAACGATGTCCGTGATCTGCCCGCCGAGAATACCGGCCTGGACTGCCGCGCCCATCGCGACGATCTCATCCGGGTTGACCCCTTTGTGCGGCTCCTGGCCGAACATGGACCGGACACGCTCCTGAACAATCGGCATCCGGGTCATGCCGCCGACCAGCAAAACTTTCTGGATCTCCGACGGCTCAAGCCGGGCATCTTTCATCGCCTGCTCGGTCGGCCCGATCATCCGCTCCAGTAAATCTTGTGTAATGTCTTCAAGCTGAGCCCGTGTCAGAGTGAGCTCCAGGTGGGCAGGGCCTTCGGGGGTGGATGAGATAAACGGCAGGTTGATGCTTGCGGTCAGAAGCGTGGAAAGCTCGATCTTCGCTTTCTCGGCGGCTTCTTTCAGGCGCTGCATCGCCATGCGGTCTTTGGTCAGATCGATGCCGGTCTCTTTTTTGAATTCACCGCTCATCCAGTCGATAATTCGGATATCCCAGTCATCGCCGCCCAGATGCGTGTCGCCGGAAGTCGCTCGGACTTCGAAGACGCCGTTGTCCAATTCCAGAATGGAAACGTCGAAGGTGCCGCCGCCGAGGTCCCAGACAAGAACTGTCTGCTCACCGCTTTTATCCTGCCCATAGGCCAGCGCGGCGGCAGTCGGCTCGTTGACAATTCGAACGACATTGATTCCGGCGATCTGTCCGGCGGATTTAGTGGCTTCACGCTGGGCATTCGAGAAATAGGCCGGTACGGTGATGACCGCTTCAGTAACGACGTCTCCCAGGAATGCTTCGGCATCGGACCGCAGCTTTGCCAGGATCATCCCGGAAATTTCTTCGGGAGAATACTCCGTGCCGTCGATTGCAACCCGGTAGCGGGTTCCCATCTGGCGCTTGATGGAAGAAATGGTCCGATCCGGATTCGTGACAGCCTGCCGCTTGGCAAGCTGCCCGATCAGACGTTCACCTGTCTTGGAAAAACCGACGACAGAAGGACACAAACGGCTTCCTTCGGCCAGGGTAATGACAACCGGAACACCCGTTTCGTCAATGGCGGCAACAACTGAGTTAGTCGTTCCCAGATCTATCCCAACTGATTTCGGCATATCGGTTCCCCATGTCCCCACGACGTCGCGAGGTGCTTTCGTGGTTTAGTCTTTTTGCGTTGAGCCGGTGCCGCTCAGGCTGCCACCGCCCGTAGGCTGAGGCACGAGGTCTCCATCTGCTTCAATTGCAGTAACCTTCCCTGCCGCGATTTCTTCCAGAGCGATTGTGAGGGGATTTGTCGAGTCGGTGTCAATGAGAATAGGCGCACCTTCTTTGATCTGTTTAGCACGCTTGGCGGAGAGCACGACCAGCGAGTAACGGCTCTTGACGCGGTCTTCAATGGTATCGGCGGATGGGTAAATCAAAAGTATGATGTCCTTTGTCGCAATATGCGAATAGTAAAGTCAGCGAAAGCAGGCTTCTACTGCGCCGTTTCCGGCTCAGTAGTCTCCGGCGCGAACCCTTCCATCTCCAAAATGAGCTTCACGCCATTCATGTTGACGCCGCGCTCCTCGGTCAGATAGCGAATTCGTGCCAGCAACGTAATATCTCGGTCGGAATACAAGCGCCGATCTTTGGCAGTGCGTTTTGGTCTCACGATGCCTTCTTTATCGAGGACACGCAAAGTCCAGCTTGGCAGCCCTGCAAGCTTTGCGGCGATGCTGATGACATACACCGGCTCATCGGACACTTCCTCATCGGACACTTCCTCATCGGACACTTCTTGTCCGGGTGCTTCTGGTTCCCCGGCTGGCATGGAATTGACCTCTGCATCATCCCAGGGGAGCAATCACTCTGTTCCCTAAGAAACAGGGCGGCGGGAAGTGCGGCATTTTTCTTGCTTACATTATAGTCGTTTCCAATCACTTCGTCAAGCGGTGTTCGCAGGACACTCACAAAATATCCAGTAATAATGACGTATAATACGGCATGAACTCTCGTCTGCGTAGATTTGTTCCAGGCATCGCCGCTGTTTTTGTCATAAGCGCTGTGTTTATCCTCTGGGCACTCAATCCACACCGTAAGGTTCCGCTGCGAAAAGTGTTCAATCCGGCGGAGTGGGTGCTGCACTGGCAGGGCCGCGATCATTACGATGCCCAAACCGCGCTGCTTCAGGAAGGGGACACTGCGGTCCCCGAAGTCGCTTTGACATTTGATGACGGCCCCGACCCTACTTACGGCCCGGAAGTCGCGGCGATCCTGAAAGCAAAAGCTGTCCCTGCCACATTTTTCCTCGTCGGGATGCGTGTCAAGCAGTACCCCGAAGTCGCAAGACTTCTCGCCCGCGACGGGTTCGAGCTGGCAAACCATACCTATAACCATCAGGACCTGCCTGCATTGAAGCCGCATGAGATCGCAAATGAGCTGCGCCTCTGTGATCAGGACATTTTTCTCGCGACAGGCCTGCATACTACATTGATGCGCCCGCCGGGCGTCCAGTACAACGCTAAAATGCTCGATGTCACTAAAGCCCTCGGTTACGTCACCGTATCATGGACAGTTGGTGCAAAAGACTATGACAAAGATACGAATGCAGACTTCATCAAAGAGCGCATCCTAGACCGCACCGCCCCTGGTGCGATTATCCTGCTGCATCAGGACACCCCCGCTACGGTCGCCGCCCTGCCTGCAATCATCGACGGATTACGGGCACAGGGCTTCAGATTTGTCACCGTCAGCCAAATGCTTGCCCGGCTTCATGCAAAATTGCCTGTCCCCTTGACAAAAAATCTGGGAAGTGGGTAGACTCAGGAAATCTTTATATAAAGTCGCGTCAACGCTGCCGGTCAGAAAGAACTCATGTGCCATGCCGTCCCTGAAGTCGGTTACACTCAAAGATGTTGCGGAGCGGGCTAAAGTCTCGCAGTCAGTCGTATCGACAGTCCTCAATGAGCGCCAGAATGGAATATTCGTCTCGGAAGGCACACGCTTGAATGTCCTGGCTGCAGCAGCTCATCTGGGCTACACGGTCCGGCCACGAGCGCTGCCTCCCATCCGCAAACCGGGTTTTCCGGCCCGGCGCTCGGGTGGCGCGGCGCAGTCGCATTTAGTCGGTGTCCTGCTCGGACGACGTTTTGGCGGCTCTTTGTTTACGGATACGTTTTACGGCGTTAATGAGACTCTTGCCGCGCAGGGGTATCACCCGCTGGTCCTTGATACCTACGCCGACACGTACCAGAAGGCTGCCGAAAAAGAAGCGGAAGGTCTGCGTTATGCCCGCGAAAGTGGCTTCGCTGGAGTAGTCTTGTGGCACGAGGGCGGTCCCGCAAATATCGATCTCATCGAAAGCCTGCGCCGGGAAATGCCCGTTGTCGCCATTGACCGGCGCGTCCCAGGAGTCACCCTAGACTTCGTGGGCACGGACAACTTCGACGGAGCTTATCAAGCGACGCAGCATCTGATTTCGCTGGGCCACACAAAAATCTCTCATCTCACCCGGATGGAAACCACGGAAGCTGCCGCCGACCGTTTGCGCGGCTACCAGCAGGCTCTGCACGACAGCGGTCTGGAATTCAATCCGCGCAACTTGATTCTTGTCCGCGACGGCGGACGCTATATCGACAAAGAGCAGACCGACACACTGTTTACGGGACGCGATGCTCCCACCGCAATCTTTCTGCTGGCCGACTATTGGGCTCCGGCAGTTGTCGCAGACCTGCGGCGTCTTGACCTGCGTGTTCCTGAAGACATCGCGCTGGTCGGCTTTGATGACGTTGTTCCGCCTGGCTTGGATGATCTCGGCTTGACTACTATGGCCCAGGATTTCAGCGGCATTGGCAAGACTGCTGGAGAGCTGGTTCTGCGCCGTTTGGCTGATCCCCAGGCAGATTACACTGCCCAAGTTTTCCCGGCCCATCTGGTAGTCCGTCACTCTTCACTCGGGTTCCAGAAAGACATCGAAGCCCATACCCTCCCTTCCCGGAGCCTGAGCGCAAAGCCCGCTCTCGCTGCCACTGCGTCCTCCTAAAACGAAGGTTTGAAACCTGGTATTTTTACGGTCTCCTGCCTCTCTCCGACCCTGCCGATAATTTTGTTTAAGCCCGGAACAACCCGTATTCTTCACAGCCGGTATTAGTAAGAGCGATATTTTGGGTATGAATTGTTTAGGAGAACTAACCATGTCGGTACGCCGCTTTGTTGGATATTTCATCGCACTTTCTGCTTGTGCAACAACCGCCTTTGCCTCGTCTCTTCTGGACCGAGCTCCTGAACAGGCCGCTCAAAGCTATGCGACAAGCAGTTTTATGCCATCTATGCCGCCCCTGTCGTACTATGCGCCGCCCATGCCTCCGCACAAAATCGGGCTGAAGCATTTTCAGGTCGCCCTGGCTCAATAATACAAGGCCAATAGGCTGAAACAAATTCCGTGTTTTGCTGTCTATCCAGGTATAATGGGAGGTCTCACAGCTTCCCAAAATTTAAAACTCTCGAAATTCAAAACTCTCGGAGAGAGACCTGAGCAGATAAGTCAGCACGAGGATGTTTTATGCCCCCCGATGGATGGTTCCGCCGAAAATCAAAATTTACGCCCGCTTCTGCCGCCGAGAGCGCCGCTCAGGTGCCCGACGGTGTCGCGACCAAATGCGTCAAATGCGGCGAGATTTTATTTACCAAAGATTTCGAGAAAAACCTCAAAGTCTGCCCGCTTTGCGGCTTTCATCACAAGCTGACCGCCGATGAGCGTGTTGCTTTTACAGCCGATGACGGCTCTTGGACAGAGCTCTTCGCCGAGATTCGCTCTATCAACCCCCTGCCATTCCCAGATTACGAAGCTAAACTGGCGAAGGCTGTCGGCGCAACCGGCAGCAACGACAGCTTCCGGGTCGGCCTGGCGGAAATCTTAGGGACCCCGATTGTTCTGGGTGTCGCCGATTTCCATTTCATGGCAGGCTCGATGGGCTCAGTCCATGGAGAAAAAGTCGCGCGGGCGATGGAAGAGGGGATTTCCCGCCGTCTGCCGGTCGTCATCTTCACAGCCACCGGCGGCGGAGCGCGGATGCAGGAGGGCCTGCTGTCGCTGATGCAGATGGCAAAGACTTCGGCGGCTGCCGCACGTCTGGCGGAAGCCAAGCTTCCTTACTTAGTTGTCATGACGGATTCGACGATGGCCGGAGTGCTCGCTTCCTATGCGTCGCTCGGCGACATTCATCTCGCCGAGCCGGGTGCACTGATCGGCTTTGCCGGAGCGCGTGTTGTCGCCCAGGCGACCGTGCAAAAGCCGCCGGAAGATTATCAGACTGCTGAGTGGCAGCTTGCTCATGGTCATATCGATGCCGTCGTCGTTCGCCGTGATCTCCCGCAGACGTTGTCAACTCTGCTGACGCTGCTGAGCGGTCTCGGTTCTCTTGCTGTTCCCGTTCCTCCACCTGTTCCGCACTCTTACAACGGCAATGGTACGCACCCGGCAGCCGCTGTGCTGGCATCTCTGGAGGGCTCCCATGGCTAGCATGAATGTGCTGGACTTTGAAAAGTCCATCGAAGAGCTGAACGACGATCTCTCCAAGCTGCGCCATATTGTGGCGGACCGGGCAAACCCGCAGAATACGCCTGAGCTGCCAAGCCAGATCGCGGAGTATGAAGAGCATCGCGCGGCCCTGCTGACCCACTTTTTCTCGCACCTCACTCCCTGGGACAAAGTCCTGCTGGCCCGCCATGTCAAGCGGCCTTATACGCTTGATTATGTCGGCGCGATCTTCGAGGATTGGACAGAGCTGCACGGCGACCGCTTAGGAGCCGATGACGGCGCGATTGTCGCGGGCTTCGCCAAGCTGGACGGTCTTTCGGTGGCTGTGATCGGTCATCAAAAAGGCCGAGATTTGAAGCAGCGCCAGCATCGCAACTTTGGCTCTGCCCGGCCTGAAGGCTTCCGCAAAGCGGGCCGGATCATGGCCCTTGCTGCAAAGTTCAGTGTGCCGGTCATCACATTTGTCGATACCGCTGCGGCGGCGGCTGATATTGCTGCTGATGAGCGCGGTATCTCGGAAGCCATCGCTCGGTCGATGTTCGAGATGTCGACCCTGCCGGTGCCGATTGTTTCCGTGATTATCGGTGAAGGCGGCAGCGGCGGCGCTCTCGGCATCGCCGTCGCCGACCGCGTTCTTATGCTGGAACACGCGGTCTATTCGGTCATTCCCCCCGAAGGCTTCGCGGCCATTTTGTGGCGTGACCCAACCCGCGGCTCCGATGCTGCTGCTGCTCTCAACCTGACCGCCCAGCGGGCGTCTGAGCTGGACATCATCGACGGCATTATCCCTGAGCCGCTTGGCGGTGCCCACCGTGATTGGGCCGAAGCCGCCGTCAGCGTCAAAGCCGCCCTGCTCCGCGATCTCTCGCCGCTTCTGCCCCTGCCTGCTCCGACCCTTGTCGCCCGTCGCTACGAAAAGTTCCGGCATATGGGCCAGTATTTAGAAGCTCAGAGCGAGGCTACGTAAGAAAACGAGTGACTTCAGTCACTCGCACATTCATTCGTTTGCATTGACCATTATGGCCTTAAAATATCAGCGACCAAAATACACGCACGATTTGTTTCCCGAGGCACCCGACTGGGAAAATGACAGCGGACGGCGGCAGGCATTGGAAGACCAGTTCCGAACCCTCTGCCGCGTTTACGGCTACGGCGAAGTTCGGACTCCGATGTTCGAGAACACGGAGCTATTCAAACGCTCCGTCGGTGAACAGACCGACATCGTTTCTAAAGAAATGTACACGTTCGAGACCAAAGGCGGCGACTCTCTCACCCTGCGCCCCGAAAGCACAGCCCCAGTCCTGCGTGCCTATATCGAAAACTCTCTGCACACGCGCGGCGGCGTGGTCAAGCTCTACTACAGTGCCGCCCATTTTCGTTATGAGCGCGGTCAAAAAGGCCGTTACCGGCAGCATGAGCAGCTTGGCGTGGAAGCGCTCGGGACAGACGATCCCGCGCTTGATGCCGAAGTCATCCAATTAGCCCTGGCATTCTTCCATAACGTCGGCATCCGTAATCTGACTCTGAAATTGAACTCTGTCGGCTCCATCGAGTCCCGATCTGCGTACCTCGTCGCGCTTAAAGCTTTCGTCGAGCCGTTTCTCTCAGAGTTCAGTGCGGAAGGCCAGGGGCGTTTCGAGACAAATCCTCTGCGGCTGCTGGACACCAAGAACCCGCATGAGCTTGAAATTCTGTCTAAAGCACCGCATCTCTCTGCCTATCTGACTGAGGACGAACGTTCGCACCATGCGGCTGTCATGGGCTACTTGACAGATGCCGGCGTGGCATTTGTGAGCGATCCTTTTCTCGTGCGCGGCTTCGATTACTATACGAAAACGGCATTCGAAGTCACATCGCCCGATATAGGCGCACAGGATGCACTTGGGGGTGGGGGACGTTACAACCAGTTGGTCGAGACTATCGGTGGCCCCCCGACGCCGGGGATTGGCTTTGGGCTTGGCATAGAGCGCACTTTGATCGCCTTGCAGTCGCTGAATGTCGAGATGCCGCCGCTGCCGACACCGACCGCGTATATTATTACATTAGGTGACATGGCAAAACCCATTGGAATCAAGCTGCTCTCCGATTTGCGTCAGCACGGAATCTCCGCCGAGACGGAATATGGTTCCCGCAGCATGAAGGCGCAGATGAAGGCCGCCGACCGGGCAAAGGCTCATTACGCGATTATCTTGGGCGATGATGAGATCGCGTTAGGAATGGTTCAGCTTAAGAACCTGAGCGGCGGCTGGCAGCACAAAGTCCCCATTGCTGAAATAGTGGACTGGCTGGCCGGGGATGTCAACCGCCTCCCCGCCCCGCAAACCTCTTCGCTAGCGCCCACTGGGTAAAGTCAAGCAGGGCAATGCACAAGCCGTGGAACTTCAGTTCCACGCGCATTTCCGTATCTCAGAATATCGTTCCGTCTCTCCATCATGCACCCGCTTTTTCTTACTTCCGCACGTACACTCCATATGATCGCACTGGCCCTCTGGCTCGGAGGCCTTGTCGCTATCGGGGCGTTGGTCGCGCCGACCGCATTCCATGTCGCCCGCGCGGCTCCTGTGCTCGCAGGCAATCTTGCGGCGCAAAACCAATTGGCTGGTGCAGTCGTGGGAGGCAGTCTGCGGCTGTTTAACTTTTTATGTCTTGGCTGCGCGGCTGTGCTTCTGGCCGCGAATGCTCTGCTTCTGCATCACACGTCCCGCCGCTGGACGGGGGATTGTCTTGTCACCTCACTGATTTT
>JBPBQB010000012.1:0-31227 GCA_050954545.1 Janthinobacterium lividum | reverse complement strand
ATCCTGTGCCTTTTCGTTCACGCATTGCCAGCGCAAAGGCCGCCATCAGAAAGAAAACGCCGACAATGTCTTGATGTCCCGCCATCGAGACTTCCGTGATCGGCAGCGGGCACCAGGCGTACCAGACCACCTGCGTCAATGGCCGACCTAAACGCTTCAGAATGACCAGCATCAGGCCGATGACCCCGAAATCGAACAGCATATACAGAAATTTATAGCCGACTGCATTGTTGCCTAACAGAGCGTTGGCAATGGCGAAGACTAGCTGCGAAACCGGCATATAAATCGACTGGTAGCTTTTGTACTCGGCTTCGTTCCAAATTGAGTCCCGCAGAAACCGCAGCGGTTGGGCGTTCGGTGCCCAGTGATACGGGTTGATGCCGTGGTTGATCAGCCGCCCGTCCCAGATATACAAATAGATGTCGGTGGAGAGCTGCGGCGGGGCAAAGACCACGGCCAGCCGAAATAGTGCCGCGCTCCCTAAGATCAGCGGCAGCAGAAACCGTGTGTCCCGCCGGGAAACAGCAGGCAGCAGCCGCCCTGCTGCGTAGACATAGATTCCGAAGGCAATGCTGTAAAACAGCAGATAGACCCAGGCCGGGTTCAGAGGATAAAGGCGCTGCCCGAGAAAGCCATACACCGCCAGCAGGTCGATGGCCGCAATACAAATCCCAAGCAGCGGCAGACCAGGGCGGCACCGAGTCAGCGTTCGAACAAAAGCTGGAAGACTAGTTTCGCGCATACCGGCTTGTCGGGTGGGGACTGGCGAGAAGGTAGGGCCGCACCGCAGCCGCAAGACTCTTTGCCGTCTGCTCATCGGTCAGCGTCTTCACCCGGCGGCCCTGCCGGTCGTAGATAATCGTGCACGGCAGGTCGCCCTGCCAGGAAGGGTCAAAGGCATCAATGAACTCCTCCGGGTCAGAGGCCCGTTCTAAATATGCTGGGAAGTGCGCCCTTGACTTTGTTAAAAACCGTGCGACTTTGGTTTGCCGGTCTTTAAGCTGATCTGCCGAGACAGAGAAAACGCGCAGCCCCGTGGATTGATAACGCCGGCTGACTCGGACGAACGCTGGAAATTCCGCAACGCACGGCCCGCACCAGGTCGCCCAGAAAGTGACAACAACGACATGGCCTTTCTGCGCGGCAATCGCCCGTTTGATCACCGGTGCATCCGCGGGGATTACGTTAACGCCGGCGTGAGCCGAAGACGCAGCGAGGAGACAGAGAGCTAGGAAGCCGCCCCGTGACAAGTCAAAGAGGCGAGTTCCTGAGTGATGGGTTTTTATCGTTTGATACTGCATCCGAATGCCTTTGTTTGGGGCTTGGCGACAGGTTTGCCTGCCAGTGTCTCGTCGAGGGCGTTCGCCAGATCATGCACATGGACATTTGCCGGGTCCATGTCATTGTCGATTCGCCCGTGATAAACTAACACACCGCTGCTGTTGATCACATATGTTTCCGGCGTGACATGAGCATTGTAAGCATCAGCGACTTTGTCGCCTGTGGCCTTCAGCACCGGGAATGGAAAGGCTTTCGCTTTGGCATAGGCTGCAACTTCAGGTGTCAGCTCGTTCTGGTCGGCATCGATCCCGACAAACGAGACGCCTTTTGCCCCGTACTTCTGCGCCAGCGCCGTCATGCGGTCATTGTAAGCATTGGAATAGGGGCAGCGCGTGGAGATGAACATCACCACTGTTGCTTTTTTCCCTGCACTAAGATTGGTCAGCGAGTATACTTTGCTGGTGTCAGCCTCCGGTAACAGGAATGTCGGTGCGGTCTGGCCGAGAGTGGCGCTATGAAGAGCCATTGCTTTGTTCATGCCCAGGCCCGTCCGCATTGAAGACGCCTCTCGAACAACGCCGCCTAACTGACCTTCATCACGCGGCATACTGGCAACGGTGCGAATTGCAGGGTGCGCTTTGATCCAGTCGCCCCAATCATCGCCGCAGGTTGTCAAATGGGAATTGACGTTTTTGTCGACGTAAGCGACTTTGCCGTCTGCACCTAGAATATAGGTAACACGGTCAGCGACGCCCGCGCCGGGGATCAAGACGCCGTAGTTCGCCGCCATCTTTTTGTCTGTATCAGCCAGCAGTGTGTACGGGATGCCTTCTTTTGTGCAGAACGCCTGGTGCGATTTTGAGTCCTGAACACTGACACCGTAGACATTGACGCCCAATGCCTTCAGGTCTTTATAAGATGCCGACAATGAGTGCGCTTCGAGCGTACAGCCGCCGGTGAAGTCGGCGGGATAGAACGCCAGCAGCGTGACTTTTCCCTTGTTCTCAGCGCTGGTGCGAATGATGCCGTTCTGGTCCGGCAGCGAGTAGGCAGGAGCGGAGGCGCTGATTGCCGGGGCGGCGGCTTCGATTTTTTCTTTTGCCTGCGCGAACGCGACGGCGGCAATGGCCGCAGTGGCAGTTATTCCCAGCAGAATGGTTTGTTTGATACGTGTCATGGGCGTATGCTTTCTAATATATCATGTCTGGTAGAAGCCACGGAATAACTTCCGAGGCTTATAAGTGCTCATCGTCCAGGGGACGAAAGAGAAGAGTGCTTGGGCCACTTGGCGTTAACCTTGTGTCGCTTCTTCCATGTGGTTTCGCCGTTTCTTATACTGCTTTCATACCCGAAATGTTCTCCGGGACAGAAACAGGCTGGACACGGACTTCGAGCGGCAGATCAAAAGTCTTCTCAAAGGCCGGGGCCTGCACTTCGGCAGCCCACAGCTCAAGCTGGGCATCGGCGGACGCAAAGATAGTCAGGCGAACCCGATCCGGCTTTGACAGCTTCTCGAACCCGACATCTTTGACCAGCATCAAATGACTGCGGTCCAGCGCTTCGGCGAAGCGCAGAGCGCAGGACAGGACGCGGATCAGGCGCTGTGTACGGGCATCGAGCCGGGCAAACGGAGCGTGTTTGCGCCGGGGAACGGATTTGCGGTGGTACAAAGCCAGGTTCGCCATTATCTCGATTTCCCGGTCGTTGAAGCCCAGAAGCTCGGAATGGCGGATGAGGTAATACGAATGCTGCTGATGGTCTGTGTGAGAGACAAAGAACCCGGCGTCATGGAGCATCGCCGCGTATTCAAGTAGCTCTCGGGCAGGGCCATAGTCGTGCAGTCCCAGCGCTTTCCACTGGTCAAACAAAGTCAGAGCCAGATGGACAATGTGAGCGGCGTGGACTTCATCCACTTTAGTCGCCGCCATGAGCTGGCGGATCGAGCGGCGACGAGCACTGTCGCCGCCTGCGTCCGACTGGCTGGGAGCGAGGGGACTCTCGCCGCGCCGCAAGCGGTCGACAATGATTCCTTCGCGCAGGCCCCGGTCACTGATCCGAATGCTGCCCGCGCCGACCGTTTCCATGACTGTCTGCAAAATTGTTGCGCCGCCGATGATAATATCCGCCCGCTCCGGGTTGATACCGGGAACCCGCCGCCGCTGTTCCAGGGTCATCGCGCAAAGACGTTTTGTGGTGGCCTGAATATCTGCCAGGGACAGATCGTAGTTTCGCAGGGAGGTTGGGATAGGAATGGCCGCGCTGTGGGCGATGATCTCCGCCAGGTTTTGAGCCGTTCCCGACGAGCCGTACATGATGGAGAAGCCGGCTTTTGCGATGGCCCGAGCGGCGGGAACCAGCAGGATACGCACGTCGCGCTGCAAATCGGCCCAGGCATCTGAGGAAATCGGCTTTGAGGGATCGGGGACAGCTTCAGCAGTCAGGCGGATCGCGCCCATTTTGAGGCTGTCCAAAAACGCATAACCACTGGTATCACCGACAATCAGCTCAGTCGAGCCGCCCCCGATGTCCATAAACAGCGCCCGCTTCTTCGGCGGCAGATCGATCCCGCTCACGCAGCCGAGATAGATCAGCCGGGCTTCTTCCTGACCGGAGATGATCCGCACATCCAGCCCTGCCAGATCCCGGACTCGCTTGACAAACTGGTCGCCATTGTCCGCTTCCCGGACAGCGGCGGTCGCCAGTGCGACAATCTCTTCCGCCCCGAAGCCTCGGGCGACTTCAGCGAACCGGGCACAGACCAGTGCCCCCCGTGCGATGGCTGCTTCCGTCAGCGAGTGCCCTGAGCTGCTTTCATCGTCTTTGCTTTTCCCAGGGGAGTCTTGCGAAGCAGCCCGGTCGAATTCGCCCTCACCAAGACGTACCACCTGCTTCTGAGACGCCAGCGTAGTCCAGGTGCCGTTGTCCTGCACTTCCACGACGGCAAGCCGCACGGAATTGGTGCCAATATCCATCGCCGCAAAAATACGCATAGGCTGTTAGGATACCCGATGCGTGGGGGTGGGGTCAAGAAAATGGGCCAGGCACAAAAGAGAAACCGGCACTTCCAGTGCCGGTTCATAACCCGATGCCGCAATCAAATTACGGCGTTCCCGGTGCGAAGCGCGGATCAATCGTTTCCGAATAGATGTCCGCCGTGCCGTTGCGCGTGCTGTTCCAGAACAGCCAGACTTTATGGGAGCTGTTCACGCCGGCAAACGGATCCAGGAACGCGGAAACGTTGTTTTCGTTGACTGCCGTGTCGAGCGGCACGCCGTTGTCGTAGATGGCATCCAGACCTGCCGCGCTGTCGGCAGGGGGGACATCGCTGTTGTTCGCCAGCGGCTCATCCTGCCACTGAACAGTATTGAGTAGATTAGCCGCGATAGTCGTCTGAGTAGTGCCTCCTGGAGCCGTGTAGCTGACCGCGACTGTCCCGCCTTCTGCCATTGGCGTTATTGGGAAGTAGATGCGGCCTCGGGAATAATCCAGGTCGTAGTTAGTCGTCTGAGTGTTATTCAGCGTCACTGTAATTGCCTTGGTGACATCCACTGCACTTGGCAGGAAGAATGTCAGCCGCTGGGTCTTATAGTACAGCGAGGCGGAGCTTGGAACGCCGCTGACACCCGATTTGCGCCAGATTGTCCAGCGGCGGTCTGCCTCAACATTTGCTGTCTGTGTTGAGTTGGCGATGTTTGCGGCATCGTTTGCTTTGAACTTATCATCCAAGAACGTGACCGGTGCGGTGTTGGTGCGTCCGTCTCTAGTTAAGGTCAGACGCCGGGCGAGTGGATTAAATGTCGCCTGAATCTGGGTGAAGCTCTGCGTTGCTGTCAGCAGTGCCGGGGAGAACCGGATGCGTCCTGTCGCCGCGTCGACATAAACCGTGTTGGTCGTATATTGCTGGGGCGCATTGGCCGTTATGTTGATAATGGGGACTTTAACTCCCGTCAATACCAGCAGGCCGCTTGCCTTGTCGTAGATCGCTCTGGTGAACTGCGGAACGCTAGGCGTTGCATTGCTGTAAAGCAGAGCCGGATATGACTGGGTGACCCCATTCGCGTCTTTGTAAAAGACTGATATGTTTAGCGCACCGGTGCGGGACCAGGCGGCGTCTCGGGACTGGTACCACTGACCGGCGGCACGGAGGTTTTCCGTGACTGTCGGGAAGGGAACCAGGTCAAGCTTGGTCGCTGTCGCCGCTGTTGTTCCATCCGGCTGGTAATGGCTGACGTACAGATCGACGTTGCCGTCGGGCGCGGTTCCGCTGTACGTAACTTCAATCGTCGGAGCCAGCGCTGTTCCACTCGCGGTCGTGACCGGAGCAGACATCAGGATCGGGCTGGCGTCGGCGACCGAAGTCAGGCCAGCCGGAACCGGCAGCAGAGTGGACGTCGTCTGCCAGGCTCCGCCGGAGGCCAGCGAGTTGTAGTTAAGCGCAGTGCGTCCGCCGGTAGAAGCCGTCCAGAACGCCCACAGGTTGTTAGTGAAGCTGTTTCCAGTGTTGAGGCCTTTGACCCCATATTTGACCTGGCTGGTATCAGTCGTCACGGCCTGAGCACCCGACAGCGCTCCTGTCGCCGGATCGACTGTGTAGCTGTACAGCGTGTTGCTATACGGTGCAGTGGTAACTGCAACATCAAAGGCATGTACTGTTGCGCCCGGTGTGATGCTGAGACCGCTGTTTACCCCTGTCGCTAAACTGGAAGCGATATTTGGCGTGATTGGCTGCCACCACTGCCCGGCAGGATTTGTCGGCAGGAAGTAGCCCTGACCGGTTGTGTTGGATGCCGGGTCGAGTGTGAACGGCAGGTTCGCGCCGTAGATGCCATATGCGCCGCCTGTCCCACGCCCTGATGTCCAGTAGGCAGACAGGTCGCCTGAGCTTGGATCGCGGAAGGCCGCCGGTGCGAAGTCCGGTGTCGATGTCGTCGTCGCGTTCCCATTGGCAGGAGGAACCTGTGGGGCATCGATCATCGGGACTGCCCCGAAGGTCGCGCCGTCGGTCAGGCGCTGTTCCAGGACGGTTCCGATGAGCTGCGTACCTATCGAGCTGAGCGGCTCACCGGCAGTGTAGACGTCCGGCAGTGGCGTTCCTGTGCTCGGTGTCCCAATGCCGCCGACTGCGCCGTTGTACTTCGGCGGATAGAGGTAGTACGGGATAGCATTGGTAGGTGGTACAGCCAGACTATAGGCAGTCGCCGAGTTTGTATCCAGTCCCTCGAACAGGCGCAGGGAAGTCGGGTCGTTCGGAACTGGTGTCGAGTAGGTGCCCACCGGCGTTCCAAAGGGGAACGCCAGGCTGACATACGGCGGTGCTTTGAGTACAGTAGTACTTGTCGGCATCGTCGGCACTCCGTTGGGAGCACTGTCGAGGGAAGCGCCGTCAACGTAGGTTTCCGGGTCATCGGGCACAGTCAGGATCGAAGGCTGATTGCCTCCCGCCGTCGGCTTATGGAAAGTCGCACCGGGATAGATTGCATTTGTATTAGCATACAAAGTGTTGTTGACAATCGCCGGGTTGCGACCGTAGGCCTGAATGAGATCCGTGTCGATTGAGGAGCGGACTAAGTATGCCTGCTCGGGAACCTGGGTGCCATTCAAAAGAACCGTCGATCCCCCTGAGAGGCGATTACCAGTTGCGGGATCCTGTGGCCCGGTAACGGTATTGAGATCGAAGCCGCCCAGGTAGGAGAGCGGATCGACGGAGTCTGAGTTGAGCAGCAGCGTGTTGACGCCGCCGGTATTGATATTCGTATACTTCTGATCCATGTGGACATCCAGCAGGTTGACGTTGCCGTCGTTGTGAATCTCCATCGGCTTGAAGTAGTTCTGGAATGCCGGGTTGTACGGCATGAAGAAGCCAAGCGGATTTGTCGCAGTCGTGTATTGCTCCGTCTGGACCCCAAACGCAGCCGGGGCCTTGCCGATGTCGATAGTCGGGTTGACAATGCTGGTCCGCATATCAATCGGAACACCCGTGTAGATGTTCACGATGCGGTATGGACGCTGCGAACTGTAATTGCCGCGAGCATCTGGCACATAGATCCGCTGAGCGGTGACGTAGCCCATCGGGAAGACCTGCGTCTGAGTGATATTATTTCCTCCTGCCGCAGTCACCGGTGCAGTTTGGCCCGTTGCATTATAGTACAAGCCATTAGACTGCGGGTACTGGTAGGTCTGAGTCGTGATCGTTGGCTGCTGATAAATCTGCTGATTAGCAGGCTGATGGTTCGGTACGCTGATTTGAACCGCGACTGGGTTGGCAATAACCTGGCGGGCCGCGACAGCCGCGTCATTGTTTGGCTTACCGTTAGGAAGGCCAGGCGTCAGGGTGACGTTGGCGGACGTCAGATCCTCGCCGGAGCTGCTGACAATGAGATTGCCCGGCGCGATGTCCGGATAATCCTGACTGCCGTTCGCGCCGATTGCGTAGGGGATCGGCGCGATTTCCCAAGGCAGGAAGTTGACGACGGCATCATGTCCCGTCGTATCGACACCAGGCGTCGGGTTGCCATTGTTAGCGTTGCCGACGTTGCTGTTCCAGTAGATGCCGTTGTGGACAGTCGGAGGGGCAGATAGTGCAGTCGATGCAACACCTACCTTAACGCGCAGAGTTTGGCCCAGATTGAACAGGTCCCCGCGATCAAAGACATCCAGCGCGTAGCCGCCGAATGGGGCAGGGGTGCTGGTTGTTGCACCTGGCAGACCGTCATCGTTCTGAGTATTAAATTTGCCGGCGGGAACACCCGACGAAACTTCGCTGTTGCTGCCGCTGGTATTGTGTGCGATCAAGCCTGTGGTCGTGACTACTACTGCCGTCGTCGTTCCTGAGTTGACGCCGTTAGGGTCACCCGTTGCGGCTTCCGGCAAGAGAATTGGATTGGCTGGGCCCCCGGAGGACGATGGAGGCGCGACGGTAGGCACACTGTTGCCGTTCGTCAGAGCTTCCAGGGTAAATGAATCGCCAGGCTCCGTGATAGTCTTGCCGGCAGTCGTTGAAAGCGTCGGCGGTGAGTTCGCAGATCGGAACGGCCCCAGCTCTTCACCGATAGGAACGGCCTTCGGTCCAGTTGACGGCAGCAGATTGACGCCGCCGCCGCGAACGCCCAACGGGTTCAGGATGCCGAAGATCGGCTGATCGACAGCAGGAATTGCGGATGCGGCAGTAAAGCCGTATTTGCCGTTCGCGAGTGTCGCGGTCACCAGGTTGTTACCAGTCGTGTCGCCGTTGAGAGTCGTCGGGGTTGTAGGCTGATAACTGCCGATTTGTGTCCGATCACCGCCGATGTAGTTCCAGACGTTGACCTTCTGTGAGACGTTCTGAAAACGCTGCCGTGCTCCAGGCGTGTCCGACAGCGCACTTCCATCGGCGATCGTGTAAGTGTAAGTGCCGAGATAGCGGCTGCCGTTGTTTGCTGTCAGGTTTTGGACTACACCCTGAACATTGGCTGGGAAACTCGATGGCAGGCTCGTGGTATCCGCAACAAATCCGTCCGGCGGCGGCGTGGAAAGAAGTACTGGCTGGACATATTTGATACCTGGGCGTGCCGTATTGGCAGCGGCTGTGACATCGAAATTGGACAGATTGAATGTTACCGACTCGTTTTCCGTTCCATCGGACGTATAGAACGGAATCGGACTCGAGGCGGAAGCCCCGGCTAAATCCGCCGCTGTGTATTTCCGCGTGTCATAGACAAACAGGTTTGGATCGATCTTCGGGTTCGGCGGCGCGACGTTCGTGAAACGAGCGTAAACACTCTGGCCCCACTCGAAGACCGGCAGGGGAGCATCAACGCCGACAGGTTCCGCAGTGGCGCTAGTCGCGTCGGTTTGTGTCTTCGTCAGGAACGTCTGGATAATGGCATCGAGAACCGTTGCGGTAGGCGGTGTGACGTCCGGTGGGATAATCAGGCCCAGTCCGCTCGGGATGCCGCCGTAGGTGGGGTCGTTCGGTGTGATACCCCGGCAGAGGCCGGTGTCACTGTCGCCGACATAGACCCAATCGGTAGTATTATAGGTGGTGCCCGCTACTGTGTAGGTGGTGAACGCCGCCGAAGTGATGTCGGCGACATTCGCACCGGCGATGGCTGGGGACGAGATCGGGCCGAAGCCGGTAAACGCCCGGTTTTCGCGGATCAGCGGATAGCCCTCACCGGCAAACGGATTGGTGATCGGAGTCGCGCTGTAATCATAAAGTGTATTGCCCGCGACTGCATACACCGCGCCGCCATTGCCGGGAGCGGCAACTGCCGTGTTGGTTGCATTCGTGATTAGGGCGGGAGACGCCTGGAAAATAGAGCCGTCCGGTGAGACGACCCGGTAAATAGTGCGCTGATCGTTGGCTGCCGTTTCGCTTTGCGTGAGCGTCGCCGAAGGCGTTGTCATCGCGCCGTCGATGTCTATGGCATACAGGGCGGTGTCATTGACACCCTGCGTTCCGACATACAGCATGGGAACCGTCTGACCAGAAATGCCCGTGGTGTTGAATGCATCGGCAGGATTGTAGCGGACGCCGTCACCGTTGAACGTATTGGTCGGGAACTCGACGAAGCCGATAGCAGGCGTTGCCCGCAGGAACGAGCCCATCGGCGGATACGGCTCCGCAACGGCATCCTGAGTGTTGTCGTTTGGATCGTTTGCCGCCGGATACGCCCAGACACCGGTTGTCTGGTTAGTCGTGGTGCCCACGCTGCCATCCAAGTTGACGGCCCAGATGCGTCCTGTCAATGTGTCGTCAGGCCGGGCAGTCGCCGGATACTCCAGACCGCTGCTGGCGGCGACATAAATGCGTGTCTGCAAGTTTGCATTAGTCTCGTGAATGTTCGTGAAGACAACCGGTGATCCGGTCATGTTGCCGAGCGCAGGCCGGGGAAGCTGTGTGCTGCTGGTATGGGCAAAGCCTGCCAGGGGACCATTCTTGGTATTGTTACCATCCGGGAAGGACCAGTCGGAAGTATCGGTCTTGCTGGTCTGCGGGACTTGGCCGACATTATAGTTGAATGATCCCGGCCCGGTGTAGTTTGCTGCGGTCGGATCAGACTGCGTGAGCGGGCTTGTCCGGCCATTATTGCCGGAGGGACCGTGGATGCCGTCCAGTGCATACAGACGACCGATGTTGGAGGTCGATTCCTGCTCATGCGCGGAGCCGATATACACGGTCGGCACGTAGGTGGTAGCGCCTGCTGTCGTCGCTACTTTGACATACACGGCAGGGGCGGACTCGATGTCGGCGGAAGAAGCATTGTCGCCCGAATTCGGATCGACGCCGCGCAGGCTGAACCACCACTTCGGCTGAGTGGAAGGGATGGTCGGGAATACCCCGCCCTGCACGTCCTGGCTGACGTTGAACGTGTCCCCCGTCTTATCAAAGTCTGTCGGATTATCGCCGTCGATGGCGACACCCCCGCCGTCCAGTGCATAGAGAACCCCGTTGCTGTTGCCGATATAAACTGTCGAGTTTGAGGCAATCGGGGCTGCCGTGCTGACTGTAGGATCGATAAAGATAGTCGGAGACGCATTGTTGAACGCGGCTGGAACCGGCAGGTCGACAGTTGGGTCACTCGGCTTGACTGCTCCCCGATTTGTGCCAGTCACATACTTGGGCCTGGACGCATCCGGCCGGTAGATCCAGTACGCGCCGGTCGTACCGACATGAGCGTGTGGAGCAGCACTGGCGGCTGTGGTGGTGGGGGACAGCGGTGTGACGACCGCGCCATAAGGGGGCTGAGTGATTGTCACCGGCTCACCGGGGATCGGGTTGCCGTTCGTGTCTTTTGCCAGTACATTGACGTTGCTCGTGCCGTCACCGTTGCCGATGGCGTCCAGGCAGTAGACAAGACCATTGTTGTCGCCAATAATCGCTACCAGCGTGTTTGCATAAACTGCCGGGGTCGTGATCGTGCCGCCTGTGCCGTAGACGGGCGGAGTGACCATGACATTGATCTTTGCGATGGTGGGCGAAGCGAACACAGGCGCAGAAGCGCCGTTCGCCGAGCCGGGCGTCTCGTAGCGCCAGACCACGCCGCCGGTGAAGCCGTCGACGCAGTAGATCGCGCCCTGTCCGGTTCCCGTGCTGACCGTGACCGAGTCCGCCACGACGACCGATCCGCTCGTCGGAGTGACTGCCGTGGAGTTGTTCACATTGTACATTCGGACGACGATGTTTGTCCCCGCCACTGGCAATAGCCCGCCGGTCGGCAGGGCAACCAGTGCATCGGTTCCCTGCGCCACCTGGCTGATCGCTACAGGAGCGCTTGTCACAGTGCCGGTCGTGGCAGTCTCCGTGACCGTATAATAGACACTGGCAAGGCGCGTCTCTCCGCTCTGGTTCGCCGGGATATGCGCGTAGACAAAGAACGTAGAACTGCTGCCGGAGGGGACCGGTACAGACCAGATCGCCACAGGAGTCGCTGCCGTTACGAGACCTTCGTTAGTAGGGTACCTTTTGTATTCGCCGTTGCTGGCTGTCGTATTCGTGACCGGCGTAAAGACGCCGTTGCCTGCAAAGTTTGTGCTTGAGTTGTCATCCACGCTATTGCTGATGCTGGCCGCCGGATCGGAACGTCCGAAGTAAACAAGCTGCCGGATTCGCCGCAGCGGGTCGACTGCCCCAGTCGTATCCAGAGCCGTCGCCGGATTACCGGTTTTCAGCAGGATCGTTCCGCTGTTGATTGCTGCCGCTCCGTAAGCTGCGCCGGTCGTATCCGGGTTTGCGTTGGCATTGATTGACGTCCCGGCGGTCTGCTGACCGGAGGCAACGGCTGAAGCAGGCGGAACGAAGATGCCCCAATAGCGCAGTCTTGCCAGATTGAAATCGTTCGGGTACAGGTCATACGTAATTGCTGTCGGCGCACTCTGGACATCGCCGATTGTCTGCTCAAGCGTCATCGAGTCGGCGACGATGTAATCGACGCCGTTATTCAGGACACTGGGCGTGCTGCTGCGGGTCAGAGTGACCACCACAGTGCCCCCGGCGGCTACCTGGAACGGTCCGGCCAGGAACTGACTGTCGTTCGCTTCCGTCTGGCTCGCGGTCGCCGTTGTCGTCGTGGTCACGTTGCCACCTGCATCGCGCACGGAGATCAAGTAAGTCACCTGCGTGTCGCGCACTTCCGGCAGGCCATTGGAATCCGCCAGATCGTTTGGGATATGGAAGTAAATCGAATAGTTTCCCGCCGTCGCCTGATAGAGTGTCCAGACCGCGCTGCCGGGCACACCTGTTGCCAGCCGCAAATACTCACTTCCCGTTGCAGTCCCCGCTGCCGGATAGGAGGGATTGGTGAGCGTCGTGTTGATCTGGGCGAACCCGGATGTCGCCGTAAAACCGCTGACCCCCGCCGTCGGGGCTGTCCCAAGGTCATCGACTGTGACCAGGCTGGCAGTCTGCGAGACATAGCTGAAGGGAGCAGACCAGGAGAAAATATCGCCGTCCGCAAAATGGTCCGGGTAGTAAATATTGATACCGCCTACGACATTGCCTACCAGACCAGCAGGAGGCTGTGTCGGATCGTAGGGACCCAGCAGGAAGCTCGGGATCTGGGTCAAGTTTCCATTATAGAGACCTGTCGACGTACCCTGAAGCTGGCCTTGCAGCGGGTCGATCAGCGGTGTCAGACCCAGGGCAGCCGTGGCAGCGGGTGCGACCGGATAAGCCGAGAATGCTCCGCCGCCGCTGTGATAATCCGACCAGTTGGTCGCTACCGGGTGAGGCGGGGACGTTGCCAGCGGCCCTGTGACCTGGGCGGCGGCTCGGCCTGCCAGGCTGAGGCCCGCGAGGGCGGCGCAGAGCAGCGCTGCCGTGCGCCGGAGCGGGCGTGTATTTTTTGACATAGGTGTTTGCGATTGGATATGCATAGTGCTGTTGCTATCGTGGTGCGGCCTGCCCTGAACGGCAGGGCTTTAAAAGTGCAATTCCCCGCCTTCGCGGGCATAAGACGGTATCAGGAATCTTCGCCCGCGAAGGCGGGGGCTTGCATTTCTAAAGCACGGGGGTTCAGCCCCGTGTAAAAATAGTCATTACGGCAGCCGGACGCCAAAGGTCGGCTGGGTCAGTGGTCCCGTCAAATCAGGATGGCTAAGTGTCTGGTTGTCGCCGAAGCCGCCCGGCGTGGTTATGCCACTAGGATTCGCCGTAGGAGGCGGATTGGTGACATCGACTTCGAATATCTCGCCGCCAAGCTTGCCTGTCTTAGTGACTACGCTGGTAGTTGTAGTTCCTGACGTGCTTGTGGCAGTCGTTGTATTTACCGTGCCAAGCTCACCCTGACTGTAATTCTGCGTAATTAGGTAGCGTCGCGTCGTGGTCGTACCAGTGGCATTGGTCTGAGAATCGGTTCCAAGGACTTGAACTGAAGTCGGAATGAACGGAACATTCCTTAACTGATTGGAAGCAGTAGTATTTTGAGAAATCGTCTGCCCTGTGCTTGTAGTCGTGTTTGTGGTTGTTACTGTGCTGACTCCAAATGCGGGATTTGTCATGGCTTGATAATTCGCTGGCGAAAATTGCAGCCGATCTGCTCCGGCGACGAACCCATTGGTAGTCCTGCCATTGAAAATAAATGTCTGGTAGCTCAAGTCCAATGCACCATTGTCGTCGGCATACAGGAAGTCGAACCCTGGATCACCGGCAGCGGGTGTCGTTGCCGGAGCGCTGAGTTTCAAGAAGCGCGGATTCCGGATAGTGAGCGGCTGGTAAGTGGTACTGCCCCCATTTACGGAAGCTACATATAACCCAGCAGTCGCAAAGACCAGATCGCTCGCCGCGGCAGCATTGTATGGCGCAACCGTCGCCGGGTAATTGAACACAACAATGCTGCCGCCCGGTGCATCGCTGCTGGCTGGACCAAGCTTGAATACTCCTGGTGATGTCTGAATCGACGTCACCCGAAGATTGGTCACTGTGGCAGCAATCTCAAGGCTTGCGGGGTTAGTCGTTGCATTTGTGTAATAAGTAGCGCTGCCATAGCGATAGTGCCGGTTATCCCGGTCGGCGGTGTGGCTGACCCAGGTGAGGACATGGTTGCCGTCCAGGTTTCCATTTGGGTTCACGAAGTCGGCGACTTCCAGAAGGCGGCCATTGCCGCTGTCGGCAATCAAATAATAGGTGGCCGCATCGCCGGGATAGAGCGTAGACGCCGTTGAGACGGTCGCCTGACGGATCTCGACACTGGAGGGCTGGCTGAGAGTCAGCGGCTGACCGGCGGCCATGAGGCCCTGCGGGTCCTGGAACTGGGTCAGCTCCCAGTGGACATTGCCGCCGTTGTCGAAGCGGACACAGCGGTTGTTGCCGGTGTCGGCGACTAAATAGTCGTTGAGCGCAAATTGAGACAGCGCCGTCGGATGGCTGAAGGGGACACGGGTAGATACCGGCGTCGCGCCGTCGGTGCCGACGCGCGTAGTCGCATCCACGGCCCAGACCGCGCTGCCGCTGCCGTCGACGCCCAAAATCCGGTTGCTGTCCGCGATCACCGTCACCTGCCGGGTCAGGGCGGCAATGCCGTTGATGCCGTTGATGACCATGACATTCCCGCCGATGCTCGGCGGCGCTCCCACCTGTCCCGCACCGATGGGGGACTCAGACGGTTCCGTGAGTGTCGCGGCCACTTCCCTGCCGCTTCCGACAAGCGGAGTCGTCGACAGCTTGTACAGGGTCGTGCCGTCCGTCATCAGCAGCCCGGAGCCGACCAGGCTCAACCCTGGAACCGTGCTGCCGGTCGTGATTGCGAAGGGAGCCACATACCAGGCCAGATTCGTCCGCATGGCGAGCGTCGCAGTTCCACCGGTGCCATCCTGAGCCGTCGCCGTGACCGTTTGCGGCTCGGTCAGGTTTCCTGCAACGACCCGGTAGGGTCCACGCCCGCTGAAGTTAGAGAAGCTGACACTGTCCTCAGAGGCAGTAAATTGACCATACAGGCTATTGCCGCCCGTAATGGTATTCTGTACTCCTGTCTCATCCTGCTGAGTGATCGTGGCATTGGTCAGGTCAAACGTAGTCGCTCCCGGTGCAAAAACTGCCGTGACCTGCTGGTCGCCCCGGAAGCAAAGCACGGTGGCGAGAGCGCCGTTCGTGGCGACCGCGTAGACATTATCCTGATCGTCTACGACGGGGGCACCGACAAACTTGAAGCCCTGCAGATTTCCGTACAGCACCCCATCGTCATTGCCCACAGCGCCGGTCGGCATCAGGAACCGGAACTTGAGACGCACTTTGTTATAAATCGTCGCATTTGCGACCCCGACCACGTAACTATTCACGCCGTTCGTGCCGTTCGCGCTGCTCGTTTCCGTGTAGAAATAGTCGCCGTGACGGTCGATAGCCGGGGCGGAAATCGTGGCCTGCGATAGCGACGACTGACCGCCAAAGCTGGTGCCGCTGACATAGTTCAGGTTGACCGGCGTTCCCGGCGAATTAGTCCCGACTGCTGCGGCAAAGTCCATGTCCCAATCGGTGTAGTAACCGTTGTTGGTCGTGATCGGAAACAGCGGGTCCTGCGGGCTGGGCGCAGTGGCATTCGCCGTTCCCGTCACGAGGTTCCCATTGTAATCGTAAGCTTGTAGGAAAGGGGCATGGGAACTACTGGTATCGGCAAAGATGTTCGTCAGGTCATACTGGCCCTGACGATTGATGCTGTACCCGGTGATCGCGCCGTTGACCGTATAGCTCTTCAGCGGCTCATTGCGTGCGCCCACCAGGACAGTGTAAATATTGTAGTTAGTCGATACGACGGCGATAATGGCATTCGAGTCAACATTTGCCAGTGTGCCCACGGAAGGCGGCGCTGTGACAGTTTCGCCCGGATTTGTACTTGGGTCAAGCGTCACAGCGACACCAGTACCGCCTTCATTCAGATCATAAACGACTAGTGTGCCATCCGCCTGCCCGGCATAGATCCGCCCATCATAGTAAGTCGGCGCGGGAGCCACGCCGGTAAACGGGCTGCCGGAGGCGGGTGCTGTTAAGCTGAGACCTGCACCGCCTGTCACGGCATTAAAAGAAACAACGCTGCCGTCGTTCTTTTCGACAAAGACATAACTCACGCCTTTGAACGTCGCAAGCGTCGGAGCCGAAGCCTTGGCAAAGCCAGATTTATTCCAGATTTGGTCATAAGAAGTTCCGGTACTGAAGTCAGCAATCCCATCATCCGTGCTGGGCGTCGTCGCGGGATTGATGGCCGCTGTCAGATACTCGGAGGGATAGGCATCAAATGCACGGAGAATGCCGTTGGCATCAACGGCGAACACGAAGTTGCCCCAGATGGTCGCCCCAGAGGGCGCAGTCCCAACAGTGGTCAGCGGATACTGCCAGGCCTGAGAAAACGAAGGCAGACCCGCGTTTGACGCATTTCCATGACTGCTCTTGTTCTCGTTCGGATGGGTCTGCGACCAGGTAATGATGTTCGCCAACAGCTTGAGATCGCTCGTTTGATTTCGTAAATTATCCGTGGCGGAAAGAGGTGCGTAAAGATTCGCAGGATTAAATGTCAGCACTCCAGTCGTGGCTGGCACCCTGTAATTGGGGTCGACGGTTACTCCCCCGCCAATATTGAGGGCACTGACAATCACCTGGCCTGCACCGATCTGTGCGGCAGAAACGACCGGCCCGGATGCATCTACCAGGACCGGACTAAAGATGTTGCCGAACTCGCCACTATGAATAGCATCGGCGGTATTGGCACTGATATAGGCCGATGGCGTTATCAGCCCATTCACGTCTTGTGCCGTAAGTGAATAAGGCTGCGACGTAATCGGATGCCGCAAAAACAAGGGAGCGGTTATTATCGGCAAGTCTATCGTACTGCTGACACTTCCAGACACTGGACCTGCGCCCGTAAATAGCCCTGGTACGTTAGCCGAGGCAGCAGTGCCGTATTCGACAATTAACTGGCCGCCGTTGTCGACGTACCGGCGCAGCTTTTCATTGAGAGCTGGGCCGAATGCCTGAGTCCCGGCGGGCAGGTACAGAACATTGTACTGGGCCATCTGGCTATCCGAAATGCTGTTGAGCGAGACTTCCCAGTACGCGGCTGTATTCTGCTGGGCAGTCGACGGAGCCAGTGGGTTGACCAGGGTGACATCGGTCGGCTTGACATCAGGCCGGTTGTTGAAGACATAGAACAGGTAAGGAGCCGGGTCACTGCCGTTGACCAGGATACCGGCATTGACGAGATGCTGCTGGAACGAGTAGCCTGCCGCGTGGGTTGTCACCGGCAGCACTCCGACCGAAAGCGTCGCCGCTGTCAGCGCTGACAGGACAATTCGCCGGGTGCGGAGTGTGGATTTCCGTATCTTGTTTTTGGAACTGCGAGACATCAAAAGGCCCTCAAAATAGCGGTCATAAAACTGTGGTCAAATAAGATGACAGTATGCAAAAGCGAGGCAATAAATTGCGACGCTGTGGGGCGAAGCGCCTAATGTCCGCCTTTGCGGACCAGGAACAAGACATTCACGGAATCTTTCTCGACGAAGGTCGAGACTAGGCGCTTCGCCCCAAAGCCGAGGACTTCAGTCCCACGGCTCTGAGGCCTTCGTAAGAACAATTACTGACTAATTACTGAAGCAGCGGCGGCTCACCACTCTCACCGGAGTACAGAAGCCCAGTCGAGACCGGCAGCTTGGGAGTGAACGGCAATGGCCGTCCGTACTGATCACTCCGCAGGTAATATCGATTGGCAACAGCAAGAGCAGACGGGTCATACGGGTATCCGGCCTGCGGGTCGTAGATGATCTGCAAACCGATTGCCGGCTGGCCCGATAGCTTATGCCCGGCATCTTCCGTCGTTGCCGCCGGATCGCCGGGAGCCAGGTTGCCGTGGTACTGGGGAATCCAGCCCCATTTCTGCATCCAGGCTGATTGCGCGGCGATGTCGGCGGGACGCGCTTCTGAGACCGTCCCATCAATCGTGATCTTCAGGTCAATCGGCTGACCATACATTGGAAACCGGCTCCGGCTTTCTTTGCCTGCGGCGTCTAAGCCGCTTGTTTCCGCGTCCGGGCGTGTTCCGCTATTGCCGTATTCGAGCAGGTTGTCAGACGAGTTCGTGTTGAACCATTCGCCGGGAATGACAAAGAACGAGCGTGTCTGTGCATACAGCACGGCTTCGATCCGAATGTCCATCGGCAGGATCGCAACCCGTTCCAGTGCGACATCCTGATCTGTCAATGACGTCACGCTGTTCGTGTCCTCTGTGCCATTGCTCTTGCTCACCGAGAGATTGAACAAGTCGGTGCTCAATGCGTTCAGCAAAGCACTGGTGCTTATCGTAGACAAATCATAGGTCAGATGCGTCAGCGTGTTCAATGACAATGTTATTGGTGGCGCTTGGAGAACACTGGCGTTGTTCGAGTCCAGAATGTCGATGTTCGCCGTTGTCGAACCACTTCCTGCAGGCCCCGCAGAGATATACAAGGCTAGTGGGGAACCATTATAAGCAGTTGAAGGTGCATCCTTGGTCGGATCAGTTCCGGTCAGGCCGAAGTTAAACTCTTGGAGCAGGGAATGATCGGCGTCTAGGCTGAGCGTATCACCGAAAGTCGGGGCTGCCGGGTTCTGTGTGCCGTCAATGCGGTTCTCGACATTGGACCCGGTCAGAAATTGGGATGTGTTGATGCAGACGTAATCATGAGCGAGGACACTGATGCTCGAATCCGGACTGCCTTTCAGCAGGTTGCCTTCGATGTAGGCCGTGCCATTGGTGACAATCGTGATATGGCGCGGGATGAACTTCGCCGTGCTGCTGCTGCTGATTCCAGTTCCCTCATTCGGGCTGACGATACCGCGCACCCGGACATTGCCCTCGGCGTAGATGATAATGTCTTTATCCGAGCTCGCCCCGGTCGGGTCCGTCGCGTCCCGGTCTACGTTCCCGTTCCGATCCAGGTCGGTATACTTCGCGTCCATCTCCGGCCCGGCATTCGCCACGCCATCAGGTCCTACAAAATGGTCGCCTGCGCTGCGGATCAAACGGATACCGTAGCTTGCGGGGGTGTTTGCAGTGGCGGCGGTCAAAAGCTGACCCAGCACGATGCTGACACCGGGCGGGTTGTAGAACAGACCATTCCAGTTGCCTTTCGAGAGGCCGCTGCCGTTTGCCGCGTTGTTGCCGTGCAGCCATTCGTCGGTGAGTGTCGTCCCGCCGCCGATGCTGGCACTGTCCGGCTGAATGTCAGCCGGGTTATTGACGTAGATGTCTTTGCCGTAGCCGTACAAACTCGGGCTTGTACCGTTGGTGTTGGCAGGATAGGCTCTTTGAGTAGCTGGATCACTGCGCGGCGCTGAGTTCATGACAATGGCCCGGTAGCGCGGAAGCTGGGACGCCGAATCCTGAGCATCCATCAGCGGCGGCTCCAGACGTGTGACACCACGCGGCAGGCCTTCGGTATCGTTCTGCATCGAGCCATCGCGGACAAGACCACCCTGCGTGTCGAAATTATTTGTCCCTGAGCTGTTGCTGGGGGCAACGTAGGTAGACTTATCTGTCCCTACATTTGCTTCCAGGTCGGTAATGTTGGTCGGGTTCAGAATCAACGCCGCCTGCTGGCCTGTGTTCGGCTTCAGCGCAAGCGAGTTATTGTAGTTGTCGAGCAGCAGATCACCCGCGATCTCGGCTGTGTCCTGGTACAGCGGAGCACTCGCTCCGGCATTGTTCAGGTACATAATATTCAGGCCGAAGAAGCGTACCGGCATATTGGCATGGATGGAGCCGCCGCCCGGCATAATCGTGAATCCCGTAGGCGGTGTCGTGCTGCCACTGCCCGCAGACGGGTTCGGATACACAGGGTTCGGCGCTGTCGTTGATTGCAGATACGCATCGGGCGCACCGTAAGTCGTCAGGATCGGATACGCCTGAATAGTAGGTGTTGTTGACTGAGCATTGCCATTGAAATCGAAGACTCCGGGTGTCGCGATGCCGCCGTCCGTGTTTGCCGCATAGAACTCGCTGATGACACCTAAATTGGCGATGTCGGAGCGCTTGTCCGGGTTGGTCTCGAACCGAGCGTAATCTGTGATGCCAATCGGCTTGTAGGCCACCTGGTACGCCTGCATCCGGTCCGTGCTCCGGTTGTTCGTGTACGTCGTCGGGTCGGTCGGATCGACCATACCTTCGCGTCCAATTGACTCGATCTTCAGATACTTACCCGGCGGCACAGTTGCGGGAACACCGCCCGGCCCAATATTGACTGGATCGTAAGTGACGCGCACCAGATAACGTCCTGCCCCGGTGTTGTAGCGCGTGTAGCCTGTCTGCAAATACTCAAGATCAGGGTCATTTGGGTCCGCATCAGGTAAGCCATTTAGGTTGGCAGGCTTAATCTGTGTGTTGTACCGGGCCAATTCACGCGCCTCAGTCGGCGGGGTCGCAAGCTTAACCTGAAGAGGGGGACGCCAGTCGGCACCGTCCTGGCTGTTGGACAACTGGGCGTCAGCATAGGTGATTCCGGCGCGGGCGTATTGATCGGCCGTCACCACGCGGTTCGCATGGCGGGCGTTGATCAGGTTCCGCGCGATGATCGTGACAAACAGCGCTCCGGCTAGGCCAAGCAGCAGCAGGACGAGCAGGGCGACGACAATGGACTGACCGCGCTGAATGCGGCGTCTGCGGTTTTGTGTTCGTGATCGCTTAGGTGTGAACATCGTTGTTTGTGTTACTCGCATGACTGCTGACTGGTTTCCGAGACTTCGCAGTGGACCTGCCGCAGAGACCTACCACCTTGCTTCGCAGGGTCCTCCCTAAAGGGAAGATTAGGATGATAAATACAGTCCTGACTCTCTGTTCCGAATCCTCCCTTTAGGGAGGACCACAGCGAAGCGGTGCGGTAGGTCTCTGCGGTAATTCTATTCTTACCGGTTGCTGTTGCCGATCTTGATCTTAGTTTCCGCCGGGATGACTTCAGCCCGGTTATTCGTGACATTGTAGATACGGACACCGATCGTGACATCGATCAGGTCGCGTGTCTGGTAATCGACTTTGACCTGCATCGGCAGGTAGGGGTTGCTGTTCAAATCGACAGTCGGAGTCGTGCCGGACGTGATTGTCGGCGGGGCTGTCAGCGTCATGTTTGCCTGGTAATCGTAGATCACCTGAATAGGACCTGTCGAGCCGGACAAGACTTGTACGGTGTTACGCGCGTAGTCGACCGAATATTGATCCTCAGCGATTGTCCCCACAGCACTGTTGACTTCCGTGTAGGGAACGACATTGCCCTGGTTTGGCCCCGGAATGGTATCTGGCCCGAAGACCCGGATACTGCCGGGGACCGCGTGAGCGTTCGCCACGCCTGTTACAAGAGTTGTTGATGTTGCGTCAGTCACATTTGTCAGCGGCGAGGGATTCGGATTAGCAGTTCCTGCTGCTGTAAACCCGCTTGTCGTCAAATCTACGAGGCCGTCAGCATCGGGTGTATAAATCCAAAGGCGATTGAAGCGGTCCGACGGCCCGTTCGGCAGAGAGGGCGCAGAGAACTGTATCGTGCCGTTATCCGGGTTGATCGTCATCGGAACATACTGCGGCGTGTCTTTCGCCGTATAGGTCGAGTACGTCGAAGCACCCGTGAGCTTGAATGGGAAACCCTGGGTCACATCGTAAACCGGGTTCCGACCCGTGCTGTCATCCCGATACTCGATAATGTCACCGGGATTGATGTTCACCGGATTGACTTGTGACGGGACAACAACGCTGATCTGGCTCGACGCATATTGATCCGTATCATAGTACATGCTCAGCGCGGCATTGGTCGAATCATAATTGCTGGGATACAGGCTCACATGGTAGGGCAGGGACCAGGACTGGCTGGTCGCAGTGTAGACAGTCGGGATATACGTAAACCCGGCCTGATCGACAGTCACCGACCCCTGACTGTTGTAATCCGATGTCGTTCCCGGTGTCGCATTCCCGCTGATCGTCGCAGGCCGGAACGTGACACTGGTATTGACAATCGGGTAGTAACCGCCTGCGACCGGATCATGGGCAATCCCCGTATGCGCCGTCGCCGGGCAGGTCGTCGCCGTACAAGTACCCGTCGTGCCTGCATCATAGCTGAGCGTGTTGTCGGCTTTGTGCGGCAGCAGGATCAAATCTACATTCGGGCCAGGAATCACAGGTTTTGCGATCTGTATCCATTTATCTACGCGGTAGTTATGCTGTTGGGCCGAGCCGTCAGCAGACGCATCGGTAACAGATGCTATTGCAGTCTGGGTCGGATACACACCGTGCGTATCATCCAGCCAGTTCGTATCAGTTGTGCCGACAATTCGGAAGAAGTCCGGGTCATCTAACTCTGGAATAGCTACACCGCTGCTGTTGTTACGTGACGCAAACAGTCTAGGGTTTGGGACGACTGCCGGCTTGCCGGGACCCGGATTGGGATTTGGAATGTATGGCTGGAACTGAGCGCGGTACAGAATATAGGTATTGTCGTCGCTGCCGACTGCTTTACCTTCCCGCGTGTTGTTGTAAGATAATTCCGGGTTGTTATTAAATGCTTTCTCAGGATTTTTCAACCCGACAAAATACCGAATCATCGTCGTTCCTGCCGCCAGTGGGAAGACGTAAGATGGATTGCTGACAATCGCTGAACCGTTCGGAGTCGGGCTGTACGTAATCGGTTCATTGGTCGTCGGATCGATGGTTTGGCCTGTTCCGTTTAGCTTGGGCAGCACGAAATCCAGCTTGGCATTGTAGGCATGAGCGACCATGGGTGCGCCGGTGCTGTCCAAAATCTGCAAGTCTAGGAAGTTCGTATACTTGTCATCGCCGGGATTGATCTTGTTCGCTGTCTGGAACGGATGACTGGTTCCGTCAAACACAAAGATCGCACTGCCAAGCTCCCGCGTGATCCGCTCTTTAGTGATCCGAGCCGCATCCTGCGCCGCCGTGACGATCTGCGCCTGCTGGGTATAGCGCAAAGCACTGACAAGAGGGATCAGCAGCAGGGCGAACAGCACGGCGGTCAGGGCGATCACGATCAGGATTTCGACCAGTGTAAACGCCCGCGCAGCAGTGCGTCGCGTCTGTGTTTTCAGTTGTTGGCGAACAGTATTATTCATCAAAGGTTTTAGTTTATCGTAAGATCGGTCGTCTACCCGGTCGAAGGCCACGGAATAAATTCCGAGACTGAGAAAAGCCCACCGTCCAGGGGACGAAAGAGAAAAGCCGCCTCGGGTATCGGGATTCTCGTGTCGCCGCGACACTGGGCACTTCCAAGCCTCGGAATTCATTCCGTGGCTCCCAATCCGTCTATTACGGCGTTCGTGTCAGCACGGCGTCGACGCTGTGCTCTTTCCACACATTGCGTTCTTTCCAGGCGACCACGGCCCGCGCAGAGAGACCGCGCACCGCAGTAAACGTCACAGTCGCGCCCTGCGGGACAGGGTACTGAAACTTGCTTCCATCTGTCAGATTGACGCGCACCGCGCTGTCGCCGACTGTATACAGAACCGGGTCAATCGAGACCGTATCTGAAAATGCCTGCGTTGTGCCACTCAGCGTGTAGATGCCGTCAATCTCGACAGTCTTGCCGGCATTGCAGCGGGCGAAGTAGATAAACCCATCCGCGCTGTCATAGGCAAACTGGTTCGCCGCCAGAGCCGTCGTACCATTGCCGGTTTCCGCCGGGGACGTGACAAGCTCAGAGAAATAGCTGGGCGCTTTCTGCACGGCCACGGTCCAGTTCAAATCTGCCGCGTAGAAGATACGGATACGATGCGCCGGAGCCGTGCCCGAGCCATCAGCTTTGGAATTATCGCCGAAGGCGTTGGAGCCGAACGTGAAACGCCCTGTTGAGTAGCTGACATTGATCTGAGCCGGGTCTGTCACACTCCCATTAACATCTTCGTTGTTGATCGGCTTGTCCGGGTTTGTCGGGTCGAACGGCGACGAGAACGGCGCAACTAGCTTGCCCGTATCCAAGTCCAAAATGAGCAGGCTGCTCGTGCCGCCTGCGATACCGGGATTGATCGAATTGTCCGGGTTCGCCGAGCCTGCCAGCAGCAAGTTCGGGACCGTAGTACGGACAACAGAAGTGCTGCCGGTGCCTGTCAAAGCGGGAATATCGTGGTCTTCATGCAGGATTTGCCATGAGGCAACGACATAAGAAATCTGCGCCTTTCGGGCCTGAGTGCCCGAGCCGGTCGCCGCTCTCGGATTAAAGCCGACCGCGCCCGGATTCGTTTCCGTCGCCGAGTTGGTCCCGATATTTCCTGCAATCAGCTCAAACTCGTAAGGATCGTTATCGAAAGCTGTCCCACTCACCAAGCCATTGTAAGGCCGGTACAGGGAAACACTCGTCCAAACTGCGTTGGGCGGCGGGCTTTGACCTGCCGTTGTATCAGCATATGTCACTGCCGTCGGGTCAAACCAGCCGCCATGATAGTTGCCGGAGGCTGACGCGGTATCAGCCAGGTAGGTCAGTCCATCTGAGGCGAAAGGCGCGTTGGGGTTGTTCTTGTCGCGAAGCGTAGCGGCAGGAACATTCAGATACCTTGTATAGACGCCGCCGCCCACGCAGGTGATTGTCATAACCATCTTCTGCGGATACGAAACTGCGTCACGAACAATCACGCCGTTGCCCAGCGGAAAAGTCACGCCGTCCGTTGTCGGCGTGTAGGCCGCATAGGGAACCGCAATCATCTTATTGGTCAGGTCGACAAGAAACCGCTCCTGGCCGGGAACCAGTGTATTCTGCGGAATGTCGCTTGAACCGACAATCGCTGCCTGGGTCGAGTCGCCTGACTGCGGTGTCCAGTAAGGGCTGTTTACGGTAAAATAGCTCGGCAGCGCGGCAACACTTTTGGACGGGTCGGCAGGCATTTTAACCGGACCGTAGTTGACGACATAAACGGACTGTTTTACCTGCGCTCCATTGACAACGCTGGTTGTCGCACTTGGGATCTGAACTGTCTCGTTGCTGACCACACGGGCATTCTCCGCATTGTTGGGATTATCTGGATCGTAGTTGGAATAAGCGGCAGCATTTGTCTCAGCACTAATAAGGTCATCAGTGACCAGATTATCAGGCAGGATTGCATCAGGCAGGCTGCTGGTATCCTGTGCGCCGGAGCCGATAGCGGCGGCTCCCAGGCCATCGGCCAGCGCAGAGTTGCCGGTGCTCTGGATGGAAAAGAAGCCGCTTGGGAACAGGCGAATGATGGTCAGAATGCCGGTCACGAGGATGACCAGAACAACAAGGACTTCGATCAAAGAGACGCCGCGTTGCGTCCGCCGTGTGCTGCTATGGAGTTGGCTGTCGTTCATTGACTGCAAGAAGAAAACCCTTTTTCACCGACGCAAGAAAGCGAAACTACGGCTGGATGTTGGTGGGCCAAGAATTGACTTTCCAAAAGGTTGGCGTTGTCGATGTGCCTTCCAGGGCTGCGAAATCCTCGCCGGTAATCTTCTTGACGGCACCACTCTCAAACATGACAATCACTTTGTCGGCGTTCTGGACATGGTAGGTAGTGGCTGTAATGAGCGACCCCGCAGGCGGGTTCTGCCACCGAAGCTGATAATTGTAATCCGCATCCCCTGTAGTCCCGTTTGCAACCGTAGCTTCACGCGCAGTCTGGTAACGGACAACAGACGTGGCACTCACGGCATTCGTGCCGGTTGCGACCGGATTGCTGTCGTAAGCATCCGCCAGATAGAAACCGCGTGTCGTAGGAACGACACTCCCTGATGGGTAGGTTGTGGTACTACTACAGGGGGAAGACGTGGCAGGAGTTGTAGTGCCCGTCGACAAAATCTCATCATTAGGAGCATTGCAGGGGGCAATCAAGTTCACTGCGAGAGGAGACGGCGTGGACTTTGAGTCACTGGTGTTTACATTATTGTTGGGATCGGTGAACTCTTCCACGTCTTTGATATAGGCGGGATAGAGGCCGGGGAAATAAAGAGACGCAATCGGGATGCCCGCTGACGTGTTACCGGCAGCTTGTGCCCGTCCCAATGCGCCCTTCATGTTGCCGTTGCCGTCCGAGTAGCCGAACAGGACATCCGGGTAGCGATGGTTGTCCAGCTTAAACTGTTCCATCTTCTGCTGGATGTCTTTGAGATTTGAAATTGAGACACTCTGGCGCGAGTTTTCGCGGACAGTCGCAAAAACAGGAAGCAGAATTGCTGTAAGAATCGCGATTATTGCAATCACGACGAGCAGTTCAATTAGTGTAAATGCTCGACTGCCGGTGCTGCGGCGCAAGGGTGCCATGTGAAACTCCTAATATCGGACGGCGGGCTTGACCCGCTCTTCAAAGACTATTTTTCGATAATTGAGAACTGTAACTGTTGCATGACGGTAAGTTTCGCAGGATTGTTCCCGACTTTCCAGAAAGATTATAAAGTATTTTCACCGTGCCGTCAATAGGCCCTACTCCCAGCCAAGCTTAATGAGCACAACCGCCAGCAAAGCCGTCAGTCCGCCCCCAATCAAAATGTTCCGCAAAAGGTTTGTATCATTGTTCATCGTGTTATTCTCCTGCAATATCTTACCAACGAAGCCTAACCGCGCAAACGAACCGGAGAGGAGCAGTCGTCCATGAGTATGAAACTCATGGCAGTGAAAAGCAAACGCCCTCTGGGCTACGGATAAAAGATGAGGGCACAAGCTTCTTCTCGTATTGCTCTTTAGCCCAGAGGGCGTCTGCACTTCTCTGCCGTGGGTTTCATACCCACGGTTCCTCGCTATCCTGCGGCATCCTGCCGAAACCCTAGCTGTCGGTGCTTTTCCGACGCGGCCCCCGCTTCCAACCAGGCTATCGTATCCTCTTCCGGCTCGACCCAGACAGTTGCAAATATTGTTCGATCTACAGCAAGCGCTGCTTCTATCATAATATAGGACTTGGCAGTTATAGCCTTTTCGCGAGAAGAACGATCTGCTTCGACGGTTCCGGCGCATGTGGCTGACGCTGCCCCGTTTCCTGAAAGCCGATCTCTTTGTAGAAGCCGATAGCCCGATGATTGTCTTCTACGACCCAGGCTTGAAGCATCGTCACGCTCTGGGTAGTCGCCCATCCTATGATACTCGCGACCAGGGCGTCCGAAATACCATGTCCGCGATGCTTCGGGGCAACCCAAAAGGCAGTCATTTCGGCGACCTGGCTGTTTTCTTGAGACAAGAAACAATTCACCATGCCGCAGGAAACGCCGTCATGACAGGCAATAAATGAAGCTGCAGGGGGGAGGGAGGCGAAGCGCCGGGCGTTCTCCTGCCACTCGGCATCCGTTCGCATTTCTGCCTGAGCAAGCGTCATCCCAAAGGCTTCCGGGCTATCCGTGAGCGCTTGGAGGCGAATTGCTTTCAGCAGGAGCCATTGGTCCGGCAGTAGTGGTTTGACTTCGAGCATGAGTGAGTTTTGAGAAAACAAGCATTCCGTGCAGTGAGTGAGAGAGGGGCAAACGGCATAATAGAAAGTGTAGATAGGATAGTCTACCAGAGCGCTCCACTGATACTTTCTGCTGTATGGAACGTCTTTGTGCTGAGGCCGCCAGGTCCTCTTTTTAGGCACTCCCGGCGGCTGCCCCTGTGTGCAATGACGCGGGCCGGGGCAGCCGTTCTTGGATTTTTAGTGCCGCTTGAAAGGATTTAACAATGGTTTATCAGATGCCGTGTCCCGGCAAGTCTCGTATATTTGTCGCCAGTAGTTTTTCGAATGAAGATCAGGCCCATCAGGAGCTGACAGGCTGGGCTTCAGGAAACGGCTACCAGTTTGCCGGGCCTGACCGCACGTTTACCGTCTATGGGTGCGAACAGAGACCGCGCCAGTGGGTGCTGATGGAGCGGGCCGGGCAGCTTGCCTCCCAGACGAACTAATCAACGGTCAGGTACTGGACGCTGAACTTCTGCTCGGGATCGGTCCAGACCTGACGTACCTGAAAGCCTGCCGACCCGGCTAACGCTGCAAACTCAGGCAGGCTGTACTTATAAGAGCATTCGGTCCAGATTGTCTCGTCTTCCTCGAACCGGATTGCTTCGCCGCCGAGATGGACTGTCTGCGCGTTCAGGCTCAGCAGATGCATCTCGATCCGCCCGACCATTTCATTGTAAAATGCGTAATGGGCGAACCCCTCCAAATCGAAATCCGCACCCAGTTCCACATTCAGACGACGCAGGAGATTCAGATTGAAATCCGCAGTCACTCCTTGAGCATCATTGTAGGCAGGCTCTAAAACGCAGGACGACTTGCGAAGGTCTACCCCAATCAGCAGCCCGCCGCCGGGGCCGCAGATTTCCGCGATATGACGCAGAAATACCGCCGCATCGGGCCGGTGAAAGTTGCCAATGGTCGAGCCGGGGAAGTAGACAACGCGCGACTGCACCAGGCGATTTGCTTTCGGCAGCTCAAATGATGTCGTGTAGTCGGCGCAGAGTGGCAGAATGTCCAGAGTTGGATAAGCGTCTGCGAGGCTGTCAGCGGTCTGGTAGAGATGCTCTCGTGAAATGTCCATCGGCACATAGCCCGCGAGATGCGGCAGGTGGTCCAGCAGAATGCGCGTTTTGGTGCTGCTGCCGCTGCCGTATTCGATCAGCAGACAGTCTGGGCCGAACAGCGATGCCATCTCATGAATGTTGTTCTGCATGATGCCCGCTTCCGTGCGGGTCGGGTAATACTCGGGCAGCTCACAGATCTGATCGAAAAGCTGAGACCCACGCTGGTCATAAAAATACTTACAGGGCAGCGTCTTTTGTGATTGCGTTAGTCCCGAAAGCGCTTCTTTTAAGAAGATGGGGTCAGCCGTCATTGGCCGTGCGAGAGGCTTCGTTGCCGTGATCATTGAGTGTCCTTTGCAAGTCGAATTCCCATAAATTGCCAGCGGGCGTCCGGCGGGAAGAAATTGCGGTATGTCGCCCGCATATGAGAGTGAGAAGTCGCGCACGAGCCGCCGCGCAGCACAAACTGATTGCACATGAACTTGCCGTTATATTCGCCTAACGCGCCTGGCGGGGGCGCGTAGCCGGGGTAGGGAGTGTACTGGCTGCGGGTCCATTCCCAGACATCGCCGAACATCTGGTGAAGCTGACCCGGCTCGGCGTCACTCGGGTCAAGCGGCGCAGGGTGGAACCGGCCCGACTCGGCGAAGTTGCCGCAGAGCGGCACTGTCTCCGAAGCCATTTCCCATTCGGCTTCAGTTGCCAGCCGTGCTCCAGCCCAGCGGGCATAGGCGTCCGCCTCAAACAGAGAAACATGGGTGACGGGAGTGTTCAGATCCAGCGGCTGCATTCCGGCCAGCGTGAATTCTTTCCAGTCGCCGCGCTGATTCCACCAGCAGAGCGGCGACTGCCACCCATTTGCCTGCACGGTTCCCCAGCCTTCGGAAAGCCAAAATTCAGGCTTTTTATAGCCGCCGTCTTCGATAAACTTCAAATATTCGCCGTTGGTGACTAGCCGCGATCCAAGTGCGAACGCCGGGACATACTCTTTATGCCGGGGTGTTTCGTTGTCAAACGCGAACCCGTCACCGTCCCATCCGATCTCATGCAGGCCTTCATCAAACGCGATCCATTCCATCTCCTGCACCGTCGAGACAGTCAAATCACGGCGCGGACGATAGACCGGGCAAAGAGGGTTTTCAAAAAAGTTATACTTTAAGTCCGTAACCATCAGCTCTTGATGCTGCTGCTCATGGTGCAATCCCAGTGTCAGCAGCGGCTCAAGCTGTGCTGTCAGCGCGTCATCCGCTTCCGACAGCAGCGTGTTCATATGACGGTCTACATAAGTCCGGTAGGTATAAGTCTCATCGACCGTAGGCCGCGAGATCACGCCGCGCTTGACCCGGCAGTGCCGTTCGCCGATGGTGTTGTAGTAAGAATTGAACAGGAAATCGTACTGTGGATGGATCGACTCATAGCCTGCCAAATACGGCTTCAGCAGAAAAGTCTCGAAAAACCAGCTTGTGTGGGCGAGATGCCACTTGGCCGGGCTGACGTCGGGCATGGACTGGACGACATAATCTTCGGGGACAAGAGGGTCGCAGATCTTTTCGGTGAATGCGCGGACTGTCCGGTACTGGTCTAGCAAAAACTGAGATGATGGCATAAAAGGATTCTCGCATTCTAACCCTGGTGGGGAGGCAAGCGGACGGATACGGCGTTTTACCCGCAAACTGTTTCCTCTAACCGCTAAGAATGCCGAGAAGTTCCATCAAAGGCAGGAGAAAGCCGTGCCCGTCGCCAATTCTTGGGCGTGGAAGAAATCATCACACAGATTTTACAGCGCGGTGCCAACGAGACCTGGCATCTTACTCTCTCCGATATGCAGATCGCCCAGTTTGTGCGCTACGCCGAGCTGCTTGTCGAATGGAACGCGACTCGGATGAACCTGACCCGTATTGTCGTACCTGCCGACATCGCCGTCAAGCATTTTCTCGACTCGCTGGCCCTCCTAACTGTCCTGACCCCGCCGCCCGGCGCACGAGTGCTCGATGTCGGCACAGGCGCAGGCCTGCCGGGGATGGCCCTCAAAATCGCCCGCCCTGACCTCTGCGTGACTCTGCTCGATTCGACCGCCAAAAAGCTGCTGTTCTGCCGCGCCGTCGCCGACGATTTAGGCCTAGATTCGGTCGAAATCGTTCATGCCCGTGCCGAAGAAGTCGTCAAGCACCCTGACCTGGCAGGCCAATTTGACCTAGTCACTGCCCGCGCCGTCGCGCCGATGGAAACGCTGCTGCCCTGGCTGGCTCCGTTTGTGGCTCCCCATGGTCAGCTTGCCGCGCTCAAAGGTGCATCGGTTGCGGAAGAAATGACGGCGGCCCGGTCAGTCGCCCGGCGTCTCGGGCTGAAGCTGGATAAGCCCTACGCCGTCAAGCTGCCGGAGGCGGAGGAAGAAACAGTGCGGCAGATTGTGGTGGGGCGGAGGTAGGAACCCACCACCTTGCTTCGCAGGGGTCCTCCCGAAACGGGAGGACAAAGAGTTAAGTACAGGACGAAACGCTTAGAACAGTATTGTAGGGGCGCTGCTTG
>JBPBQB010000010.1:0-31921 GCA_050954545.1 Janthinobacterium lividum | reverse complement strand
TGACGCCCTCCGGGCTACGGATAGCAGATAAAGCCCGCTCTTATCCTCGTCATATCCTATAGCCCGGAGGGCGTCTGCTTTTCACGGCCGGGGGTTTTATACCCCCGGACTCGGCCCAGAGACTCTTGCAGGTATACTATTCCTACTATGCTTGCTACACGAATCATTCCCTGCCTTGATGTCCAGAACGGACGCGTCGTCAAAGGCACCCATTTTCTCAATCTGCGTGATGCCGGTGATCCTGTCGAGCGAGCGGCGCTCTACGATGGTCAGGGAGCCGATGAGCTTGTCTTTCTGGACATTACGGCATCCCACGAAAAGCGGGATTTAATGTTCGACTACGCCCGGCGCGTTGCCGAAGAGGTCTTTATCCCCTTCTGCGTCGGCGGCGGCATCAAAACCGTCGAAGACTTCCGGCGCATCCTGAAGACCGGGGCCGATAAAGCCAGCATCAACACGGCTGCCGTGACCACGCCTGAACTCATCACGGAGTGCGCTAAAGACTTCGGCGCTCAATGCGTCGTGGTCGCGGTCGACCCCAAGAAGACGGGCAAAACATCGTCCGGCTGGGAAGTCCACATTCATGGCGGACGGACTCCCACCGGCATCGATGCCTTAGACTGGGTGCGGGAGATGGAAGACCGGGGCGCAGGCGAGATCATGCTGACGTCGATGGACGCCGACGGGACCCTGGCCGGCTACGACATCGCGTTGACCTACGCTGTGACCCGGATTGTCGGCATCCCAGTCATTGCCAGCGGCGGTGCAGGCAGCTTAGAGCACATTTACGAAGCCGTTACCAAAGGCGGGGCTCAGGCCGCGCTTGTGTCCAGCATTGTCCATTACGGCACACACACGATTGGTGAGATCAAAACCTATTTAGCGGAGCGTGATATTGTCGTGCGAACGGTCTAGCGGGGCTGAAACCATTCCGGTTTATGGACAAACTCCGGCACATCGATCTCAAAGTCGTTTGCTATGATGTAATCGTCAGCGTCAATCAGAAACACAACCGGCATCTCGGTCGCCTCCGGCTCTGAAGCTGCATAGTAACGAGTATCTTGCTCGTCTAGCACTTGCCGAAGCACAGTAAACACGGTGTACGGAAAAGAACCTAGTGAAAACGAAGATGTATGCCCATATCGATGAATTTGCCGAGTGGCATAGTCAGCAATATCGGCCTCACGGTTATATCCTGTCAGCCTCTCTTTGACAACTGCTGAAATCTCCATCCATTGTTCCAGCGTCATCGGGCCATTGCAAGTGATTTGGCCTTGCTTCTCATACTGCCATAGGATCGGATGCTCCTGCGTGAAGTCCCAGTCAATGACTTCACTCTGTCGTGAAATCTGGAATTTCATCACGTCCTTTGGGTAAACAGTGACTTCTAGCAACCCTTCCGTACTCCCGCTAAAGCCCCAATTTTTGTTGTCTTTCCATGCCTCTAAATATAAAGGATGCTCCCACCAGGGATAAAGCTCGACCGTGAAAAAGCCGTCGTGCTGCGGCAACCCAATTTCGCACCGGACAAAATGGGCATCGATATGGGAAAACCGCTTTGTCACCTCTCGCCAGCTTATTCGCGCCATGCTTTCCTCAATCAACCTAACGCAACCATGCGTTGAAACGCACGGCTAGACGGTGCAGACGCCAGGAAGTGCCGCTTCGCGGGACTCGGAACGCCGAGAAAAAGGTCGATTGTCTAAAAGTTTGGGGATTGCATGTTCATGTTGTTATTGTAGCACAGTGGGGATTATAGTTCGTTCCAGCCGCGGACAATGGCATCGCTGACTTTGGCGACACGGGCCATTTCGCGCACATCGTGGACGCGGACGACGTCGGCACCGGCGGCGATACTCAGGGCGACGGTGGCGGCGGTGCCTTCTTTGCGGTCGTTGGGATCGTCGGTGCCGAGTATTTTGCCGAGAAACTTCTTACGGGAAGCACCGACAACGAGAGGCAGGCCGTATGACTTTAGCTCGGACAGGCGGCGCAGGATTTCGAGGTTGTCCTGAGCAGTCTTGCCGAAGCCGAGACCGGGATCGAGCCAGAGCTGGTCGCGTTTGATTCCCTGGGACAGGGCATAGGTGATTTGGAGGTCGAAAAAGAGTTTGATGTCGGCGATGACATCGGCGTAGACGGGGTTGAGGGGGAGATCGCGGGGCTTGCCGGGCAAATGCATAAGTATGACTGGGACACTACGTTCGGCGACCAGCGCGGCCATGAGTGGATCATAAGAAAGGCCACTGATGTCGTTGACTATTGAAGCCCCGGCTTTGAGCGCGGCTTTCGCGACTTCGGCTTTGTAGGTGTCGACGGAGATGGGGATATGGGGCAATTCTGCGGCGAGTCGGGCGATGACCGGCAGAATGCGGCGCTTTTCTTCTTCGATGGGCAGGGGAGAATGGTCATCGAAGGTAGCGGGACGGGTGCTTTCTCCGCCGATGTCGAAGACATGGGCACCGTCAAGGGCCATTTGATGGGCCTGGGCCAGTGCATCGTCAATTTCAGCGTAAAGGCCGCCGTCGGAAAATGAGTCGGGCGTGATGTTGAGAACACCCATCACCAGTGTTCGTGCCGCAGAGATCAGCTCAGGCACGGTTAGTGATACCGGCCCCGTGCGCCCCAGGAGATCGGGGCAGGACGGTCGCCGATCCAGTCTGGGAATTCGTGCGGCAGCATATGGTTCAGCCGGGCCAAACCCTCTTCGCTGAGGCAGAAGCAGCGCTCGGAAACGGCTTCGGCAAGATCGCGGCGCAGCTTGAGCAGGAAGAACCAGTCTTCGGAAGCCAGCAGAAGGATTTGGCGGGTCTGCTCGTCATCGAGCATTTCCAGGGCTTCTTCGGCGTCTTGATAGGTTTCGCTTTCGGGATGGGCCATGTCGAGGGCACGGGTGTATTCGCCGACGGCTGCAGTCAGGTTTCCCTGCTGCTGGAACAGAAGGCCACGCCGGAAATGGTGACCAGGATTAAGGGGATCAAGCCAGACCATTTCGCCGGTGACTTGCAGGGCTTTGTCGATTTTTCCAATCTGCAAATACGCGACACTTAACGCATCACGAGCGAAGAGGCTGCGGGGAACGATCTTTAGGAGAGCACGGGCTTCTAAAATGGCTTCGTCGTAGCGGCTGGCTTCAACGAGAGTTTCCGTGAGGGCTTCGCGTGGGTCGCGGTCGCCGGGGCTAAGATGCGCGGATCGGCGGAGAGCCTGAACAGCCTGCTCGGTGCGGCGGGCTTCGCGGCAGAGCATACCCAAACGGAAAAAAGCAGTGGCGTCCTGCGGCCTGATTTCTGTGACTTCATCCTGACAAACAATCGCTTCGGCGAGCTTTCCGGCACCGGCCAGTGAGAGTGCTCGCTGGGTCAATCGGCGGGCACGAGCGAGAAGACGCCGCCGCTCGGCGGGCGAACTTTCAGAAAGCGAAATCGGCAGTATGGTCATTGCGCGGTATCCTTTAGGACGCTCCGGGGTGGATATGGTGAGAGAATACCCGATTTCGATGAAATCGATGCGTTAAATTCGAATAATCCGGTCAAAATACGGGTAATGAAGTCGCGCCGGGCGGTGCATCGCGGGTTGGAACCGCGCAGTCCGACAATGCTCCGCTGGCGACGCAGCTTTCGCAGCCGCCTTCGGCATGGTCGACGCAATCGGGAACTTCGCTGATGTCCTTCGCCCGCACCTCGACAAACTGCTGCGATTCGAGCTGAACAGTCAGCATCTGCTGGACGGCGTTGACTTCTTCGACCTTCGCCCTGCCCAGCGGAGTCATCACGACCATGCCTGCCTGCGGCATCTTAGGCCGTCCTTCAGCCTCATCCTGTTCATACCGCAGGCAGCACATCAGCTTGCCGCAAAGGCCGGAGAACTTGGCCGGGTTCAGCACCAGATTTTGGTTCTTGACCATCTTCATCGAGACCGGCTGGAACTCGCGCAGGAAAGTCGAGCAGCAGGTAGGACGTCCGCACGGCCCGATGCCAGGGAAGATACGCGCATGGTCACGCGCCCCAACCTGGTGCATAATCACGCGGGTATGCAGGACGGCGGCGATCTCCCGGACCAGCTCCCGGAAATCGACCCGGCCTTCGGCGGTGAAATGGAACGTGACCTGGGTGCCGTCGAAAGCCCACTCGGCTTCGATCAGCTTCATCACGATCCCAAGCTGCTTGATCTTATCTTTACAAGTCTTGTATGCTTCTGCCTGGCGACGTTCACTGCGCTCCCGCCTCTGCCAGTCATCAGGCGTCGCCCGGCGCAGTAGGCGGCGTACCGGTGCGGGCGCATCTTCGGTGGAAGCGGCTCGAAGGGGGGTTTTTACAAATCCGAATTCGAGGCCGCTCTCGCCTTCTGCAACGACGGCATCATCTAATTCCAGTGTCAGATTCCCTGGGTCACAGAGTGTGATTTTTCCGAGGGGCTTGAAGACTACGCCAGCGACTATCGGCATTTAAAACTTATCCTTTGGTCCATAATTTCTGCCACCAGGGACGATGCGGCTGTTCCCGGGCGGCTTCGCGCAGGACTTTCGGCGACAGTGCCGCTTCCTGCATCAGTTGTTCGACCTGACGGCGCGATTCGGCTTCCGCTTCTTCCGGCGGCGTGGGCGCATTCAGCGCGGACTGTGCCAGGCGGGCTGTTCCCTGAAGACTGGCCTCAAAATTGTCTTTGTTAAGATCGTCCGGCATGAAGTATCTCCTCCGGCGCATTTTCCTGGACAGTGGAACGGTGCGTTCGGTTGAGCTCCAGCCGCTCCACTGCATCCACACGCAGCTCGATTTCCCGGCGCAGTCCGACCACGGCACGATGCAGGAGAGACTTGGTCGCGGACTCAGTCCGGCTCAGAAGTGGCGCGATCTCCTGGATCGATAGGTCGCCGAGAAATCGATAGATCAGAACATCGGCCTGATCGATGGGAAGCGCGGCAATCGCAGCCCGAACAAGCTGCTGCACTTCATGACGCTCAGCGATCTCCTGAGGGGACGGGGCAGCATCCGGCATCGCATCCAGCAGTGAGCGGATACCTACAATCACGGGGGCATCCAGCGAGACGACCCCGGAAGGCGGACGCTGGCGATTGCCGTCGACTATCAGATTGAGTGCGATTCGGTGCAGCCAGGGATAAAACGAAGCGGTATCTTCTTTCAGGCGAAAGCGGCTGAGATTAGCCAGAGCACGGACGAACGTCTCTGACGCCACATCCTCTGCATCCTGCGCGTTATTCGTTTTGAGATAAGCCAGATGGTAAATGCGCTTGTAATAGCGTGCGTGCAGTGTCCCAAACGCTTTGACATCGCCGCGCTGGGCGGCTGCAATCAGGACAGCATCAGGTGGACCATCGATGCGGTCTCCTCTGCCCGGCAACGCTGAAGTCAGCCCGCAACTCGCGAATAAGCCAAACATGCGCTCTCCCCAAGTAATTTTACCATAGGCGGCAGCGAAACGCAACGGTTACGGCAGGGCATCCGGCAGGATCTCAAATTGATTTCCCCAGGGGTCGCTCGCATAAAAGCGGTCGTATCCCATCTGGATGACATCATTGTTGACCCTGTACCCCATTTCTAAGAACCGGGCACGGGAAGCCTCGACACCGGGAGTCGCAAGTGCAGTGTGACCGTCGCCGACCGTACCCTGTGCCGGGTAGCCGACATGAAGCACAATCGCTCCGGCCTGAAACCAGAGCACCGGGTTTGCAGCCAGGCTTGAAGGCTTCTGCACTTCGGCAAGTTCCAGAGCATCGCCATAAAATCGGCGGATTTCCGCAGGGGACGCTCCGGGCGCAAGAAGATATAAGTGATGTCCTGTCATTCTAAATCATTCTCCAATTTCCGGGCGACTACGTAGGCAAACGAAGCCCTATTCTGCTCGTGTGGCCGATAAGTCCAGTATTCCGTTCGATCCAGCAGCAGCCAGCCATCTTCTTCGAGGAAATAGGCTCGAAGCTCATCTGCGGTCGCTGTCCAAAAGCCGTCGATGTCAACTCCCCACCCAGCCATCGCCGGGCTGAACACGCCAACCGCGCAGATACCGCCGGGCTTGGTGGCCGCTTTGAGCCGGGCCAAATGACCTGGGACTTCGCCCGGCGTCAGGAATTGATAGACGTTGGCCGCCAGTGCGAGATCGAATGTTTCTACGGGGTAATCGAAATCTCGCACATCGCCAAGTGCCAAGTCTACGCGTTCGGATGGGATACCCCGTTGAGCCAGCAAAGAACGGGTCTTTTCCAGACCCTTCGGGGAGACATCACGCGACACAACATGCATTCCTGATGCGGCGAGAAATGCTGTGTCCCGGCCTTCCCCGCTTCCGAGATCAAGAGCGATTGCAGTCACGGGATCTCCGCCGAAGGCTTTGAAGAAGCGAAAGGCAGTGCTCGTGATCTGGCTTGGCTCCTTGCCAAAGTAATAGCCGTCTGAACTGGCGTATACATCATTCCAGTTTCGCGGCGGCTGATAAACAGGCATACCAAACTATTTCGCCGTGCGGGGTACAATCCCCTGCGTGACTTCAGAACTTGCTCTTTTCCTATTGACCCCGGCAGGCCGTGACTTGCTGACGGAAGCAGACGCCCTTCTGGCAAATCGTTCCGAAACCCTGACAGCCTTGACCCGTCTCCGCCGGAGCGTGACACCCGAACAGGCCAACGCGGCCTGGGAGTTGGCCGATCTGCGAAAGCGCGGTCAGACTAAATTCGGATCGGTCGCCGGTCAAATGTACTTTGTCCGCGAAGCGCTGGAACAGGCATCGGGTGCAGGGACCGCCGATTATCATGCGTCCCGGCTGAAAATGTCGGGCGCGGAAAATATCTCCGACCTCGGAGGCGGCATCGGCGGCGATTCGCTTGCTTTCGCCCGGTCAGGCCTGCGCGTGACAATGGTCGAGCGTGATTTTATTCGGGCAAGCTTCGCTGAAGAAAATGCCCGCGTCGCGGGATTTGCGGATCAGATCACGGTTCGGCAGAGCGATGTTACAGAAGTCGCTTTGACAGCGGATGCCGCCTGGCTGGACCCGGCCCGGCGTCGTGACAGCCGCCGTGTTTCGGACCCGGAAGACTATTCACCGCCGCTCTCTTGGCTGCATTCCCTGTCAGCGTCTTCTGTCAGGGCCATCGGGGTCAAGCTGTCTCCTGCAATCGACCACGCGCTGGCAGAGCAGTTCGGAGCCGAATTAGAATTCATTTCCGAAAGCGGCGAGTGCCGGGAAGCGCTCCTATGGCTTGGGAAAGCGAAGTCAGGAAACACGCTCCAAGCGACCCTCATCACGCCTTCGGGTCCGATTACACTGTCTGGGACTGCCGACGCGCGTGGAGATTGGGCAGCTCCGACCGGCAGCCGCTACTTGTATGAGCCGGACCCGGCTGTCATTAGGGCGCATCTAGTCGGCACCCTCGCAGCTCAGCTTGACGCCGCCCCGGTCGATCCGCAGATTGCCTACCTCGTGGGCGACACACTCACATCGACATCCTTTGCTAATGCCTATGAGATCATCGACCAATTTCCCTACAATAAGAAGCGCCTGCAGGAAGCGCTGACCGCGCTTGACATAGGCCGGGTTATCATCAAAAATCGGGGGTTCCCACAGGAGCCTGATGAAGTCCGAAAATCGCTCAAGCTGCGCGGTTCCAAAGAAATAATTATCGTGCTGGCCCGTATTGGCTCCGGCCACATCGTCTATCTGTGCCGCTTGGTTCCGACAGGTCAGCCATGAACGATCAGCCGCTTTCGACTGCCGATAAACGGTTCAATTTTGCTGCCTGCCTGACTGATGCGGTCGGCTGGCCTCTTGGCGCAGCGCTGTTTTCTCAGACAACGATCCTGCCGATCTTTCTGCGGCATCTGGGCGCGGGCAACACGACAATTGGCTGTCTTCCGGCTCTGTATAACCTGCTGGTCTTCCTGCCGGGGCTACTTGTGGTCGGCTTTATCGGGCGTCTTCCGAGAGCGCGGGGATTTCTGCTCTTTGTCGCGTTGATCGAGCGGTTCGCTCTGCTGCTGCTGGTTCCGATGACCCTGCTCTGGGGGCACGCCCATCCAGGCTGGCTGCTTGCGGGTGTCTTCGGAGCGATCTCGCTCCATGCGGGTGCGATGGGTCTGAACCAGCCTGCGTACTGGGTGGTCATCGGGAAGTGTGTCCCTGCTGCCTGGCGCGGACGGCTGTTCGGCTACGCGGGCGGGGTGGCAGGTGTGCTGGGGATCGGGATGGACGGCCTGCTGCGTCGTCTGCTGTCCGGGCCGAATGGCGGCTTCCCACATGGCTACGCCCTGGGATTTTTGATCGGCTTTGTCATACTATTTCTGAGCTGCATTCCGCTCGGTCTGGTGCATGAGCCGCTTGGGAAATCGCGTGCCGACGATGACCCGCATACCGGCCATTATCTGCGGGACATCGGGTATGTCTGGCGAACCAACACGAGCTTTCGGCGGTTTCTTTATGGACAGATCGCTTTGACTCTTGCCTCGCTTGCTGTGCCGTTTTATGTGCTGTACGCGCAGCGTCACCTGCATGCGGGGACTGGCAGCGTTGCGGGTTATACAGCGTCAATTGTGCTGGTGACTGCGTTTGGGGGGCTGGCTTTAGGAGCTTGGAGTGATCGGTCCGGCAACAAGATCGTTCTGCTAATTTCCTGTGTCTTTGCCATGGCGGCTTCAGTGATTGCTCTGCTTGCGGTGTCGCCGCTGCTCTTTTACGGCGTCTTTATCGCGCTGGCTCTCGCGCTTGCGGGTGCGGGAATCGCTGGGAACAATATCGTGATGGAATATGCCGGGTCGCCGCGTGAAATCCCGCTTTACACTGCTATGTATAACGCGATTACTGCCCTGCCCCGCGCCGCCGCGCCGCTGCTGGGAGGGCTGCTGGCCGACCATGCAGGCGGCTACCTCAGTCTATTTATTCTTTCTGCTCTGCTGAGTCTGCTTGCGCTGGTGCTGACTCTGCGGGCAGGCGACCCGCGTCATGAAACTGCTGCTGTATGAAATTCACAATCTCAATTCCATCTGATTTTTCGTTCCTAGAAACAGTATCCGCCCACGGCTGGCGGCGTCTGCTGCCGTTTGTCTGGGACGAAGACACGCAGACACTCGTTCGCACTGAAGACATAGGCGGCGGGCAAGTGGCAGTGCTGACGATAGGCGCAGGTCAGGACGGCGTTTCGATTACCACAGACATTGACTGCGACCAAACCGAACTGACGCATCATGTCCGCCGAATGCTTCAGATAGACCTGCCGCTGACAGAGTTCCACGCCTACTGCCAAACTATCCCAGAGATTGCTCATTTGGTAGAGTGCAAGCGGGGCCGAATGCTGCGCTCTCCAACGCTATTCGAAGACACAGTTAAAGTGATCGCGACTTCCAACACGACCTGGGCGCAAACAATTCAGATGACCGCCCGGATTGTCGCTGAGTTCGGCCCGGCAGGCCGGACTTTTCCCTCGGCAGCTCAGATCGCAGACGTCCCATTCGATGAGTTTGCTTTCAAAGCCCGCATGGGCTATCGCAATGCGTATGTCTATGCTATCGCGACTGCGATTACCGCCGGGACGCTGGATTTGGAAGCCTGGCAATCCGAGCCCATGACTGCGTTAGAGCTGCGAAAACGTCTGCTGTCCCTGCCGGGCATCGGGCCATACGGCGCGGCCTGCCTGATGCTTTATCTGGGAAAGCCGGAACATGTCAACGCTGACTCGGTAGCCCGCACACTTCTGGCAGGAGAATTGGGCCGTCCCGTGACTGACAAGGAAGTACTGGCATTCTTTGAGGTTCACGGAGAATGGCGGGGACTAATTTACAACTTTTATCCGTGGAAACAGTAAAAAGAAACCGGTACTGAAAGTGCCGGTTCCAAATTTTGCTAAATATCCTCGATCTGCCAGTCTATCTCGGGAGTGCCGTAGGACTTTAAAGCAGCGTTAATCTGAGAAAACGGGCGGCTGCCGAAGAAGCCGTTGCGGGCGGACAGGGGCGACGGATGAACCGACTGGATGATCGTGTGGCGTTTGGCATCGATAAGCGGCAGCTTTTTCTGGGCGTAGCCGCCCCACAAAACAAAAACTACGGGATTAGGCTGGGCGCTGACAGCACGGATAGCGCTGTCGGTGAACGTCTCCCAGCCTTTGTTTTTATGCGAGTTTGCCGTGTGTGCCCGGACAGTCAGCACAGCATTGAGCATGAGTACGCCCTGCTTGGCCCACGGAACAAGAAAACCGTTGTTGGGGATGTGGATCCCGAGATCGTCGCGCATCTCTTTGTAGATATTGACCAGTGACGGCGGCGTTTCGACGCCCGGACGGACACTGAAGCAAAGACCGTGCGCCTGACCGGCATTGTGGTATGGGTCCTGACCCAAAAGAAAGACCCGAACATCTTCCAGCGGAGTGAGCTGAAACGCTGAATAGATATCCGATTCCGGTGGATAAACGGCAGCCTGACTGCGCTCTTCCGCGACAAAGTTCTGCAATTTGGGCCAGTACGGCTGCGAAAACTCGGAGGAGAGTGCCGTCAGCCAGGACTCCGGCAGAGGCGGCAAGACGGGTGGCTCGAAATCGTCGAACAAAGAAGACATGGACATATCCTGCATATACCCGGATTTCTGGTATCTGGGCGGAACCCGGCGCAATTGCTGACTTTCTTGGTGGCTTCCCGGCAGAAGACCGTGCATTGACGGCAGGCCGATTTTTGTGGATAATTAACAGACATATCTCTGCGGATGGAAAAATAAACGTGGATAATTTTAGTCAGCTAGACGGACAGATTTCTGAATGGATCGACGCGCATCGCACCGAAATCGTGGAAACGACTCAGGCCCTGCTGCGGATCCCGAGTGTCGGAAGTGAAGTTGCCCCAGGCGCTCCGTTCGGCGCAGAGACAGTGAAGGCACTGGAATATGCGATGGACGTGGCTGGTCAGCATGGTCTGACGACAAAGAACCTGGAAGGCTACGCGGTCCATGCCGAGTGGGCTGCGCCGGGCGTCGCTGCCGATGCGCCGATTGTTGGTGTGCTGGCTCATGTCGATGTGGTCCCGCCCGGCTCAGGCTGGTCGCATCCGCCGTTTGGAGCGGAGATCGCGAACGGCAAGATTTACGCTCGCGGCGCATCCGATGATAAAGGCCCTGGCATGGCGGGTCTCTGGGCTATTCTCGCGTTGAAAGAGTGTGGGGCACCGCTCAGCCATCGTATTCGGCTAATTCTCGGCGCTAACGAAGAAAGCGGCTTCGGCTGCGTCAAGTATTACTTCGCCCATGAAGAAATGCCCGTGACAGGTTTCACGCCCGACGCCATGTTCCCGTTAGTCTATGCCGAAAAGGGCATCGCAAACATTGTTTTGACCCGGCCCGCCCCACCCGAAGGTGAGCATATTCATTTGGAATCGCTGATAGGCGGGGAGCGGCCTAACATGGTTCCCGACACGGCTATAGCCATCCTCAGCGATGGTCCCAAGCCCTGGCCGGCAATAGTCGCACGTTTGAACGCGGTTGTCGGCGTTACGACGGAGGAAATCGACTCGGGAAAACGGCTGCGCGTGACAGCGAAAGGCGTCTCCGCGCATGGCAGTACGCCGGACAATGGGGTCAATGCTGTTCGCGTCCTGTGTGACGCACTTTTGCTGCTGGATCACCAGGAAGACCAGGTTGCTGTGATCCAGCAGATACAGAAGTGGGCTGGTGACACCAAAGGCGAGACACTTGGCATCGACGGTCAGGATGAGATCGCCGGAGCGCTGACTTGCAACCTCGGCATGGCAGAGATTGCAAATGGCCGGGCGGTGCTGACATTTAATGTCCGCTATCCGGTTACTTGGAACTCAAACGACTTGAAAGAGCGTTTAGATAAAGGCATTGCGGGTTCGGGCTGGTCGCTTGAATCACTGACCGACCAGGCAGCGCTGTATGTGCCGCAGGATGATCCATTGGTCGCTACACTGCTTGAGGTCTACCGGGCTGAAATGGGCGACCTAACCGCGCCGATGACCATGGGAGGCGGCACCTATGCCCGTGCCATGAAGAAAGGCGTCGCATTCGGCGCAAGCTTCCCGGACCAGGACCCGACTGACGGCGGTGCCCATGAAAAAGATGAATGCTGGCCGGTCGAACATTTGATCCGGGCCACCAAGATTTTCGCGAAAGCGCTGGCTCGACTAGCGGAATAGAAGAAGTTTAGCTGATGTCTAATACAAAACAGACTGTAGTTGTGGCGATGAGCGGCGGGGTCGATTCGTCGGTCGCGGCAGGCCTGCTGCTGCGTCAGGGCTACGATGTCCTCGGCATCACAATGCAGATCTGGCAGGAAAGTACCACAGAGACCAAAGGCGCAGGCTGCTGTTCGCTCGGAGCCGTTGAAGATGCCCGGCGCGTTGCCGCCAAGCTCGGAATTCCGCACTACGTCTTGAACTTCCGCGAGTTCTTTGCCGAGAAAGTTATCGACAACTTTATTACGGAGTACAAGCGTGGCCGGACACCAAACCCGTGTGTCAACTGCAACCGCTATGTCAAATTCGATGCACTGATGGCAAAAGCGCGTGGGCTGGGTGCTGAGTATCTGGCGACCGGCCATTATGCCCGAACTGAGTTCGACGAAGACACGCGCCGCTGGACTCTTCGGTGTGCCCTGGACCATGACAAAGACCAGACCTATGCCCTCTACCGGTTTACACAGGACGAGCTTGCACACACCATGATGCCGCTCGGCTCGGTCACGAACAAAGCAGAGACTCGGGCGATAGCGGCAGAGCTTGGGCTGGCTGTAAGCAATAAGCCGGACTCGCAGGAGATCTGCTTCGTTCAGGGCGGTTCCTACACAGACTTCTTAGCGGAAAACGCGCCTGAAACCGTGCAGAGCGGTGATATTATCGATACCAGTGGTCGACGGCGCGGGGCCCATGACGGCATTGCGTTCTATACCATCGGGCAGCGGAAGCGTGTCAATGTCGGCTCCCCTATTCCGCTCTATGTTGTGGACATCAATGCTGAGACCAACACGATTACGGTCGGCGGGAACGATGACCTGCTGGCAGGCGGACTGGTCGCGGATGACATAAACTGGGTTGGATTAGCAGGCGTGCAGGAATCTCGGCCCATGATGGTGAAAATACGCTATAATATGGAGGCTGTAGCAGCCAGCGTACAAAATGGGGACAAACCGGGCGAGATTGTCGTTCATTTTGACACGCCACTGCGTGCAGTGACCCCTGGACAGTCTTTGGTGCTGTACGATCTGAGCGGCGAGTCCGTGCTGGGCGGAGCGACAATTCAGCGGCGTATTTAGCTGTGTGTTCTTTTGTTATGACCGATCAAAACCCACGTTCGAATATTGGAGTGCTTGTCTTGGCCGGAATCGGTGCGGGGGCACTGACTGGAGTTTTGATAGGTCTGCTTGCCCTTCGCCGGCCTCGTACCCAGGCGCATGAAGAGATTGCTGAAACGGTAGATGATTTGAAGCGTCGAGCGGAGATGATACTAACTGAACTCTCACGCACTCATGCCCCGAATGCCGGTGGCTAACGCTTCACCAGCTTTATATCAAGGAGATCGCAATTTGAACCTCACAATGAACAGCCGCACCCCAAGCGAGACGACCTGTATTTTGGACATTGAAGGCGAGGTGGATGTATATACGTCCCCGCAGCTCAAGCAGGATTTAGTGCAGATCGCCGAGCGCGGCGTCAAGCGTGTCATTATCAATCTGTCCAAAGTCGAGTATTTGGACAGCACCGGCCTCGGTGTTCTGATCGGCGGGCTGAAGCGTCTGCGCGAAGCTGATGGTAACCTGGCTTTGGTCGGCCCTGGAATGCGTATTCAGCGCATTTTTGAGATTACGGGACTGAATAAGATCTTTGATATTTACGCGACGGAAGAAGAAGCCGCAGCCAAAGAAGGGGTGACTTTATGACCGATTCGCCTGTCAGCGATGCAGCCCGCACCGAAACGGTTAAGCTGACCATTCCCTGTCTTCCTGAGTATGTGGGAGTTGCCAGATTAGCCATTCTTGGCATTGCCAGCCGCATGGCGTTTTCTTATGACGAAGTCGAAGATGTACGGCTGGCAGTCGGCGAGGCCTGTACCCATGCAGTCGAGCGGGCCGGAGCAGAACCGGCAACTATCAACATTGTCAGTACTTTGAACGCGTTCGCCCTGACAATTGAAGTTAGGGATGATGTCGCTGAAGCAGATATTGCTGCGCCGACGGAAGAAGCCAAGCTGCTGGAAGAAGCCGGAGTCGACCAGCAAGGCTTAGGGGCACTGCTGATGGAAATCCTGGTGGATGAAGTCGTTATTGAAACCACGCCCACAGGAACCAGTGTCCGGCTGACAAAGTACGCCCCAGAATAGAAATTACGTCCTGGAATAACGCGTTTGGTTATCCTATCTTTTTCGTTTTCGTATCTTTAGAGAGTAGAAGTTTCGAGACAAGAATGACCCTCATGACACAAAAAAAGGCGCAGGATTGGACACAGGACGATGCGGAAACCTTGTTCGTCCGCTACGCCCGTACACGCGATGCCCAGATGCGTGACCGGCTTGTGGTCATGCACCACAATCTGGTCCGCTATCTCGCAGGCAAGTTTGTCAACCGTGGCGAGCCGCTGGAAGACTTGATACAGGTCGGCACTATTGGACTGATCAACGCCATTGACCGCTTCGACTCTGGACGCGGCACGAAGTTTTCAACCTATGCGACTCCTACTATTGTCGGTGAGATCCGCCGCTACTTCCGCGACAAGGCCTGGAGTCTAAAAGTTCCGCGCCGTTTGCAGGAGCTGAATCAGACCGCCTCGAAAGCCCAAGAAGCCCTCAGCAGCAAGCTGGGCCGTCCGCCGACCATTCAGGAAGTGGCCCAGCGGATCGGGGCGACTGAAGAAGAAACACTGGAAGCGATTGAACTTGGAAATGCCTACGATACAGTCTCGCTTGACAGTAAAATGATGCATGACTCAGACAGCGCTCCGCTGTCCCTGGCAGAGTTTGTCGGAGCTGAGGACGAATCCCTGCTCAGCCTCGAAGCTTTCGGCGACTTGGACTACGCGCTGGAGTCGCTCGACCCACGCGAACGAGCGATCATTATTCACCGATTCTTCAAAGATATGTCTCAGGCAGAAGTCGCCAAGCAGCTCAACATTTCCCAAATGCATGTTTCACGCCTGCAAAACCGCGCCCTCAGTCAGCTCCGGCGGCTTATGGTCAGTGAGTAGCGACTTTAAGGAGCGTAGGGAGAAGAGATGACATGAACAGCAAAACCTGCTTTTCGGCCGTTGCGTTAACCTTGCTGACAGCCGTTTTTTTCTCTAGCTCTCGTGTTTCTGCACAGTTTACTTATGCCCCGGATCCGTCTACCCCGCCCGCGCTGACAGACATTCAAATTCGGCCTGTGGAACTGAGCCTCTTCCCATTTCTCCTTACCTCGCGCCTGCAATTCAAGGCGGAAAATGGAAGCCTGTTCCTGACTCAGACAGTTGAAGGATTAATTATAGACAATAAGACAGAAACTGATGTTTGGTCCGGCAAACTCGGTGCAGAACCACAAAAGTTCACGCTGAAAGTCACAGAAGACGACCAAAGTATCAGCGATCAGAATGGCAAAGTAATCTGGTCAGAGCCGCTGAAACCCGGATTGATCATGGATTTTGATCAACATGGATGTGTCCGAGTGCTGGATGCCGACGGTAAGCAGCTTGGCGTCGGCTTTGTAGACAAAGAGGCTGGAGACGCCTCTTTGATGGCCCTTCGCCCAAAGCAATTCCGAGGATCCTCTTTCGTCACAGAGGGAATGCGCGTAGACACGGATCCGGTTCAGCAGATAACTTCTGTATACAGCGGAACGCAGCTTATTTGGTCAGGCCCCAGGCCGTCTAATGACGGCATCCAATGGGGACGGGTCGGCAATGTAGTTTCCGGCATTGCGCTGCGCCAGTATCCTGCTGGGACAACGATCGACTTCGAGATTACCCCTCAGACCGCCACCATGACAATCAGCGACAAAGAGCATCGCCTGCTCGAAACTGCACCCGCAGAAACCCTGCGCCTGACAGCGCTAAGCGGCGACGAAAAATTCCGCAGCGACATTCGGAACTACTTTCTTTATCACGCCCCTCCTACGATAACCCAAGCGAACTTGAACGTTCCCGGCCAAATTCGGGTTCTTTACCGCACGTCAGGCGGCGACTGGGCTGGGGAAAAATCAATTCATGTGATGAAAAAAACGCGGCAGGCTACGGGTACACAGAGGTCTGAGACGGACCTTGAAGTCTGGACGGCGGATTTTGACAAGAATGGAAATCGAATTGGTGGTGGGCAATATGTCCAATCCGCAAGCTACAACAATGGTTAATTTTGTCCAGCCAGATATTTTTGCCCTGCTGATGGAAAACAATGTTCGGTTCCACCGAAATCTGTCGGTGCCGGAACTGACGGAAGAAGTGCTGCGACGCGGCGAAGCGAAACTGGCTGATACTGGGGCCATCAGCGCCGTGACGGGGCAGTATACGGGCCGCTCTCCTAAAGACAAGTTCCTTGTCGACGATGAAGAAACACATTCGCGCGTTGATTGGGGCATGACCAACCAGCCGCTGTCAATCGAAAAGTTCGATGGGCTGCTGCGCGAGATGGTCACCTTTGCGGCAGGCCGCGAACTGTTTGTCTTTGAAGGCTTTGCCGGAGCCGACCCCGAAACTCGTCTGCCGATCCAAATTATCACTCAGTTTGCCTGGCACTCGCAGTTTGCACATCAGCTTTTTATCCGCCCTACCCCCTCTGAGCTGGCTGACTTCATCCCCCAGTTCACTTTGCTTGACCTGCCTGATTTTCACGCCGACCCAAGCCGCGATGGTGTGCGGTCTGAGACAGTGATCGCGCTCGATCTGACCCGGAAGATCGGACTGATCGGTGGAACACAGTACGCGGGCGAGATCAAGAAAAGCATCTTTACGGTGATGAATTATCTTTTGCCGCAGTCAGGCATCTTCCCGATGCACTGCTCGGCCAATGTGGGAGCCGGCGGGGAAACGGCCCTCTTCTTCGGCTTATCGGGCACGGGAAAGACGACGCTTTCTGCCGACCCGGACCGGCAGCTCATTGGGGATGACGAGCATGGATGGTCTAATACCGGAGTTTTCAACTTCGAAGGCGGCTGTTATGCGAAGTGCATCAAGCTTAGCCATTCGGGTGAACCGGAGATTTGGGATGCTATTCGATTTGGAACCGTGCTGGAAAATGTCGTGCTTGACCCACAGACACGCACTGCCGATTATGATAACACGTCGTTGACCGAGAACACGCGAGCAGCGTACCCTATCACAGCCATTCCAAATGCCCTGATCCCCGGCATCGGCAGTCACCCGAAGACAATCATATTTCTGACAGCCGATGCGTTTGGTGTTCTGCCCCCCATCTCACGGCTTACACGAGAGCAGACCCTGTATCACTTCCTGAGCGGCTATACCAGCAAGCTGGCCGGGACAGAGCGCGGCGTTACGGAGCCGGAACCGAACTTCTCCGCCTGCTTCGGCGCTCCATTCTGGCCCCTTCCGCCCATCCACTATGCGGAAATGCTGGGCCGAAAGCTAGACGAACACGCTGCCGACTGCTATTTAGTCAACACGGGCTGGATTGGTGGGCCTTACGGTGTCGGCCACCGAATAGATCTTGACCAGACTCGCGCCATGGTCCATGCCGCCCTGCACGGAGATATTCGCGACGTTCCCACAGTCACCGATCCTGTCTTTGGCCTGCGTATCCCGACCCACGTCTCCGGCGTCCCGGATGACCTGCTTCAGCCCCGCACTATGTGGGCCAATCCGATGGCTTACGATGCTGCCGCCCTAGCTCTCGCTGTGCGATTCCAAACCAACTTCGCCCGATTCCCACAGGTCGCGGACGAGATCAAGGCCGCTGGGCCTAAAGGCTAGCTTAGTCAACGAAAACCTCTGGAAAACAAACACAATTAGGACGAACACAAGGTTCGTCCCTACATGCATATGGTAGGGTGCGAACCTTGTGTTCGTCCTTGCTATTTTAGGTCGGTGCCCTCTTCCAGAACCTTACGCCAGGTGCGCTCCGCGACAAAGCCTAGCTGTTCTCGGGCTGGAGCAAGATCATAGAACGTGTTCCCGGTCAAACAATCCAGGTACGGCAGAAGCTGTGGAAAATGCCGCTCAGTCAGCTCTGCGACAGTCGCATTGACACCCAGATCGTCTACCATTGTGTAGAAGACATAATGGCCGGTGAGCCTTGATTCTAATGCCAGCCGGAAGGCGATGGCTTGGTCATAGACGTCAATGTATCCCCACAATGACGTATCCCGGTCTTCTCCATGCCGTTCCAAAGTGCGCTTTAACCACCCCTGCTGTTTCGCTCGCTCTAAATCCCAGACGGCAGGAGGTCGGATAACAATGGTAGTCATTCCGCAGAGCCGAGTCATTGCCGCAGCGCTCTCTTCGTTCATCAGCTTGGAGAGGCCGTAAATGTCCTGGGGACGGCGTGGGTGCTGTGTGTCAATGGGTAGATAATCCGGAAGGCAGGGATGGGTCGGAAACGAAAACCCCAGAGCGCCGACACTGCTGGTGAGCACGACTTTCGAGATGTTTTCTGCCCTGGCCGCCTCCAAGACATTTTGCGTCCCGATGACATTCAGCTGCAGAAGCTGGTCGGCGGGAACATACGGCTGCGGAATTGCACCGAGGTGGGCAATGGCATCACACCCTTGGGCGGCATTTAGAATTGCCAGTGAGTCAGTGAGATCGGCATAAAGAACTTCTGCAGTCGATCTTACTTCGGCAGGCATCGGACGGCGATCCAGAGCAAGCACAGTGTGACCGTGTTTGGCCAATTCCGGCACCACTCGGGACCCGATCTTCCCGGCAGCCCCAGTTACAAGTATTCGCAAACTTATCTCTTTCTACATAATAACAAACTAGGCGAAAAGCATTCGGATCAGGCGTGTTCCATCCTCGATCTGTGTCTTTGCTTCGTCGACGGCACGCTCGTCAAACGGAAAATGCGAGGCTGTATGCGGCTTCTGTGAATCAAACAGCAGAAAAGGGACTGGTCCCTCTTCATGAGTCCGCAGTGAGAGCGGCGTCTTATGATCCGGCACAATCAGCAGCCGATAGTTATCCCGCTTTGCCATACCCTGACGAAGCACGGCCAATAGCTTCTTATCAATGTCTTCAATTGACTGCATCTTGTGGTCCAGATTGCCTTCGTGACCGGACTCATCCGGTGACTCGACATGAATATACACAAAGTCCAGCGTGTCCAGAGCGGCCAGCGCGTAATTCGCTTTGGCGGCATAGTCCGTATCGATATACCCAGTTGCACCGGGGACATCAATCACTTTCAAGCTTGTTGCTCGCCCTAACCCGCGCACTACGTCTACCGCACTGATGACCCCGCCGGTCTTGCCGAACGTCTGCAAGAAGTTCGGCAGGCTGGGCGCAAAGCCCTGACCCCAGAGCCAGATCATGTTGCCGGGTTCTTTGCCCTCTTCCCGGCGCTTTACATTAATCGGATGATCGTCGAGCAGTTCCAGCGAATCGTACATAAGCTGCTTCAGCCGCTCCGCCCCCGCGCCTTCCGGCCAGTGACCGGCGAGAGGCTGACCAACAAAGTCATGCGGCGGGATCGTCTGCAAATCGATCGATCCCCCCTGCTCCGCCATAATATGCCGGTACTGGACACCTGGGTAGAACTTGCGCTTGCCCGTACCCAGTTTCTGGTCAATCAGCTCGATGAGTGGCCGGGCTTCTTCGGTCGTGATATGCCCCGCCGAGTTATCCACCATATTCGTGCCATCTGAAGACACCAAAGAGCAGCGATACGCCACGTCGCCCGTATCCATAGGGACACCCATTGCCAGCGCCTCAATAGGGCCACGCCCCGTATAATAGCGTCGTGGGTCGTAGCCCAGCAGGTCCATATTCGCCACATCACTGCCCGGATACATGCCTTCGGGAACGGTCAAAACGCTTCCCACCAGCGACACTTCCGCCAATGCATCAAAGTTCGGTGTCCGCGCCGACTGCATCGGCGTTTGCCCGTCAAGTTCCGGCATCGGCAGGTCCGCCATCCCATCAGGAACCAGCATAATATATTTCAAGGAACAACCTCCAGCGCACGGCCTTCCGCAAACCGATACGCATAAAAATGACGGTCCAATGTTAACACACGTGACACTCCCAAAGCCTGCGCGGCGACAACCAGGGAAGCATCTGCCAGGTCCATCGGCGCATCCCGGTACTTATCCATTAAGACTTCCATCTGATCGGCTTCTTCTGTCGTCGTATCTCTCAAGATCAAAAGGCCGGAACTACGCAGACGCCAAAGCGCCTTCTGCCCTGGAAAGCCGAGGCTTTTGCCAAGAAAATACATAGCTTCGGTATAGCAAGGCCAAGTTGTCACCATAGGGCGCTCAAGTCTGCGAAGTACCGATTGACAGATCAAACGGCTGTGATCTGAGCCATCAATCAGTGAAATCATCGGACCAGCGTCAGTTAAAGTCGGCATAAAAGCATCTCCTTCAGAGATTTCCAGCATCCTGTTTTTCTGCCAGATATTCTCCGAAGACCTTTTTGGAGTCGCGAGCATCCATACTTCCATCGCTATGCAAGACTCCGATCGGCCCAACCAGGGCTTCCGCCAATGTCTGCTCTCCGGCTATCTGGTTAAGCGATGCGACGGCAAATTCTTCTACGGCAAGCCCTTGTGCCTGCGCTTTTTGCCGAAGCCGCACTTCTGTTTCCGTTGGCAGTTCCAATGTAAGTGTCATCAAAATTCTCCTGTCTCTAAATCCGCACTGACATTCTTTTACTGCATGAATAGCGCGGCAATATCCCGACAACCGCTGAGTACAAGCACAATTTCGAGCGGTTCAGCTTTGATAGCGATAAATAATCAGATAACTGAACACCGGCCAGACCCGAAGCGCCTCATCGTTTAGGTCGGAGCGCCGATAGCCCATACCCGGCAGTTCAGCCAATTTGGCGCAGGCTGCTGAGATTGTGTCCAAAACACGGTCGGCTGCATCAGGATCATCCTCCGCGATATGCCGCCAGATGTTTGCCAAATCAGACGGTACTTCCGGTGCAAGGATATACTGGCTCATGAGGCATCCTGCTGTGGACGAGATATTGCTTCTCGTCCTTCCTGCTTGATCCGGTCAAACATAGCGTTCAGAGATTGTTCGTTGTAGGCAATGCCCTCGCCACGATTAAGTTGATCCAAACCGACTTTGATTTCGCGTTGTAGTTCGGACAAACGCTGCTGCTGGATTGTATCCCTATCATTCAGAAGCCGCAGTGCCTCACGCACGACTTCGCTGGCAGACGTGTAAAGGCCGCTTTGTACCTTCTGCTGGACAAGATTCTCAAGTTCCGGGGTTAGCGATACGTTCATAGATTTGCTCCTTGTTTGTTGCTAGAAGTCTACCCCTGATAACAAAAATTGTCAATCTTTGTTATCGGCCTCTGCGATCCTCACTGGAGCAGGAGGCCAAACCCCTTCTGACTGTTCTTGAAACGGAATCGGCTTGACGGTCGATTGTTCAGTGAAGATGCGATACCAGCAATAGAAGATGAACAGCCACACAGAGGGAATTATCACAGCGCAGATCGTCCATCCTATCAGAGTATTAAAGTAGAGGTTTATGATGTAGATGACGAACCCACTGGAAAGCACAACAAATCCAGTTAGAAACAGTACAACAATCACAGAGATGATCTTGGGTATCTGAGTCTGTGGCTGCTGCGACACATTCATGTAGACGATAGCACCGTCTTTCACTCGCCGAGATTGCTTCCAAACAGCAGGGAGAATCAACGCCTGGACCATAACACCAATAAGGAGAAACACGAAGAACAAAAAATTATGCTCGTAAAGCTCGTAGAGGGAAGCCCCCAGCAAGATAATAAACAGGCTGCCTTGCACTAAGAGTATCTGTTTCGCTTGCCGCTTTGTAAGCTGCTTTTTCAGGGCAGGCATTTTTACTTCAGTGTCATTCATGACATGAGTTCTTCGCCGGTCAGCCGCTGGTAGGCATCTCGGTATTTGGCGGCAGTCTTTTCAGCAATCCCGGCGGGCAGCTCGGGGCCGGGATAGGTCTTGTCCCAGGACAGCGTTTCTAGGTAGTCGCGGACGAACTGTTTGTCAAATGACGCCTGGGCTTTGCCGGGCTTATACAAAGAGGCTTCCCAGAAGCGGGACGAGTCGGGGGTGAGGGCTTCATCAATCAGAATGAGCTGGCCGTCTAAGAGGCCGAACTCGAACTTGGTGTCAGCAATGACGATCCCACGCTCGGCGGCATAATTGCGGGCGAAGTCATAGAGGGTAATGCTGATTCTTGACAACTCGGCGGCGGTGTCTGCGCCGACGATCTCCGTGGCCTGAGCAAACGTGACATTGGTGTCATGGCCCGAATGCGCTTTGGCCGCAGGTGTGAACAAAGGGGTCAGGAATGGGTCGCCCTGGCGCAGACCGATGGGAACGGCAATATCGTAAAGCATCACTTCGCCGCCGTGGCCAAACAGTGTCTGGTAGTCTTTCCAGGCGGAACCTTCCAAATAGCCGCGCACGACACATTCCAGAGGCAAAGCGGCACACTTGCGGACAAGCTGAGTCCGGCCTTCGAGCATGGAGATCAGATCAGCGGTCACTGTAACACCGGCATCGTTCAGGCTGGTCCCGATCGTGTTCATATCGCAGGCGATCAGATGGTTGGGAACAATATGGGCGGTCTTCTCGAACCAGAACTGGGACAGGGCGGTCAGGACACGGCCCTTGCCGGGAATGCCCGTGGGGAGAATGACATCGAAGGCCGACAACCGATCCGTAGCGACAATCAGAAGGGCATCCCCGAGATCGTAAACGTCGCGGACTTTGCCCTGAATAAACTGGGGCAGGCCGGGTATGTCGGTGGTTAAAAGGGCTTGGTTCATGGCGTTCATTATACCACCTGCCTGATATGACGCAGAAGGAATGCCATGGAATAAATTCCGTGATTCGGAAATGCACAGTGTCGCGGCGACACAAGATTTCCGATTAGAAGCCTAAGCCATCTTCTCTTTCGTCCCCTGGACGATGGGCCTTTCCGAGCCTCGGAATTTATTCCGTGGCCTGAGTAGCCTGACAAAAATAGTTGTTCTTGATAGACTATGGAATCACTTTTCCAAGAATCTGACGTATACTGATCGGGCCGATATGACGGCTGTCGTCAGATTCCGGCAGGTTGTCGCCGAGGACGTAAATGTCCCGATCAGGCGACGGGGCGGGGGTTTTACCAGAAAGGATACGGGCATAGTAGCGGCTGAAGAGAAGCGGCAGTGGTATCTTGCGGCTGCCATTGATTGTGGTCCAGTCGGCATCCGGGGCAAGACGGGCATACTGCGGACCGATGAAGGCGATGCGCTTGATAAGCTCGTCGCCGTTCGTGTCCCGAAAGATAATGACCATGCCGGGTTTGAGCTTGGATCGGGGGAAACTTTTCCAGACAAGCACCGTCTCTCCGTCCAAATAGGTCGGCGACATAGAGGGACCGGAAATGCGGCCTTGACGGACATTCAAGCGCAGCAGGAGTGCGAGGATCATCAGGAGGGCAATGGCGATCCAGGTCTGTTTGCGGATGCCTCCCCCGGTCTTTGGGAACATCATTGCAGCGGCAAATCTTTGACGTAGACACGACCGACGATCTGACTGAGCGCAATCGGTCCGAAGACGCGGCTGTCTTCCGAGTTGTCCGTGTTGTCTCCCATGACAAAAATCGTGTTGTCCGGGCCAGGCTTCGGGTGGCGTCCTGTCGCGATTTCCCGGTTGTAGGTGAGGAAAAGCATTTTCCAGGGAAGGGCATTGCCGGGGATCTGAACAAGCTGCGGCGGGGTTGCGGTCCCCTGCGCGTTCTGAATGAAGACGATGCGCTTGATCAGCTCCGCACCGTTCTGGTCACGAAAAACGATGACATCATCGACATGCAGCTTGTCGCCCGGCATCAGCTTCCAGGCGATCAGCGCGTCGCCGTCATGCAGGGTCGGCTCCATGGAACGGCCTTGCACGGTTACGCGCTGAAGAGTCGCGTAAGCTGCAAGAGCAAGGATCAGAAAAAGCGCCAGAAAACCCCACTCGACCCGGCGCAGCATCAATGTCTGACGCCGCTTTTCGGCCTCAGCAAGCGTTGCCATTTAGAAGCCCAATGCCCGAACAACGGATTCCAGATCCGCAGGAATAGTCGCCGGGTGCGGCACGGTTTTGATGGCTCGCTCAGGGTCTTTTAGTCCGTGACCCGTGAGTGTCACCGCAACAGTCGCGCCGTCGTAGTCCCGGAAATATCCGGCGTTATAAAGCTTTTTGAGACCGGCAATCGGTGCAGCGCAGGCAGGCTCAGTGAAGACACCTTCCAGCGCAGGAAGCATCTGGTAAGCTTCTAAAATCTCGTCGTCGGTGACTTTATCGATCACGCCACCAGATTGGTCGCGTGCGGCCAGCGCATGCTGCCAGGACGCCGGGTTGCCGATACGGATAGCGGTCGCGATGGTATGCGGATTTAGGACCGGAGCGCCATCGACAATCGGCGCGGCCCCAGCCGCTTGGAAACCGAGCATCTTCGGCAGTATCCGGGAGTTGCCGGCAGTCTGGTACTCTAAGTACCCTTTCCAATAGGCTGTGATATTCCCGGCATTGCCGACCGGAAGAGCATGGAAATCAGGAGCATCACCAAGATCGTCGCAAATCTCAAACGCGCCTGTTTTCTGGCCTTCAATACGGTGAGGGTTGACGTGGTTGACGATTGTAATAGGATACTTGGCGCAAATCTCGCGGGTAAGACGCAGAGCATCGTCGAACGTGCCTTCAATGGCAAGGACTTTGGCCCCATGAATGAGCGCCTGAGAGAGCTTACCGAGCGCGACATCCGTGTTGGGCAAGAGAACAACACAATCCAGACCGGCCCGAGCGGCATAAGCAGACGCGGCTGCGCTGGTGTTGCCGGTGGACGCGCACATAATGGCCCGTGCGCCGTCTTCCAGGGCTTTAGTCACGGCCAGAGTCATGCCCCGGTCTTTGAACGAGCCGGTCGGATTCATTCCTTCGAATTTGAGAAAGAGCTTGAGGCCCGGCGTGATGACTTCAGCAAGCCGGGGGGCGGGGATGAGAGGCGTATCGCCTTCAAAAAGAGTAACTACCGGTGTCGTGTCCGACACCGGCAGGTAAGCGCGGTAATGGTTGATAATACCTTGTCGCATGGTGTTTAAGCTTAACGCGCGGCAGAAAGAAGCCAGACAGTGACAGAGCGGCGTCCGACACTGTTGGCTTCGTGGAAGGTCGTGTTGCCCAGATCGATCCGGTGGCCTTTGATCGCGCCGCCGGTGTCACCGGCCACAGCGTAGCCGTACCCTTCGATGTAGAGTTTGGAGCCGAGCGGAATCAAACGCGGGTCGACAGCAACGACGCCGTAACCTGCCCGCATTCCGGTTGCACAGCGGCCTGCGCCGCTGCCTTCAAAGGGAGAATAGCCGGTCGCGACCATTTGGTAGCGCTGCATCCGCTGGTAGCTGCCCGAGCGCGATGGCAGGGCGCGTGCTTCGCGAACTCGGATACCCGCCAGCGTCTCCTGATCAACCGGAGTTTTAATGATCCGGCTGCAAACGAGGGTGCGTGACTTGAGAGCATCATTGACAAACCGAGCTTTAAAGGTTTTTGTCAGTGTCCCTGCCGCGCCATGGGAACCAAGCTGGATATGTCCTGCTGGAACAGACCGGCTCATCTTGAAGACAGTTTTAAATGGGATAGACCTCGCTTCGTTCACGGTCTCAAACCGGACACGTCGAATAACGATCTTCTGGCCGTTCACAATGGGAGCCGATGGAGTGGGTGAAACCCAATCATCGTGGCCCCAGACAATGCCTGCGCTGGTCAGCGCGGCACCGACAGTCGCGGCAAGGGTAGTCAGTGTCTGGACAGGGTGACTTCCGTCAACGAGGGAAAAAGTCAAGGGCATCGGGATTGTGCCGACCGCCGGGTCGGGCATCAGGGTCGGTGCGCTTGCGTTGGCTGCGGAGCTGATCGAGGGTGTCGGAGCAAGAACAGCAGTGTTCTGAGCTGCCAATGCCGCAAAGGGTGCAGACAGCGCCGTCGCTGAGAACAAGGTCGCGACGGTCAAGTAGCCGAAGGTGCGGGCCGGTTTCGAGTTTTGCAAACGGTCTCCTCCTACAGGTTGGGTTGCACGCACGAAGTTCTTCCGCAGAAGAGGTATTTCTCGCACGCTATGCCGGAACGCCTTTGGGCGAGCCGACCTTTGCTTATATTTCAGGGCCGGGATAGTATAGCCCGACTAAAAACTTCTGTCAAGACGTGTCTGGCCTTATACTGTTCTATTGGCAGGTGTTGCCAGAAAAATCACCCAGTAAAAGTCATGTTTTTATTGAAATTCTTTCCATAATAGGGTATCATTCATTAATTACGAACAAATGTTTGATGAGGCGACTTTAGGACTAAGACTAGGGAGAAAAAGACAATGGATCGCGAAAAAGCATTAGAAACAGCATTAGCACAGATTGATAAGCAGTTCGGCAAAGGCGCAATCATGCGGCTGGGCCAAGCAGAGCGGCTGACCACGGAAGCGATTTCGACAGGATCGGTCGCGCTGGATATTGCCCTCGGGGTCGGCGGCATCCCCAAGGGACGTATCACGGAAGTCTACGGCCCGGAGTCGTCAGGCAAGACGACGCTTGCGCTGCATCTGGTCGCAGAAGCGCAGCGCATCGGCGGCATCTGCGCGTATGTAGACGCGGAGCACGCCCTGGACCCGGAATATGCAAAGCGCCTTGGGGTAGACATCAACAGTCTGCTGGTCTCGCAGCCGTCTACCGGCGAAGAAGCGCTGGAAATCACCGATGGCCTGGTCCGGTCCGGTGCGATCTCACTGATCGTCATCGACTCCGTCGCCGCGCTTGTCCCGAAAGCCGAGATCGAAGGCGAAATGGGCGACAGCCACATGGGCCTTCAGGCCCGCATGATGTCGCAGGCCATGCGGAAACTATCCGGCAGTGTCCACCAGACCAATACGGTTATCATCTTTATCAATCAGCTTCGCGAGAAGATCGGTGTCATGTTCGGTAATCCCGAAACGCAGCCCGGCGGACGCGCTCTGAAGTTCTATGCCTCGGTCCGGCTGGACATCCGGCGGGTCGAGACTCTGAAGCAGGGCACCGACATGGTCGGCAACCGGGTCAAGGTCAAAGTGGTCAAGAACAAGGTCGCCCCACCCTTCCGTCAGGCTGAGTTCGATATTATGTTCGGCACAGGAATTTCCCGTTCAGGAGGAATTCTTGACATGGCGATTGAACTAGACATTGCCAAGAAGTCCGGCTCCTGGTTCACCTACGGCGAGACCCGTATTGGTCAGGGCCGGGAGAACGCCAAGCAGTTCTTGGACGAGCATCCCGAGATTGCGAACGAGTTAGAAGAAAAAGTACGCGCCCTCGCGCTCGGCGCTCCCGACAAGCTGCCCGCGTCTCTTGAAGCTGAAGTGACGGAAGACGAAGCGGATTACGCCCTGGCGTAATTTGGAAAAAGCAAGCTGACGTGGCAATAAATTGCGCGGCTATGGGGCGCAGACGCCTAATGTCCGCCTTCGCGGACAGGGAACGGATCGGAATCCTTCTCCACGAAGGTGGAGACTAGGCGCTTCGCCCCACAGCGTAGGAATTTATTCCCACGCTCTTCTCACAGCATGATGATTTTAAGAGTACCTGACCTGGTGTAAGGAGAACCGTAATAATGACATTCGACTTTAAGCGGCACTTGATCAAAGTGCAGGGTGGCCGCTCTTACCTGCCTGTTTCAGCCCGCATTGTCTGGTTCCGGCAGGAACATCCCGATTGGAGCATCGAAACGGAAGCCGTGGAGATCAACCATGAAAAACAGTATGCTATCTTCCGCGCCCGTATCTGCGACGGGGACGGCAAGCTGATGGCGACCGGGACAAAAAAAGAAGATGTCAAAGGCTTCGGCGACTACATTGAAAAATCGGAGACAGGGGCAGTAGGCCGGGCACTCGCTCTCTGCGGCTTTGGTACGCAGTTCTCCCCCGAGCTAGACGAGTCAACAGGTGGGCGCTTTGCTGACAGTCCGCAGCCGATGGGCGGGGGCGGACGGTTCGGAGGCGGCAGCAGCGGCGGGAACTTTGGGGGAAGTGGAGGAGGCGGCAATGGGTACAGCGGCGGAGGAGCCGCCCGGTATGGCACCCCCCCACGCGAGTCATCCCCGCCACCGCGCGACTCCGCTCCGCCGCGTGACTCAAGCCCAGTGCGCGAGTCAAATGATGCCCCTCGCAATGACTCTCCCCGAAATGATGCCCCTCGCGCCGAAGCTCCCCGCCCTCAGCCGCCTCGCCCCGCCCCATCAGTCGCGACGGCAGACGAAGGAGAAGATGATTTTGAGCCCCTGATCGGCAGCGGCGGCTTGATGGATGCGACCGAAGACGATCCATTCGGCGATGATGCTCCCTCCGATTCGCCCCCTGCCATTGTCAAGCTGGCCGCTGCGCCGAGCACAAATCAGGCTGCGCCGCAAGGCCCGTCAGGAACCCCCGCCTGTGTCAGTTGCGGCAAGGCACTGACGAAAGCTCAGATGGAACTCTCAGTCCGCAACTACGGCGAGGCCTTCTGCCCCGGCTGCCAGCGGGAAAAGACGCGGCGTCCAACGTTGGCAGAACGATAATTAATCCAAGCACTCGCAAAAAAGCCCGGCTTCTATCACTTAGGTAGAAGCCGGGCTATTTTGTTTGCACTGGGTTCAGCGGGAAGCGACAAGGTGGTGGTGGAAGGAGCGAATAATCTGAGCAATGACAATGGGATTCGTGACTGGGATCTGGAGATGCTGGCCGGGAAGCAGAGGGGCGGTTCCCTCAAGGTGGTTGACTCGCGCGATCTGGTCTTCCCGTTCCAAAATATATGTGTTTGGATCGCCGTAGCGATACGCCAGTTTGGCAAGGGTATCGCCATGCGCGACTGTCTTGGAAATGACAACACTTCGGGGAAAGAGCGGACTGGTGTAATTTTGCTGGACCGAATGCACTATCGGAATAGTAAAGCTAAAAACAAAATACAGAAGCGCAGCAGCCGCAGCCGTTCCGAAAAAAGCATTTTCAAAACGCATCAGGGGGTTGCGCCGTGATCGGCTTTGCCTGGGCCTTTCCTCTGTAGTCAGATCTTTCAGCACAAGCTGAGGCCGGGTATCGGGCGAAGCGGGACGATCATTACACAAGTCTAATTTCAGCGAAACCATAGTCAATTCTCCTCACAATGCACCTTGCCTAAGACGAACAGCAGAAGCAAACATTAGTTTGTATTGCTGGTAGTATACTCAACATATAGCAAGGTGTCAAGGAGGTTTTGCCCATAGATTGAAAAAAACAAACAAAAGTTTGCGTGAGTTTAATTCATCTGTGGTATAATCCACTCGAATGCACTTATTAGCTCTTATTCGCTTTTATTTCATTCCTCTCCTATTATTCTATTTCGATTATTACTATTCTATTTATATCATACAGGACTCATCATGCATATACTCACTGAGAAGCAGCGTCAGATTCTTGAAGTCATCCGCACTCATATCGAACAGCGCGGCCATGCCCCGACCGTTCGCGAAATCGGTAAAGAAGTCGGCCTGAGCTCAAGCTGCACGGTCAAGAAGCACTTAGACAGCCTGGAAACCAAAGGCTTCCTGCGTCGGGATCGCTACAAGCGGGCATTGGACTTGATGGATAACGGCGAACGTTTGACGATGGGCCGCTCGGTCTCCGTACCCCTGCTGGGCCGGGTCGCAGGAGGCACTCCGATCCTCGCCCAGCAGTCGGAAAATCCGGAAATGCTGCCGATACCCGTTTCGCTTCTGCGGCGCAGCGACCAGAACGGGCGCGATCTGTTCGCCTTGGAAGTCTATGGGAACTCGATGCGGGATGCGGGGATCGGTGATGGGGACATTGTCGTAGCCCGTCGCCAGAGCACGGCTGCCGACGGCGACATTGTCGTCGCCCTGCTCGGCGAAGAAGCCACGGTCAAGACGTTCTTCCGGGACATCAACGGGGTTCGTTTGCAGCCGGAGAACCCGGACTACGAGCCGATCTTCGCCGCCGAAGTCACGATCATGGGCAAAGTCGCAATGGCGATCAAGCGGTTTTCGTAAGCGTTTGGCGACGCAGTATGATGTGTGCAAGGGCAAAAGAAACCAGGCCGATTGCTAGGTACACTAAGCTTGTACCGACCCAAAGCGGCAGACTGCCATAGCCGAGCATTCCCGTGATCGCGCTTGCATTTCCGTAGGAGTTCTGCAGATCAACAGGACTGATCAGCTCTCGGATCGGGACAAACGGGCATAAATAGAGTGCGTTCACGGCAAAGTTATGCGAGGCCGCGACGGCGTCTTCTCCGACCAAAGTCGCGTAGGAAAAATACGGAAGAGCAACCGCAAAAAGCAGCGTTAGGTACAGCAGGGTCAGCGATGTCCACCGGTTGTTCAGCAGCACTGAAAACAAGAAGCCGAGGCCTCTGATGCCGGCTACGACCAGCAGCAGCATCCAGCATGTCTGTTCAATGATCAAGCTGATTTGACCGGGTGAAAGCGAGAGGTTTGCGGGTCTGCCGAACCTGCCACGGAAAAGCTGCTGAGTAGTAAAAAATAGCTGAGTATTCGGTATATGAGCTGCAAAGTAGGTCCCGGCAAATGTCAGCCCAATGACCACGGCAGTCAGCAGAAGCGCAAAGGGCAGTCCGGAAGCCAGGGTTGCCTCTCCCAGAATACGGCGCGGCGACCAGGCTTTTTTCTTTGCCCAGCCTTCCAGATCGCCCGTCACCAGGATAGGCACCAGCAGCAGCAGCAAAGCTGAGGCTAGACCAAGCTGTGCGGTGAGCTGAACGTGAGAACCGAACCCTACCCCCCACACAATACCGATTGCGGTCCAGCCCCCGAAAATAATCCCATTTCCAAAAAAGATCAGCAAACCGGCAAATAGGAGTGTCCCCCCTCTGAGCGCTGCCGCACGGTGAGCCGGAAAGTCTTCCAGTCGATTGATCGATGCCAGCACGAGCAGCGCGGTCAGTGTGCCGTTCAGCAGAAGCGCCGGAATCCAGGCGGGCAAAATCCAGCCGTAATAGTGCTCCGGCAGAACAGCGCCCGTCACAGCACCGACGGGATTTAAGGCACAAAGACCAAAACTCGCCATGCTGCCATCACTGAGCGCAGGAGAGGCAAACGGAATAGTCGCCACGAAAAAGAGAATGAGTGTGGCATAGGACAGTACCGTCGCCGTCGCCGTGCCGCCGGCGTAGGCAGACCAGCAGATTCCGATCGCGCCGAACAAGAGCGCATCCATGATCAGCAGGAGATAAGCGAAAAAGACCTCGCCGGGAGAGACGCCGCCCAGCAAAAAGCAGAGCGAAAGCAGGGGAAGCGAGGAAGTCAGCAGCAGCACTACGAACGAGACGGACGATGCCAGCTTGCCCCAGACAATCGACCCAGGCCGCAGGATTGTCCCGCGCAACATTTCAAACGTCCGCTGTTCCCGCTCCACGGTAATCGCCCCGGCGGTCAGTGCAGGCGTGATCAATGCCATCATCACGGCCTGCGAGTAAAAGAGAATCTTGAAGAAAGTACGCCCGACAGTAAAGCCCGCCGAGCTTCCGCCGGTTTGCATATCTGCCGAGTGCTGGTTCCACCAGCCAAGATAGGAGAAAAAGAGGATCAATGACAGCAGTAGAACGTAGCCGAAGAGGAGCCAGTAGGTCCGGGATCCGCGCATCCGCCCACGCAGTTCTTTGGTTACAACGGGGTTGTCGAAAAGCGCACTGAGCATGATGGTATCTCCTCTGCCTGGGTTGCAGAAAAGAATACGGCAAAGGCACAGGGGAATCCTGCTTTAGAGGGGTGAGTTCTTTGCGGGCGACAGAAAGAG
>JBPBQB010000310.1:0-32336 GCA_050954545.1 Janthinobacterium lividum | reverse complement strand
TCGGGCGACATCCTTCAGCTATGCGAGTTGCGAACATTTGTTAGTTAACAGACTAACAAAAGAGGCTCATATGAGAGACTGACATTAGCGTCTCTATAAGACCTTGATCCAAACCCGGAATTCTAGATCACGAGGAAGGTGACTTTCGACCGTAGAAATAACTACTCGAATGGAGACCCAAAATGCCAAAACCCAAGTTCACGCAGGGGTAGATTGCTTATACGCTCAAACAAGCTGATGGCGGCACCGCCGTGGCTGAAGTCTGCCGCAAGCAGAAGTCTTTAAGTCGCATCACCGAGCAGACCTTCTACCGCTGGAAGCGAAAGTTCGCCGGCATGGGCGTCGCTGAGTTGCGCCGCCTGAAACAGCTCGAGGAAGAAAATAAAAAGCTCAAATCCAGGTGGTTGTTCCCGCTGCAACCGCTCCAAATGAGCGCTGGAGCATAGACTTTGTCACAGATAGGCTCTTTGACGGACGTCGTTTCCGTATGCTGACGTTATTGGATCACTTTGGTCGAGTTAGTTCTGCCATTGAAGCCAATTTTTCCTTGACGGACCAGCGGGTCACGGCGGTTTTGGATCGGTTTGACCAAGAGCAACAAGTGCCCAAGGAGGTTTTTGTCGACAATGGACCAGAGTTTGTGAGCCGAGCACTCGATGAGTGGGCACACCGGCATGGGGTGAAATCGACGTTCAGCCCTCCTGGCACACCCACCGATAATGCGTATATCGAGTCGTTCAACGCTCGTCTCTGGCAAAAGTGCCTAAATGAGAACTGGTTTTTGTCATTGTCCGACGCCCAGGAGAAACTGGAACACCGCAGAAAGGAGTACAATAGCTTTCGACCGCACAGCTCGTTGGAATACCTGACCCCGAAGGAGTTCACTGCCCGCTGGCAGCAGCATTTAGCAGCCAAGCACAAAGCTGGCTAGCCTTTCAGATGTTCCAGATGCCGGGTGCAGCCCAATCAGCAAAATCTGACCCGCGCCGCTGGTATGGAAAATGGAGTTTAGTCCACTTTGTAGTATCCGTCACTCCGCAGAGAATATTTATGATAGACATAAGCTCGAAAAATAACCTTCTTGATAAGAGTGCCGATCCAGAGACGCCGGCATCACCGGACGCTCCTGCCAAAGTGCTGCGCTTTCATAAGCGCACCTTGCTTCTAGGAGCGCTGCTCGTCGCTGCGATTTCTTACGTTGCGCTCTATGTGGACCTGATCGTTCAGCAGATGCCTATGGGGGTCCTGCAATTTGCGCCGGGGGCGGTCGGGGCATTTTTCATCCTCTACGCTGGGATTCAAATCGCCAAACGCTTCAAGCTAATGCGCTGGCTGAATGCCGCCGACCTGCTGGCGCTTTACCTGATGCTGTTCGTCGGCGTTTTTGTGTGCACGCGGGGACTGATTGAGAAACTCATCCCCGCACTGACCTACGTCAATGCCTTTGCTTCGCCGTCGAACGACTACAAAGAGCTGCTTTTTCCTCATCTCAACCCAGCCCTCGTGGTCGGGATGCCTTCCGACCCGCCGCAGCAGCATGCCGCCTCTGGCTACTTTTCGGGCCTGCCTCATGAGGCTCTGCCGTGGGCGGTTTGGGCCATTCCCTGCCTGTCGTGGTTTGGACTCTTCCTGCTGGTACTCATTTCCTTCTTCTGCATGGCGAGCCTGCTTCGTAAGCAATGGGCTGAGGTGGACAGACTGCCGTTTCCGCAGACGGTGCTTCCTCTGGAAATCTTTGATATCCAAACCTCACGGAGCTTCTTTGCCAGCAAAGTGACCCAGATCGGCATCCTGATTCCGTTTCTGATCTACGGCGTCAACGGCTTCCACCAAAGCTATCCGACTATTCCTGAAATTCCGCTGGCGTTCGAGAATGTTCAGTCTTTATTCACGCAGCTTCCCTGGAACAATATTTTCCCGACGGCTATCTATCTCTCGTTTGCGGCGGTCGGTTTTGCCTACCTGCTGCCAACGGATCTGCTGTTTAGCCTATGGTTCTTCTTTCTTTTGACGCGCGTCGGCGACGTGGTGGCGACGACATACAATTTAGACTCACCCACGATGCCTTCCTACCCCTGCCGCGCGTACCTGGGGTATCAGGCGGCCGGGGCCTACGTGGCACTGGCGGTCACCTTCTTTTACAGCGGACGTCACGTTCTCGGGAAAGCCGTGCGCGAAGGGCTGACCTTCCAAAAGAGCGATGACGATGCAAGCGAGCTTTTGCCGCGCCGGGCTGCGGTGTGGGGCCTCATTTTCGCCTTCCTCGGCATCCTGGCCTGGAGTGCCTGGGCGGGGATCAGCGTGTGGCTGGCCGCCTGCGTCTGGGGGATCTACCTCTTCATCACCGCCGTTGTGCTGACGCGCACTGTCTCGCAGGCTGGGCTCTTGATTACAGAGACCTCGTTTCGGCCCGGCGACTTAGTCGGGATTTTTGTGTCTCAGCATAGCTGGGGCGCAGGCAACCTCACGGGCATTTCGATGCTAAACGCCGTGTTTTTCCGAGATATGCGCGGCTTGTTCTTGGCGCTGTTTCTTGACGCCCAGCAGATGGCCGACGGGGTAGGGATGCGGCGGCGCTCACTGCTCTGGCCGTTGGCACTTGCGGTTCCGATTGCCTTCGCCGTGGGCGTAGCGACGCATCTGCATCTTGCCTACAGCCACGGTGCCAATGCTCTTTACAGTTATGGTCCAGCGTATGCCGGCGGGGCTTATGATGATGCTGTCGCAAGCATCCGCGGGGCTCAGACACCTCTTCCCTCCGCGCCGGCCTGGTTTGCGGTCGGCATCGGCGTGGTGCTGCTGCTGACACACCTGCGGTCTGAGTTCACGGGGTTTCCGCTGCAGCCGCTCGCCTATGCCATTGCCCCGACCTGGTCGATGTTTGTGCTCTGGTTCCCGTTTTTCCTGACTTGGCTGATCAAGTCCGTACTGCTGCGCTATGGCGGTCAGAAGCTCTACCGTCAAGCGCGTCCCTTTTTCCTGGGGCTGATCGTCGGTGAGTTCAGCAGTGCCGCTTTGTGGGCGCTTTTAGCAAGCATCTTCCATGTGATGGCCCCCCGCTTGCCTCTGCCCTAGCCGATTTGTCAGCGTCACACTTAGCAGCCAGCGGACGATGTTCGCGAGGAAACTAGTTGCGCTTTCTCATAATGATCAAGAGTTTACTTACTCTTATCCAAACTCACTCGTTACTTTCGACTGCTTCCGGCGTAACATCAGTTACTGAGAAAACGAGGACAAGCGGGCTGCTCGGTAGCACTGTACTGTTTCCCCGGCCAGCCGCTTGAATGTCGCGGCGAAGTGTTGCGAAGAAGAAAAGCCGAGCTCCAGGGCCAGAGCGGTGATCGCATATCGCTGCCGGCCAGCAGCTCTTTTGCCCGGTCAATGCGCACGGCCAGGAGGTAGCGGCGGGGGAGACACCCACTTCGCGGGTGAAGCATTCGACTACCGAAAGTACGGAGGCACGGAAGAGGCGACTGCCGAAGTGCAGGCAGAGGTTAGCCAGTGGATCAGCCTGGCGTCGCTGGTGCCGGGCCAGAACGGCATTTGGGGTGACTTGATTTGGGGTGACTTGCTCAGCGTCAGCCCGGATGGGGTGAGCCGCTTTGGCGAGGCGCTGGCCTATTACAAGCAGGTGCGCGGTGACATCACCCAGGCAGCGCTTAGGCGCACCGGCGAAGTCGCCGGCAGCCCGGAGGTTTATGAGAAGATCAACGCGGAGACGGGCCGGGGGGTCGTTTCCGCCTTTGCTTCTGCGCCGGGGCGGTATGTATATATGACCGAAGCGCAGCCTGCGCCCGCTTTCTGGCACAGCCCCGGCGCGCGTGTGACCCTGGATGCGGCGGGGCATGCAAAGATCGAGATGGTCTTCACGGAGCCTGGTGCTAAGGTCATCTTCTTCGGCGTGCTGACAGATTTACAAAAAGAAATAAATTGAAGAGAATAAATTGAAGAGAATGGATTAAAGCAGGAATTAACTATGCAATTAAGGACTACATGCTTACGGTCTTTGGGCAACAACCTAAGCCTCAGCGTATTTACTGCCTTCTGCGGGATGAGTGTCTTCTTCTTGGCTGGGGCGGCAGCTCCTCTGGGCGCATCGGCGGATGGCAAATCAGTCCCGCCTACCCTTCCGTTTCTCGATACGCTTTTCAGCGACAACATGGTGCTTCAGCGCAGCCAAAGCGACCCTGTGTGGGGCTGGACCACGCCAGGCACGAGCGTGCTGGTGGTGGTTGCCGGCAAAAGCACGGCTGCCATTGCCGACACGCAGGGAAAGTGGATGGCGAAGCTGCCGGCGCTGCCCGTCGGCGGCCCGTACACACTGACAGTTTCCAGCCAGGGCAATCAAACGGTCACTCGCTCCAATGTCATGGTCGGGGACGTATGGCTCTGTTCAGGGCAGTCGAACATGGAACTCAGTGTCGGCGAAGCTGCTGACGCGCAGTCGGCGTTTTCCACGGCCAACTACCCCAGTATTCGCCTGATGATTGTGCCCCACTCGCTTTCAGTCTCCCCGCAGGCGACGACCGATACCACATGGCGGGTGTGTACGCCGGAGGCGCTTGGCGCGAGCGGTTTTAGCGCCGTCGGGTATTTTTTCGGGCGTTCCCTTTACACCAATGTTCATGTGCCGATTGGCCTGATTGAATCCGCGTTTGGCGGTACCAATGCGGAAGCGTGGACAAATGAAGAGGCATTGCAGGCGAAACTGCCCGCGTTTCGCCCGCAACTGGCGCGTCTCGACGCCGAGCGCGCTGTTGGTCAAGCCGGATGGCAGGAACGCTATACCGCTCAAGAAGCAGAATGGTACACGCAAAACGATCCGGGTTCTGCCCCTGGAATTAGCTGGGCAGATCCAGACCTTGACACATTGGCCTGGCCGAAAATGAGTTTGCCGGGAGACTGGGAAGACCAGCATATTCCTACACTTGCGAGTTTTGATGGCGTCGTGTGGTTTCGGAAGGATATTACTCTGACTGCCGATCAGGCGTCAAAAGCCTCCACCCTCAGTTTCAAGGCGGATGACAACGACACCACCTGGATTAACGGTATTCGGATCGGCGCTACCCAGGGTGCCTTTGACCAGCGTGGCTACCGTGTCCCTGCCGGCGCGCTCAAGACAGGGCGGAATGTCGTTGCTATCCGCGTACTTGACACGGGCGGCAACGGCGGCATCTGGGGCGATGCGGGCAGTCTGCATCTCGCGTTCGACGGCGCTGCGGATATGCCTCTTGCCGGAGACTGGCACTATAAGATCGGAGTTTCACTGACTGATGCACGCTCCCTTGTGCCTTCTCCCATCGAAGCTGATCAGAACTTCTCGTCTGTGCTTTATAACGGCATGATTTCACCCCTCATTCCCTACGGAATAAAAGGCGCAATCTGGTATCAGGGCGAAAACAACACAATACGGCCGACGCAGTATCGCACGCTTCTGCCGGCGCTAATCGGCGGCTGGCGCTCTCGTTGGGGCGAAGGGAGCCTCCCGTTTCTGATTGTCCAGATTGCCGGCTATCAGAATTCGCCGGATCCTGCCAATCTGAGCTGGCCCGAGCTGCGGGATGCTCAGTGGAAGACGGCTCAGACTGTCCCGAATGTTGGTATTGCGACAGCGGTCGACATTGGGGATGCCGCGAACATTCATCCAAAGAACAAGCAGGAAGTCGGTCGCCGCCTCGCCTTGGTCGCCCGCGCTCAGGTCTACCATGAAAGCGTGGAAGCCTCCGGCCCGGTGTATCAGTCGATGACAGTTGCCGGCAGCCATATCAGGCTGACATTCACGCATACCGGAGGTTTGCTGAGCACAAAGAATGGGATGAAGCTGACAGGTTTCCTGATCTGCGGGAGCGATCATCAGTGGACGGACGCGGACGCCGAGATCTTGGGGTCTTCGGTTGTCGTCTCGTCCGTCAAAGTTTCCCATCCCGTAGCGGTTCGCTACTCCTGGTCGGCCGCGCCGGACGCCAACCTGATCAACAAAGCTGGTCTGCCCGCTTTCCCGTTCCAGACATATGACTTCCCGCCTAGCACCGTGGATGCAAAAGTTGACCAGCCCTAGGAGAGTTGACCAGCCCTAGGAGAGTTGACCAGCCCTGGGAGCCGGCTGCGTGGAAAGATCACTACAAGCATGTTTCAAACTTACATCGAAAATCCATACGTCCGGGAAAATAGTTTCCAGACCTTGTCTCCCGAGACTGCCCCCCTGCCGATATTCGCTGAGATCCGCTCTCTCTTGCCACAGCCTTTCTGGGACGGCCATCCCTCCGAGATCAGCGCCTACTGGCGGGCGTGGGAACTGGCGTGGGAGAATTTGCGGCAGCCGACGACCGAGAATGGCTTTGTGGCGAACTACATTGACACGGCTTTTAACGGCCATCTGTTTCTGTGGGACTCCGTGTTTATCCTGCTGTTTGGGCGCTATGGGCACTCTGCTTTCGACTTCCAGCGCACGCTGGACAACTTTTATGTCAAGCAGCACCCCGATGGATTTATCTGCCGAGAGATTGACGAGGCGGATGGTACTGACTGCTTCGCACGCAACGATCCCGCCAGCACAGGCCCGAATGTCTTTGCCTGGGCGGAATGGGAGCATTACCGCAATTTTGCCGACAAGGAGCGGCTCACACGCGTTTTCCCGGTACTGATTGCCTATCATCACTGGCTCCGTGCTAACCATACCTGGCAAGACGGTTCTTACTGGACATGCGGGTGGGGTTGTGGGATGGACAATCAGCCCCGAGCCATCGGTCAGTATCCGGCAGCGGCTTCTCATTCGCATCAACTGGACGAATTCAGTCATGGTCACCTTTCCTGGGTGGACGCCTGTTGTCAGCAGGCGCTTTCCGCCAGAATAATCCTTCTGATCGGTGCAGAAATCGGGCGCGAAGCGGAAACGGATGACTTTGCGAAAGAACTCACGGCTTTGACCTCTTTGATCAACGATACTTTATGGGATGAGCAGCAAGCATTTTATTGTGACCGCACTCGGGATGGCACGCTCTTGCCTCTTAAAACAATCGGAGCGTATTGGGCACTGCTTGCCGGTGTCGTGCCGCCGGAGCGAGTTGAGCGTTTCCTCTCTCATTTCCACGATCCGGCCACCTTCTGCCGTCCACACCAAGTTCCAACCTTGTCGGCAGACCACGCACAGTATGATCCGGCAGGAGGATACTGGCTTGGCGGCGTCTGGCCGCCGACCAATTACATGGTTCTGCGTGGTCTGAGCGCCCAAGACCACGCGGATTTGGCCCACAAAATCGGCTGCAACCACGTCGAATTTGTCACGACTGTCTTCCGTGATACCGAGACGTTTTGGGAAAACTATGCGCCGGAGAGAGCAATGCCTGGGCAGCCGGCGAAACCGGACTTTGTCGGCTGGAGCGGCCTTGGCCCTATCGCCGTTCTGTTTGAATATGTCTTTGGCCTGCGGCCGGAGGCCGGAGCAGGACGGTTGATTTGGGACGTGCGGCTGACCGAGGAGCATGGAATCCAGTGTTATCCATTCGGAGCGCAGGGCCGTCTGGATTTGTTATGCCGTGCGCGTCAGGAGACGACGGAGCGGCCTGACGTGAGCTGCCTCTCGAACATTCCTGTCGAAGTAGAAATCCGCTGGAACGGCCCAACATTTCGTGTTGCCGCCGGGCCAGGAACCGGAAACACTTTTTCCTAAAAATATTTCTCTCTAAAAACACTTTTTCTGAAGCAATGTGCCGGACATGTATCAACCCCAACAGTAGCAAACCCAAGAGGCCTGCTGGGAGCTTCGGAGGCATGTCCGGCCATTTTTTCTCCTCTCCCATAACAAAGAATCTGACAATTGATAAGAGGACTTGACAATCGAGAACAATTGTGATATTATTATTTACACGAGTAAATGAACATTGAAGCTTTTAATACGATGAAGAAAAGAACGTGAGCAAAAAGGTCAGCAGCACAGATGTCGCACGGCGGGCAGGTGTTTCTCGAGCAACCGTTTCTTATGTACTCGCGGGGCGGACAGATTTAGCAATCCGCGAAGTGACCCGCCAAAAAGTGTTCGATGCTGCGGAGGTGCTTGGATACCGGCCTAATCTGGCTGCCCGCGCCTTAGTCACCGGGCAGACATACATGATCGCGCTTTGGGTCCCTTACGCGTATCACATTGTCTTTAGCAATGTGATTGAGCACATCATGCGTCTGGCGCAAGGAAGCCGGTTCCAAGTGACCATTGTTCAGACCTACGGTGAAACCGGAGAAACATTGACTTCCGGCGGTCTTCTTTCCGATTGGCACGTGGACGGCATCTTGGCCTTCGATGCCAAACATCTTGTGGAAGAAGTTTTGGGACAACATTCTCATGTAATGCCTATTGTCAGTTTTGGGCCGGCTGCCACGCAGACCACCGATAATGTGGGAGTGGACCTGTATGAAGGCAGCCTCCAGGCCCTCCGCCACTTGGAAGAGATTGGATGCCGTCGTATTGCTTATGTCGTCGGCCAAAACCATTTTCGCGTGGGAGAACCGCGCTATGATGCCTACATTCAGGTCATGCAGGAGAAGGGGATGGAGCCACTGGTCATCCGTCTTACACGCGACGGTTATAACGATGCTTACCAGACGGTACGTCATTATTTCGCAACACAGAACCGCGTCGATGGCCTCTTCTGCTGGAATGATGAGACGGCGATTGGAGCCAACCGAGCCCTCGCCGACCTGGGACTGCGCGTTCCTGAGGATGTTGCCCTCATCGGCGTTGATGGGATTGAAGAAACCATCTTCAGTGTCCCGACCTTGAGCACCGTGGCGCAGCCGTTTGAGGAAATGTGTCGCCTTGCTTGGGATTTTCTTCAGCAGCGGCTGAAAGACCCGTCGCTGCCTTTGCAGCAAATCAATTTGTCGATGCGCTTGGAGAAGCGTGCGTCCACAAATCGTGTGGATCACGAGCGAAGCGCTTGAAATAAAACCAGTCAAGTGGTATTCTGCGCGGTCCGAATTAAGACATTTTTTCCCGCAGCAACAGAACACTCCGAAGACGGAGAAGACGGAAAAAAGAAAGAAGGAAATCAGTTATGAACAGCCTTGTCAAACGGAACCGTACCGGTTTCACGCTCATTGAATTGCTTGTCGTTATTGCTATCATCGCAATTCTCGCCGCGATTTTATTCCCCGTGTTTCAGAAAGTCCGCGAGAACGCCCGCCGCACTTCCTGTCTGTCCAACGAAAAACAGCTTGGCCTGGGTCTGATCCAATATGTCCAGGACTCTGATGAAAAGTATCCGTTCACCGATTACAATGCTGTTTTTAATACACCAGGACTGTATTCGGACTGGGTGATTGGCATCAATCCTTACATCAAAAGCACGAACGTCTGGGTGTGTCCCGATGACAGTGTCAACAATGCACCGGCGACAGAGATTTCCTATGGAATTAACTCCAACCTCTCCTGCCCAGGCGGCCTGTATAGCAAAGTTGCGACGGCGCTTGCCGATACGGCCAGCCCTGCGAAAACAGTTGCTCTGTTCGAGATTCAGGAAATTTCCCAGCCTGGCACTGGCTGGGGAATGCAGAACTCGGCGGAAGTGAACATCAAGACCTGGGGCAATGGCCGTCCCGGAAAGGGTCAACTTGTCGTTGAGGAGCCTTTCCGATGCTACTATGCCACCGGGTTTATGGGCGGCGTCGGGACAACTTCCGACACAAAAGGCGGCGGGTGCGACCCGAACAGTGGAGAAATTGGCTGTTTTCTTGACACGACCGGACGGCACTCCGACGGGTCGAACTTCCTGATGGCAGACGGGCACGCAAAGTGGCTGCGTGGCAGTGCCGTTTCCAGCGGGTTTAGTGCCGCTATGTTGGGGTGCGCTCAGGATGGCGCAGCGACATGCCAGATCAATGACGCAAGTGGCGGGGGGGCTGAGAAGAACAATGCCGCCAGCACGGATGTGTCGACCTACGCCGCCACGTTCAGCACTCTGTAAAACGAAAAGCGATCAGTTCTCTGATCGCTTCAGCATAAACAATGGCTTTGCCGCAGGATTTGCGTCTCTCAATCAGGCAGACGTTCGGCCTCACCCTGATAAGAAATCGTATACCTACGGCGAAGCCATTAGCCTGTTTGGAAGGAAGCCGAAACCATAATGCCCATTACGATTACTCAAAAGAAGTCAGTGCTTCGCCGTCGGGGTGGGGGTCGCCCGCTTCGACAAGCGACTCCATTTGTCGGTGCAGCGCTCATCGGCTTGCTCGGTCTCACCGCGCCTGGGGCGGCACACGCGCAAGGCAGCCCGAAGACCGACCGCAGCATCAAAGCCCAAGACTTCGTGAACACCTTCGGTGTCAATGTTCACCTGGGAGACGCCAACTATCAAAACGTGCTGGCCGTTGCGGACGCGCTCAACATCATCGGATTTTCTCATGTCCGCATTGAGTGCCGGGATGAGCAGAGCGTTGCGCGAGTGCAGGATTTGGCCGCCAAAGCAGCCCCCTATTTTCCCGCCGGCCTGAAAACCGATGTCCTTCTTGTTGGCTACAACAACGCACCCGACGATACGCTCGCGAAACAAGAAGCCTTGATTCTCAAGCTTGCGCCTCTTGTCGAGTCCGTCGAAGGACCGAACGAAATCAACAATGTTGTTGCCGGCGACGGCACACACGGCCCTTTCGATACGACGGATCAGACGAAGAACTTCCCCAGCAACTATGTTGCCTGGTCCAAAGCTCTGTTCGCCTGGAAGAAGACGGTTCCTGCTTTGTCCAAAGCCAGGTTACTGGCCCCTGATATTGCCTCAGGCGATCCTGCCGATTATGCGAAGCTGCCGAATGTCTCCTCGTATGTCAACTCCGGCAGTTTTCACTTCTACGCCGGCAACGGACGCCAGCCCTCAAACTTCGGCGGCGGCAACTTCTCCGCCATCTACAACTGGTACAAGGCCGCTGCTGCCCCCACGAAGCCGGTCAGCATCACCGAATGGGGCCAGACGACAGCCGGTAAGCCGGGCCAGGGCGGGTGTGACAACGCCACACAGGCCAAGTACATCCTGAACCAGATGTTCGATATTGCCTCCAAAGGTGTTTACCGGGCCTACTTGTATCAGATCATGGACGGCACGGACGGCGACCCCACCGGCAATGAAGGCTCGGAAGCGCACTTTGGCATCTTCGACTACCAGTGGCAAGTCAAGCCGGCAGCGCAGGCCCTCGCCAATGTCAAGAACCTGCTGCATGATCCCACCGCAAACTTCACCCCGAAGGTTCCAGCATATCATGTCAGCGGCGTGACAGATGCCGGTGCAGCGGGGAGCAGCCTCTCGATCAGCAAGAGCGACGGCAGCACGTTTATCGTGGTCTGGAACGAGCCGCAGATCTGGGACCCCAGTGCCAACGCCCCGGTGACACCCGCTGCCGATCCGGTGACGGTCAGCTTCGGCGGCAGCTACACCTATAAGGTGTATGATCCTTTGCGCGGCATCAGCTCGATTGCGGCGGGCAGCGCTTCGAGCATCACGGTCAATCTCACAGGCTCACCCCTTTTAATCCAGGTCTTTCCCCATTAAATCCGACGGCGGTCTGAGAAGCAATGAAGAACGATCTATATCCCGGTGTGACCCACATCCGTTTCGGAGACCCAGAGCCTCTGACGCCGGTTCGTCTCCGACTGCGCGAACCGGCAGAAGAAGCACTTCAAAGCTGGGCCTGTTCTGTGTCCAGCCCGCTGCTGGTGCAGAAAATGCGAGGGCGGCACGCACCGCGCGGTTATACCGTAGAAATCCCGCTGGCCGAGGACGAGCATCTGTATGGCCTCGGCCTGCAATCTGGTTCGTTTGAGCAGCGAGGCAAGAAAAAGACGCTGCGTGTAAATAGCGACCCGACGGCAGATCTGGGCGACTCCCATGCACCGGTCCCGTTCTATGTCTCCACAGCCGGGTACGGCATTCTCGTCGATACGGCGCGATACGCCACCTTTTACATGGGCTGTCTGCACGACAAGAGCGAACCGCGTGAAGGATGCGAAAGCGGGTCGGGTGAAGGATGCGAAAGCGGGTCGGGTGAAGGATGCGAAAGCGGGTCGGGTGAAGGATGCGAAAGCGGGTCGGGTGAAGGGTTCGTCAGCGGATCTAAAGAAGCACACCAGCAGAGCATGGCGGCAAAGCTGTATGAGTCGCGCTTTGAGACCTCACCAGGAACAGTTACGGTCGAGGTGCCGATTGCCCAGGGCGTCGATGTGTATGTCTTTTGGGGAGAAGATCTTCGCGAAGCCGTGCAGCGCTACAACCTATTCTCCGGCGGAGGCTGCCTGCCTCCACTATGGGGCCTCGCCCCGTGGTACAGGGTCCGGTCGGACTTTTCGCAGCAGGAAGTTTTGGACATGGCCGATGCTCTGCGCGCCGATGGGATGCCCTTCGAAGTTCTCGGCTTAGAGCCTGGCTGGCAAAGCCATAGCTATCCCTGCTCTTTTGTCTGGAGCGAAAAATTTCCTGATCCCGCCCAGATGACGCGTCATTTGTTGGAGCAGCACTACCGGGTGAACCTCTGGGAACATGTCTTTACACATTCGGCTTCGCCGGTTCATGCTGAATTGTTTCCTTTGTCAGGAAACTACACGGCCTTCAACGGAATCGTCCCCGATCTTTCACTGCCCCAGGCCCGCCGCAGCCTTGCGCAGCAGCATGGCGCGGCGCATGTCGATGCCGGAGTCTCCGGCTACAAGCTGGATGAATGCGATAACTCCGACTTCATCGGTCGTTCCTGGTCTTTCCCGGAGTGCAGCCGGTTTCCTTCCGGTCTGGACGGCGAGCAAATGCATTCGCTGCTCGGCGTATTCTATCAGTCAACAATTGAAAGCATTTTTCGGATGCGGGACCAGCGTACCTACGGCTCCGTCCGGTCCTCTCAGGCGCTGGCGGCCCCGCACCCCTTCGTCCTCTATAGTGACCTGTATGGACACAAAGAGTTTATCCGTGCTCTTGCAAACAGCGGCTTCTCAGGACTGCTGTGGACCCCGGAAGTGCGGGATGCGGACAGCGCGGAGGATTTGATCCGGCGTCTCCAGACCGTCGCTTTTTCCCCTCAGGCACTGGTGAATGCGTGGTACATCAAAAACCCGCCCTGGAAGCAGTGGCAGACTGAGAGTAACAACAACGATCATCTGGCGGATGACTGGCAGGAAGTGGAGGCCATCTGCCGGGACATCCTGCGGTTGCGGATGCGCCTCCTCCCGTACCTGTATGCGGCGTTTGGCCGTTATCAGGCGGAAGGTCTGCCTCCGTTCCGGGCTTTAGTGATGGATTATCCGAACGACGTCCAGACATTTGGTCTAGATGACCAGTATCTGATGGGAGATTTTCTGCTGGTGGCCCCAATGGTCGCTGGACAAGAGAGTCGCCTAGTCTACCTTCCTGAAGGGCGGTGGCATGACTTCTGGACGGGGGCTGTGCTTGAAGGGAAGCAGACACTGAGCGTGCAGTCGCCGCTGGAGCAAATCCCCTTGTTCGTGAAAAGTGGGGCAGTCCTTCCTCTCGCGGCCCCGAATGCTTGGACAGGTTCTGAGGAAGCCCATTCCCTGATAGTACGGGTGTACGGGGACGGCAGCCTGCCGATTACCTTGGTCGAAGACGACGGTCAGACGCTGGCGTATGAGCGCGGAGCGCAAAACCGTGTTCGGCTGACCTGGAGCAGCGCAGACCAAGCTATCACAGTGTCCCGTGAGGGCAGTTATGTCCCTTCACGATATGTCGTGACGGACTGGGAGATTGTCGCTGAGGCTCCAGCGGAGTAGTCCGCTGGAGCCGCACTGGAGCAGGACGTCTTTAGAATATGTCGAGGGTTTTTAGGATATGTCAAAGGAGAACATGATCATGCCGTTTTCAATCACACTTCATCAAGTGTTTCATTGCAATTATTGCAAGATTAGAGGGAAAAGTATCTGGGCCCGACTTATGGCGGTGCTGCTAGTCGCAGCAGTGCTGGGCGTGTCCGGATGGCACTGCGCCCAGGCACAGGGAAGTGGAGGGACCGATAAAAATGTCAAAGCACTGAGTTTCATGAACAGTTTTGGCGTCAATGTCCACTTTGGGGTAAACAACTACCAGAATACGCAGGCGATCGCTAATGCCTTGAACATCATTGGCTTCTCGCGCATCCGCAGCACCTGTCAGAATGCATCTGACGTCTCTGCATGGAACGACATCGCATCCAAAACATCTGGGTACTTCCCGGCTGGCCTCAAAGCCAATGTCTTGGTGACTGGTTACATGAACAGTCCTTATTCGTTTTCCAATCAGCAGCCTTACATGCTTCAAATTGCAAATATGATGGAGACCATTGAAGGGCCGAACGAGATAGATAATTCTGGTGCCGGCAACGGCACCCATGGCCCCTCGGATATTCCCTATGGAACACCCGACGGAAATGGGAATTTTTATCCTGCCTCCGACAATCAGACCCTCAACTATGCTTCTAACTCAGCCGCTTGGGCTCAGGCGATCTTCGCCTGGAAACAAAGCATCAGTTCCCTCTCCCCGGTCAAGCTTCTGGCCCCGACCATCTCCATACAAGACCCTGCGGATTATGCCAGCCTTCCCAACATCTCGGCCTATGTGGATGCCGGCAGCATCCACTTCTATGCCGGCAATGGACGCCAGCCCTCGAACTTTGGAGGCGGCAACTTCTCCACTATCTACAACTGGGACCAGTCCGCATCCACCCCCGGCGAAAACTTAGCAGTCACCGAGTGCGGGCAGACGACTGCCAGCCTCCCCGGCCAGGGCGGCTGCGACAACGCGACCCAGGCCAAATATATCCTCAACCAGATGTGCGATGCTACTGCGAAAGGCGCTTACCGCACCTATTTATATCAATTGATGGACGGCACAGATGGCGACCCTACGGGCAACGAAGGCTCGGAAGCGCACTTTGGCATCTTCGACTACCAGTGGCAAGTCAAGCCCGCAGCCCAGGCCCTTGCGAACGTCAATACCCTGCTGCATGATCCCACCGCAAACTTCACCCCCAACGTTCCCGCCTATCAGGTGACGGGCGTGACAAATGCCGGCGCGGCGGGCAGCAGCCTGTCGATCAGCAAAAGCGACGGCAGCACGTTTATCGTGGTTTGGAACGAACCGCAGATCTGGGACCCGGCCGCCAACGCCCCAGTGACACCTGCTGCTGATCCGGTGACAGTCAGCTTCGGCGGGACTTACTCCTACCGGGTCTTTGATCCCTTGCTCGGCACCAATGCGATTGCGGCAGGCAGTGCTTCGAGCATTACTGTTAGCCTCACAGGCTCGCCCCTGATGGTTCAACTTATCCCGGCTTCCCCAGGCGGCGTAATCACCGGCAAGGAGTTTGACGATGGGGCGGGGCCTGGCGGCGGCACTCAGGCCAATGGCGCATCCAGCGTCTACGACGGCACTATCAGCACCTTTTATGACTGCGCCAATGCCACCGGCTACGCTGGGCTGGACGGCGGCACGGCGACGCCGGTTTATAGCATCACCTTCGCGCCGCGCCCTGGCTATGAAAGCCGCATGGTCGGGGGCGTCTTCGAAGGAAGCAGCACTTCCGCCACCTCTGGGTATACGACCCTGGCTACGGTGACAACTACGCCCGCAGACGGTTTCGTCAACAAGTTCCTACTGAGCACAAGCACCGCCTACCGCTGGCTGCGCTACCGCGACAGCCAGGGTGGGCACTGCAACGTCGCGGAGGTTCAATTCGTGAGTCCTTCCGCCGGCGGCCCGATTATTCCCTACGGCTTGACTACTACCTCTGGAAATGGCAAAGCCAGCGTGAGCTGGGCTGCCGCCTCCGGCGCGACCAGTTACCATGTTCTGCGAAGCTTGGCGAGTGGGTACGGCGGCTCGCAGGCGGCAGCGGTGAATGTCACCTCCACAAGCTTCACAGACACCGGTCTGACCAACAGCACAACCTATTGGTATCAGGTTACAGCGGTCAATGCCAGCGGGCACAGCGGCATCTCAGGATCGGCTTCGGCCCAGCCGGTGGCACCTCCTGCGGCTCCGGCCAGCCTTTCGGCAACTGCCGGGGCTGTGGGCTCGAAGACGATCACAGTGTCCTGGTCGGCATCTGCGGGTGCGGCGGGATACACAATCATGCGGGCGACCAGCAGCGGGGGGACATACACACAAGCTGGGACATCGCCCGCGACGACGTTCTCCAGCACGGGGCTGACGACGGGAACGACTTACTACTACAAGGTCTCGGCTAAGAATGCCGGAGGGACAAGCGCTCTGGCCGGGCCAGTCAGCGCCACGGCGCCGTAAAAAACGGGGGCAGTTCGTCAGGCAACTTCTCCCAACCCATTAGTCCAATTCTTCTAAGACGGCCCCATCCCACTCATCGCGCCAGCGGATGATGGGATGCGGGCCGTCCCATTCGATGGGAAGCCAGACGTAGCGCGAATCCTGAAGGTTGTAGGGGCTCCAGCGGTCAAACAGGGCGATAAACGTCTTTTCTTTGCCGGCGACGGGCAGGACGAACGTGCTTTGCGCTCCAAAAGTCGTCTCTGCGCCTTCGCCGGCGCAGGGATTGCCGCCGGTCGTCCACGGACCGAGTGGAAAGGGAGCACTTGCCCATTCGGCCTGATTGGGAAGCCAGCCGCTGCACCCCGACGACAGCATATAGTACGTGCCGTTATGGACGAACACGGCGGGCGCTTCTCGCGACTGCCCTTCGAAGGCCGTCGCAGCGTCCGCTGTGACAGACAAGTAGTCGTCGGACAGGCGTGCGATGCGGAGGGTTTTGTTGTTGTCGGACGAGTAAAACAAATAAGCCGCGCCGTCGGTATCCGAGAAGACGGTCATGTCCCGGCTCTCATACCCATTTGGGCGGAAGGAGCCAACATACTCAAAAGGTCCAGTCGGGCTCGCGCTAACAGCGACCCCGGTCCGGGCATCTTGATAATCGGCGCTGTCCACGTGCAGCCACAAGACATACTGCCCGGTGGCGGGACACCAGATCACTTTGGGCCGCTCGGCGACGCGCGCAGGGTACAGGTCATGCGTTGGATCGTCGGGGACAGCGGGAAGTACAAGACCTGCGTCTTTCCAGTTCAGCAAATCTTGCGACGAGTAGCACGACACGCCGCACACATCCACCCGATCCTTTCCAGCGATGTTCGGCGCATCTTTGTTTTCACCGTACCAGTAGTACGTCCCGCGGTCATATAAGAGGCCGCCCCCATGTGCCTGTATCGGCTTGCCGTCTGTATCCTGCCAAATGTTTCCCGGTATAAAATTCATCTTCATAAAACTCATTTTCTCCCTCCCGAATCGGATAGACGAGGATTTGTACTTGGGCGAGGATTTGTAGAGCGGTAGAACGTAGCCTTGCTGACCCCGAGCGTTTTGCAGATGTCGCTAATCGGGAGGGTAGGGTCTGCACGCAGCGCCAGTGCGAGCGCCATCTTCTTGGCATCCAGTGCCGGCTTTCGCCCGCCCGTCTTTCCTCTTGCCCGCGCAGATACCAGCCCGGCCGTCGTGTTCTCGATCATGTTGTCCCGCTCGAACTGGGCGAAGGCGGCAACGATGTGGAACAGCAGCTTGCCGGTTGCGGTATTAGTGTCGATGCTCTCGTGCAGGCTTCTCAGTTCCACGCCTTTGTCCTGCAAACTCTGGACCGTTTCGATCAGCTGCTTCAGACTGCGCCCAAGCCGGGACAGTTTCCAGATCACGAGCGTATCGCCGGGGCGCATAAAAGCGACGGCCTCGGCGAGCCCCGGCCGTGTGGCTTTGACGCCGCTGGCCTTGTCCTCAAAGATCTTTTCGCAGCCGGCAGTGCTGAGTGCGTCTCGCTGCAGTTCCAGTTTTTGGTCCTGGGTGGAGACCCGGGCGTATCCAACAAGCATACTTTGTGTTCTCCTGTCTCTTTTCTCGATTGTACCACTGAAAATGAGACATTGATTGTTGAACGAGAAAAGAGACGATGGCATGAGAGTAAGCCGGGCTGCTGGTGAGAGGGTGGGAACGTTGTCTCAGAAACGTTCGTTTTTGAGACTCAAATCATCAAACAGAAATACGCTAGATTGTCTTTCGATCCCACCGGGACCTCGACCAATACATATTGCCTCTCGGTTTTGCAAGAACTGTCTGGCCTTCAACGACGCGGCGGCGATATATCTTTACGAAGCAGCATGGTCTCGTCTAGCTGGTGCCGCCGGGTGAACACTCGGCGGAAGGCAAGCAGAACCACCAAAACGCAGCCTGCCGATGTCGCTCCCGCCAGCATGAACATCACCATGATCTGGTACTTGACGGCCAGAAGCGGGGACGACCCCGCAAGGATCTGTCCCGTCATCATTCCCGGCAGCGAGACGATACCGACCACGAGCATTGCATTGATCGTCGGGATCATCCCGCGCCGAACCACCTCCCGCAGAGGTTCTCCGGCTGCCTCCCACGCCGAAGCCCCGAGCGCCAGATCCGCCTCAATCTCCATCCGACGCTCCACAAGGTCGCTCAAAAGCTGATCCAGCGAAATCGAAACTCCGGTCAGGCAGTTCCCCAGGATCATTCCGACCAAAGGGATCAAATACTGAGGCTGATACCAGGGATGGATGCCAAGTACTAAAGACGTGACCACGTAAGCGGTCAGCAGCCCACAGACGCACAGTGAGACGGCGGTGTCGAGAAAGGCAGTCCGGTAGGAGTATTTCACCCGGCCAAGAGCCGCGTGACCGGCGAGGCCGACCATCACCAGGACAATTGCCAGGACAGGCACGAAGGACCGAAGGGCAAAGACGTACTTCAGCACGTACCCGACGAGCAGAAGCTGGGCAACCGTTCGCAGTGCGGCGATTGCAAGCAGTTTTTCCAGCTTTAGCTGCAGAGCAATGCTGATAGCAGCCGCGAAAGCCACCAGCAGGGCAGCGACGCCAATCTGCTCCAGTCCTAGGGACGGCACACCGGTCATTGCTCCGCCTCCGCGCTTTGCCGCCGTCCTGCCGGCATCTCGATCCGGCGCTCGCACCAGTCCCGTGCCTGCTGCGGACTGTGCGTGACAATCAAAGCCGCAAGCCCCCGCTGCGCCGCCTCATGACTCAGAAGCTCTTGCACCCGCGCGGCCGTCTCCGGGTCCAGGGCACTCGTGGGCTCGTCCAAGCAGAGGACCGGCGGCACCAGAAGCAAAGCGCGGATCAGGGCTATCCGCTGCTGCTGCCCAACAGAAAGCTGTCGAGCAGGCTGATTTAGCCGCTCTTCCCCCACACCCAGTTCATTCAAAAGCCGCCGCGCGTCCGCCTCAGGATAGGGAGTGCGGGCGGCGTGGTAGGCAAATGGACGGCGCAGGTTCTCTTCTACGGTCATGTCAAAGAGAACCGGTTTCTGCGCGACCAGCACGACCCGGCGCCGGAACTCCGGCCAGCCCCAGTCATCTCCATCACGGCCTTCCAGGGTCACCGCCCCGGCCAGTGCCGGCTGAAGCCCCACTATGGTTCGCAGAAGTGTTGTCTTGCCCGATCCGGACGGTCCGACGACGGCAACGAGTTCTCCTGCTCTTAGCGCAAACGAGATCCCGCCGTGCAGCATTGCACCACCGACACCGAGCGTCAAAGCATTTACCTGCAGAATTGGCTGAACCTGGCCGCATGTGGTTTGAGCATGGGGTTTGGGCATGGGGTTTGAACATATGGTCTAGGATGGCGCTTTCCCACTCGCGCCTTGGTCATGAAAAGTTGACCCTGACAATATACGGCCAGTTTAGATACTTCTCGGCTCTTCCTGCATTCGAATCGGATCCTTCAAATTACAAGCTGGCCTCCTCGAAGCATACCCCAGTGCGTGGACAATAATTCATCCCCACCGATTATCCACGTGCAACCTTTTATCCACGTGCAACCTTTTGCACCTTTGCAGGGAGCATCTGCCAGTGAGATCTCCAATGTGGTCAGTGAAACTCCATATACGGCTTGCCGGAATCGAAAGCTTATTGACGCCACTTTCTGTTACTGCCGCTTTCTCACCTCTGATGCCGCTTTCTCACATTGTGTTTCTCGATACTTGTACGCAGCGTTTGGAAACAGAAGTTTCAGTAGTAAGCCGTGATCGGCCCATGCTGACAAAAGCGACCACCAAAGGTAGTCGCTTCAGCGCTGCTTGAGCTCTTGTTGCGTTGTTCAGAGCATACTTACCTGGACACTGTGAGTTTCTCCACGAAACTGTCCTTGTCATCAGCATAGGAAATCCAGACGGCCTGTGAGCCTGGGTCTACAGCCAGCGTGTGCATTCCTTTAGGCGTTGTGACAATGCCCAGCAACGTCGCCGCTGAGCCGTCCGATGTTTCCTGAACAACAGAAATCTGGCTGGCAGGGGTGCCTTTGGCGGAAGTCGCGCAGTAAAGACGCCGGGAGGCCGAGTCGAATGCGATTTGATCGACGTAGCCAGGCGCGATACCGACCGTCGACAGCACTGTGCCGGTCTTCATATCGATCATATCTACCTTACCCTGGCCCGCAGTGAAGAGCCGCTGCGCCGCAGTATCGATCGCCAACCCATGCGGGGAGGTCATGGGGGCAGTTGACCAGGTCGCCTCAACCGTGTTCGTGGATGGATTGATGACCTGGGTGCAGTTCGCCGGCTTAATATTCTGATACAATCGGTCAGTGATCGGATTGTAAACCAGTGCTTCCGGTGTTCCGGCAATTGTGACAATGCCGGTGACCTTCTCCGATTTTCCGCTGATTGCCCAAATCTCACTGCCGTCGTCATGATCGACATAAAGCGTACCGTTCTTCGGATCGAACTCGATGGAATCGGCAGGCCCGGTCAGCGGAATCTCGCCTATCTTGGTAAGCGTCCTCAGATCAAACACGACGACTTTCTGGTTGCCGCCTGCGACAAACAGCTTGCTGTCCACCTCATCGATGGCTTCGCCGTTGACCTCTCCATCGGTGTCAAGCTGCTTCAGATTGCCTGTCTTCAGGTCATAAACAACAAGGGTTCCTTTGCCGGGGTGGGACGCCAGGAGGCGATGGCGCGGCGCATCGATGGTCATCCAGTCGAAGTGACCGGGTCCGCCCGGAACAACGACCGGCGTTCCCGCCGTCATCAGTGGGGTGTCGGCCTTGACTGCAATGTCGGCAAGACTGCCCAGCAGAGCGATGCAGATCGCGATATGTCGTAAATTCATAGCTTCTCTTTCGTGTCTTAGTTCCCCATGGCGGTGGCCCGCTTGCGCTGGATCGCCTGTACCTGTTCTTGTGTCAGCGGCGGGCCGACTTTCATGCCGGGAGGCGGCGGAGCGGCATCGTGCGGGCTGCACCCGGCAACGGCCACAGCAAGCAGGGCCAGCAGCAGGCAGGTCCCTGCTCGGTGATTTCGGATCATCTGTTTTCTCCCCAAGCTTATGGAACGACGGTCGAGCCGCTGTAAAGATTGGATGCAACAGTCGCACAGGAGACGCCGGTCGCCGCGCCGCCTGGATACCCCCCGCCCGCGATAGAGTAATCGCCGACGGCGCTGGGATCGTAGCACCAGTCGGTCGCGTCGCTCTGGCTGGCGGGCAGGAAGACCGGGCTGCCGTTGTTGATCGCCATCAGCATCGGCATCGCTTTGGCATGACCGTCTGCAAAGCAGATATTGAGCCGGTGCGTGTGCCGAATCGCGGCGGAGCTGGTCACGGTCCCGGAGATATTGTCCAGCGCGATAGACAGGTTATCGTAGGTGTCTCCAAAGGCCACTGTCTGAGCAGGGCTGATGATGCGGGCGATGCTGACCCCGGGCCGGAGGGTATTGCCGGCACTATCCGTCGTCTGCGCTCCGATCAGGCCGTAGCCGCCATCGCTGACAATGCCGTCGTTGTAGCCGTAGCCGACACAGGTACCGGGGTTTGTCGAGTTGTTGTAGTAGTTATCGACGCAGCCTGAGACTTTGGTCGTGGTCGCCTTTGTACTGGCAGCGCTGTCTGTCCGGTCCGGGCAATGCATCAGGGCGCTGCTTTTAGTGTAGGGATCAAGCAGGATGTACCAGGTCGCTTCATAGCGGTAGCCGGCTCCCTGAGGACCACCTTGAATATATCCTTTGTCGACATTCAGCGTGTCTTCGTCCCAGTCCTGGTTGTACTGCATGAAACCCAGACCCAGCTGCTTGAGGTTGGAAAGGCAGGCAGTGCGGCGAGCGCTCTCACGGACACTCTGGAAGACAGGGAATAAAATCGCGGCGAGGATCGCAATTATTGCGATCACGACGAGAAGCTCAATCAAGGTGAAGCCCTGAGAAGAGCGGCGTTTTTGAGTACGGTTCATGAGATCTCCTTCTGCTGAGTAAATTCAGTTCATCTTTAAACGCTTTTATATAAAGGTGTTCTTATTTTACAGGGCGAACTTAGCGAGATGTGTTAACGGAAGATTAAGGTTTCGTTAATTTTCTCTCATAAATCAAGAAGCCCGTCGAAATATTGATTTCGACAGGCTTTTTCGCTCTCACGTTAAGAAAGGCGCTACGTTTCCGCAGTCATCGCTGGCAGCGTAAATTCGACAGTAGTACCGGAACCGACTTTGCTTTTGACGCGGATCTCATTCTTGTGAAGCTGGGCGATCTGAGCACAGATCGCAAGGCCTAACCCGCTCCCTCCAGATGTCCTGGCAGGGTCGGCACGCCAGAAACGGTCAAAGATATGCGGTAGATCTTCTTCGTCAATGCCGATGCCGGTGTCTTCTATCCTGACCAAATAGCGCTCGACTTTTCCAGAAACGGCCCGTTCTTCGGCGAGGACCACAGTGACACTGCCTCCCGCCGGCGTATATTTCACGGCGTTTTCCACCAGGTTGCCAAGGAGCTGCCACAGCTGAGTGGCATCTGCCTGGACAAATGCAGGGCGTAATTCAGCGCGGCAGCAGAGAGAGACCTGCTTCTCGCGGGCCTGTGCCTCGAAGTCCGCGAGGACTCGGTCTACGAGGCTGGAAAGGTCTAAAGCGGTATACGTGCCGCGTGATTGAAGCTGGCTGGCATCGTGGCGGGCAAGGAAGCTGAGACCTTCCACGATCTGGCTCATGCGGATAATCTCCTCGATGCCGCTGGCGAGTGTCGCCTGGTACGCTTCGGGAGAACGCGGGCGGCTCAGGGCCAGCTCCATCTCACCGCGCAAAATCGTCAGCGGAGTCCTTAGCTCGTGCGACGAGTCGGCGGCAAACCGCTGCTGGGCTTCGGCAAACACGCGCTGGGCCTGGAACGCCTGATGCAGCCGCGTCGTCATGCTGTTCAGCGTCACAACCAGATGACCGATCTCGCTGTCGGTCTCCGCCGGAGCAGGCAGCAGCTCTTTCGGAGGCTCGTTGACATCCAGTTTTTCGGCCTCGGTGACAATTCGCTGGATCGGCCGCAGCGTTCTTCCGACAAGTATCCACCCGCCGGACGCCGCCGCAAGCAGTACCAGCGGCAGGACAGTCGCAAGCAGCCGCTCCAAAACGTCGGCATTGTGATCCCAGGGAACCGCGATCTGCAGGACCATCGGCTGCTGTCCGACCTGAACGGCCTGCATCAGTACCCGCATGGATTGCTCTTCATTGGGTGCTGCAAAGAAGAATTGAGGCGCGGTCTCGCCGGCAGCCGGCAGCTTGATCGTGTCCAGTGCGGAAACCAGCACTCTCTCATTTGAAAGAGAAGGAGATGTCAGAATGACTTTTTTGTCTGTGGCGCTGAGTAGACGAACATAAACAGCCCCGAAGACCAGCAGGCCTTTGGCATGATGATGCCGGTGCTTATGAGCAGGAGCAGGCTGGTAAGAGTCAATGACATGGGCGAGTGTAAAGCTTTCCTCCGCCGGGCCGAGTCCGCTGGAGTCAAGGCTCGTGACATGCTGGGCTTCCCGTGTCAAAAAAGCATCGGTTTCGACCCGCAGCGTCTGCCACGCCTCGAAAAGAAGCAGGCCTGCGAGAAGCAGCAGCAGGAGGGCCAGTACGCCCGTGAACCAAGCAGTCAGCCGGAAGCGGAGCGAATGCACCCAGCCTCGCCAGAGATGGCCGACATCAGAGACTTTAATGGCGGGGTTGAGCTTCTTCATCTTCGATACGATACCCTACTCCGCGCACGGTATGAATTAGCTTGTTCGTGCTGTCCCGGTCGATTTTGGTGCGAAGATAGCTAATATAAACGTCCACGACATTCGTGCCGCTGTCGAAATCGAAATCCCAGACATGCTCGGTAATCATCGCTCGGGAAACGGTCCGGCCTGCATGGCGCATCAGGTAGTCAAGCAGCGCATATTCTTTTGCCGATAAGCTAATGGGCCGGGTGCCTCGGAGCACATGACGCGTTGTCGGGTACAGCGCGAGGTCCCCCACGCGCAGCACAAGCGGCACCCCCGATGTCCCGCGCCTGAGCAGCGCCCGGACCCGGGCCAGCCGCTCGCCAAGTGCAAAGGCCTTGGCTAAGTAGTCGTCCGCCCCGGCGTCCAGCCCCTCGATGCGGTCCTGAACGCTGTCTCTTGCAGTCAGCATAATGATTGGCACCGCCAGGCCGGCTTCCCGAATGGCCTGGCAGACATACCGGCCATCACGCCTTGGCAGAAGCCAGTCCAATACTAAAAGATCATACTCAGTACCCAGCGCATATTGAAGCCCGGTTTCGCCGTCATGGGCGGTGTCGACTGCGTGCCCCTCCTCTTCTAATGCCTGACGCACAAAGGAAGCGACTTTGATTTCATCTTCGATGATTAAGATTCTCATCTGTTATAAGCCCCTGGAAAGCTGCAAGCCAACCCCGCCGTTATGGGGCGAGATGAAAGGACTCAGGATCAGTCCCCGGCGCTGAGAAAGTTCCAGGCGGGCCGTAAAGTAGCCGAGAGCGGCTCCTGCGACGACATCCTGGGTGTAATGGCGGTTCAAAGAAACGCGGGAAACGGAGATCAAAGCAGCTCCCGCATACCAGTACGGCGCTTCTTTTGGGTGCCACTGGCTTTCCACGGCGGCGGCGGCGAAAGCCGCCGTCGCATGACCACTGGGAAAGCTGTCGTGCGAGTTCGAATCGGGCCGCTTTTCTTTAATCACTGATTTCAGGCCCTCAGACAGCAGCACGCTTGTCCCGATCGCGTCGGCAGCACGCAGGGCGTGCTCCTTTTTGTCCTGACCATCACGCAGAAGCGGCAGCCCGACCGCGGCCGCCAGATAAATGATATTGCCGTTGCCTGAATAAAACTTCGCGCCGGGCAAGTTGAAGTTATCGGCCTGAACAGGCAGCGAAAATGCAGCAGAGCTGACCGCTAACACGCACAGCGCTGTGCCCATTCGGCAGCTTTTAGGAAAACAAATCAGTTTGCTTGCCATTATTCGCCGTACTCCAGGACAACAAACGAGTCGGGGACGTAGCTGCGGCGGCGCGGGTTATCGCCCGGTGCCGCCGGCAGGGCCGCTGCCGTTACCGTAAAAACGTGATGCGTTTTGGGGTCCAGCGCCATTGTCCGGGCTCCTATCTGAGTCGTCACGACGCCCACAGTCCGGTACTGGTCCAGGCTGACCTGCTTTATGACAGTCAGCGTCCCATCCTGGCCATTCGGGCTGAACACCAGCTTTGTTAGAGGGTCAAACGCACAGGCATCCGGGCCATTGCCGATGGTAGGAGTCGCAACCACTTTGCCGGTATCAGCATCGACCACAGTCATTTTCTGGTTATCGCAGACCGAGAAAAGCTGACGGCCCTTGACATCCATTGCAAGCCCCGAAGGCGAGTCGCCGGGGGCAAGCGGCCATACATTGTCGACTTTCAGCGTGCGGGAATTCAGCGAAACGATCTCGCTTTTGTCTTCCAGGTTGTCATACAGATGGCCCTTGCCGTCGGTGACCGGGAACTCCGGGCGGCCCGGCAGGGCAATCGTGCCGACCACTTTTCCAGTCGCCGCGTCGATGGCCGTCGCCGTTTGGCCTCTGCCGTTGAACGTGAAGACGCGCCCGGTGGCAGGGTCAAACAAGATAGCATCCGGCCCGTCGCCGACTGCGACTTCATTGATCTTTTTGAGTGTCTTGAGGTCAAAGATGGTCACCGTATTGGCCCGGCCATTGCTGGTAAACCCACGGTTCGCCGCACGGTCAATCGCAATGCCGTGGACACCGTTCGTGTCCGGAATGTCGCCGGCGACCGTGCCGCTGTCGATGTTGACGACAGTGACATGGGTCGAGCGAGCGATATAAAGCCGCCGCGCCTGACTATCGATTGTAAGATAGTCCCAGCCGCCTACGCCCGGCAAGGAGATCTTTTTAAGGAGATGGTACGTGGGCGCTGCCGCGCCGGCAGGCACGAAAGCGCTGAGAGAAAGAGCGGAGGTCAGGACAAAGGCAAGCTGCTGAAATGACTGCTGCTGGCTGGCATACAGTCCGCCGTACTCGATCCGGTAGCCGTTCGGCAGGTGCAGGCCCTTTGCCAGCCGGGCCTGAACATCTTTGACGGCGCTGCCTAGATCGCGCCCGTCCAGCCCGGCAGTCACAGCCACCATCTGCTGCTGGTTTTCACGCGTGATCTGCGGCGTTCCCGGCTGGACATCCAGGCGGGCAATCGATCCAAGCGGAACGCTGCCGCCGGTCGTGGCCGCAATAGGAAGATTGGACAGGTCTCGGCCCAGCGGACTGCACCCGGACATCAACCCCCTCTTCTCCCTGCTGCACGGTCGTCGCGATCGATCCGCGCAGAGCGGTCGTCGCCGCCGAGGTGACATCGCTGGTGGTCAGGCCGAAGCGGGACGCTTTTTGGCTGTCGACACTGACAATCGTCTGCGGTCCGGTCAGGACTAGGCCGTCGTTTTCATCCACGACACCCGGCGTCTTTGTGATGATATCACCCGCCTGATGCGCGAGATCTGTCAGCGTCTGCGTGTCGCTGCCATAAATCTTGACTTCAATCGGAGAAGGCGAACCGGCGATATCCCCGATGCCGTCCTGAAGGATCTGGATCAGATCCACTTGAAACGCGGGCTGAGTGGCCTCGATCTGTTTCCGGAGATCTGCCATCACCTCGTCGGCGGAGCGGGTGCGCTTGTCTTTGAGGCGGACCAGAATATCGCCTTGATTGAGCTCCGTCAGCTCCAGGCCGGAGCCTGACAGCGCCCCCGTCAGCCGCGACCAGGCCGCGACTTCCGGCGTCTTTCCCAGCAGGCCTTCCACCTGCTGAGCAACCCGGTTTGTTTCTGCCAGCGACGTCCCGGCAGGCATCTGGTAGTCGATGACAAACGCCCCTTCGTCAAACTCGGGGAAGAAACCGGTTTGGAGATGAGTAAACAGGAAGTACGCACCAAAGACCAGCGGAACGATCAGCAGCAGGACCAGAGCCCCATGCTTCAGGCACCCGCTGAGCAGCCGGCTGTAAGCGGCTGCGACCCGGTCAAACAGACTTGGGAAAAAGCCAAGCGCTTTCTCAAGCACCTGCTGGAAACGACTGCCTGTAAGAGGCTTGTTTTCTGAATGCGCGGGCAGCAAAAAGCTTGCCAGCAGCGGCGTCAGCACCAATGCCAGCAGCAGCGAGACGAAAAGCGTGGAGATCATGACCAATGCAAGCGGCGCGAAAAACTGACCTGTCACGCCGCTGAGAAAAGTCAGCGGCAGGAACGCAGCCATTGTCGTCAGCGACGAGCCGACCATCGCCGGTGTGATGGCCTGGATGCCGGCGGCAATCGCTGCCGGGCGCGACCGTCCCTGCTCCAGTTCATGAAAGATGTTTTCGACCACGACGATGCCGTCGTCGATCACCAGCCCCAGCGCGACCGCGAGTGCCCCCAGGGTCATGATGTTCAGCGTCTCGCCCAGGGCCTTCATGAGGCTGAACGTGATGATTAAGCTCAAGGGCAGGATGATCAGCACGATGCCTGCCGCCCGCAGGTTGCCGAGAAAAAGCATCAGCACGATAAGGGCTAGAGCGCCGCCGATGACAATCGATTCGATGACGCTGGACTCGGACTGCTTGACGATCTCCGACTGGTCGTAGAACAGCGTCGTCGAGACCCCGGCAGGGAGTGTCGATTGCAGGTCCGCCAGCGCCGCGTGAACCTCGTCGGCCACTTGAACGGTGTTCGCATTGGGCTGCTTGACAATGTTGATGACGACGGACGGCTTACCGTTCCCGGATGCCAAGACAGTCGGCGGACGAGTCGACGGCGTGACCGTCGCAAGCACCGAGACTGCGATCGGAACCTGCCCTTTGCTCGCCACGGTCACGTTTCCGATGTCGGCAGGGCTGTGGAGCAGGCCGGATACCAAGATCTCGTAACGCTGGTACGACGTATCAAAATTGCCGACCGAGCTCACGTTGTTCGCTTTAGCAATCGCATCCTGGACATCTTGGAGAGTCAGCCCACGTGCTGCCAGCGCTTCCGGACGCACTGCGACTAGGTATTCCGGCGTGTCGCCCCCGGTAACCCGGACCTGAGCGACGCCCGGCAGCTTTGCAAGACGCGGGCGCAGCGTGTAGAGCGCGAGGCGTCGAAGGTCTGTTAAATTGAGGTGATCGGATGTCAGGCTGTAGCCCATAATTGGGAAGATCGACGGGTTAATCAGCGCCGCTGTTACGTTCGTGCCGGCAGGTAGGGAGGAGCGGGCTTCCGCGATCTGGCCTTGGACCTGCTGCAGGGCAATCTGCATGTCCGTTCCCCAATCAAACGTGATGTCCAGGCCGTCGCTGCCTCGGGTCGTCGTCGAGCTGACTTTCGTGACACCGGGGATTGTGCTCACGGCGGCTTCAAGTGGGCGTGTCACCTGCACCAGCGTGCTCTCGATAGGGATGTCGCCGGCATCACCGGAGATGACGATGCGCGGCACGGTCAGCTGAGGAAAGATGGCGACAGGCAGATGCAGCGCGAAGTAGCCGCCAAGGAGGCACAGGATCACGATGAGCGTGAGGACAGCTTTTCGGTTTTGCCAGACGAAACGCGTGAGTCTCATGGGGCTGCGTTCCCTTCAGCCACTGTTACGTTTGTCCCGTCCGGCAAGCCATAGCTGCCGGTGGTCACCACCCGCTCGCCCGGCTGAATGCCGGACAGGATTTCAACGATCCCTCCCTGAGTCAGGCCCGTCTTTACTTCTTTGAGATGAGCAATAGTGTCAGCGCCGACAACGACGACATTCACCTGTCCGCCCGCATCACGCAGGACTGCACCCTGCGGTATCAGGAGAGCAGAAGAATGTTTCTGCACTGTGATCTGCACCTTGGCATAGGCGTCGTCCGCCAGCTCATGCCGGGGATTTCGAATGACGGCGAACGCCTGAACCGTGTTGGAAGCAGGATCGACCTGGGTAGTCAAGGCAGAGACCGCACCCATAAAGACTTTGCCGGGAAGGCCATCGACCCGGAACGAGACCGGCTGCCCGACATGAACCTGACGCGCGGCCTCCGCCGGCACGGCGATCTGCAGCTGCAAAGTGTCTAAATTCACAACCGTAATCAGCTTCGCTGCCGTGTCGACATTCTCACCGAGACTTGCACCGATACTGAAAACGGTTCCTGTCAGCGGGGAATGGATTGTGTAGAGAGCGGCCTGCGCCCGAAGCGTTGCCAGAGCGCCTTTGGCGTTTTTGACCTGCTGCTGGGCCACTTCGACGTCTTTCTGCTTGACAATGTTTTGCAGACGTGCCGCTTCGGCTGCTAGAAGCGCAAGCTGCTGACTGCGTACTGTTTCGCGCTGCGCATCGACAGACTGCTGCTGAGCAGCAGCCTGGGCGGCGGCTGTCTGCACGGCCAGCCGCGCAGCCTCGACATCTTTTTGGGCGACCAGCCCATCGCTGTAGAGAGTCAAAACACGTGCCAGACCCTGCCGGGCATTCTGGAGAGCCGCCGCGCTGCCGGTCAGCGTCGCCTGGGTTCCGGCCAGTGTCGCTCTGGCTCCCGACACGGCAGACCCCGCCTGAGCGATTGCCGTTTGTGTCTGCGCCTGCTGCTGGACTGCGTTTGCCTGCGCCTGCTGGACCTAGACCTGGTTCTGCGCGATAGTCGCCTGCGCCTGCTGGATCTGTCCAAGCAGTGAGCGTGTGGAAAGCTGGGCGACGACCTGGCCTTTCTGAACCATTTGACCGAAATGGACGGACAGCGCGTCAAGAATCCCGGCGACCGGGGGCGTGATCGTCACTTCCTGAGTCCGAAGGGCCGTAAGTGTCCCGGTCGCCGGCAGGGTTTGCTCGATTGTCCCGAGCTTCGCGGTGGCGACTTGCACGACTGGAGCCGCCGCCGCCGTGTCCGAAGCCGAGCTCTTATCTGGGCTCGCTTTGTGCCCGCAGCCGGCAATCAAGAGGAAGCCGGTAAGCACCAAGACTGGGAGGCAAGGGCAAGTTTTCACTGTATCCCCTTTCCGACAGCGTTCTCCAGCGTGCTGACTGCGACTTCCGCATCGTAGACAGCCTGCGTGTAGCTGATCCGTGTCTGGCTCAAAGCAGTCTGTGAGTTGAGTACATCGGAGAGCGGGAACAGGCCGTTTTGATAGCCTTTGAGCGTCTTCTCATAGGTGGTTTCGGCCACATCCTGCGCGACTTTCGCGGCGGCGACCTGCTGCCGGCTGCTTTGTGCCGTCAGGTATGCAGAGCTTACATTCACTAAGGCTGTCTGTCGGGCGACCTCAGCCTGGCTCCGGGCCTGGTCCAGCGCGGAATGCGCTTCCTGAACCTGCGCCTGCGCTAGGCCACCATCGGACAGGGGGACTGTCACCGAAGCCTGAACCGTGTCAAGCCGCGAGAACGAGGTCTGATCGTTGCTGCGGAGGTCGCTTGCCTGCAGGGCGAAAGTCGGCTCCCGAGACAACCGGGACAATTGCAGCGCGGCTTCATCGGCCCGAACCGTTGCATCGGCGGCTTGAATATCTGGCGAGCTTGCGAGAGCCAGCGTGCGGGCTTGATCCAGCGTGTAGGGGATAACGGCATTCGCAGTCACAGGCTCACTGACGACCAGAGGCGAGTCCAAAGGCTGGCCGATCAGACTGTTCAGCGCCTGCCGTGCGACCACGACTGCATTTTGCGCCTGATAAAGCCCGGCCTGAGCAGATGCCACCGGCACCTGCGCCCGCTGGACATCCAGCTCCGGGACATCGCCTGCTTGATTGCGACGCTGGGCTTCCGTCAGCTGCCGCTGCGCCTGTGTCTGGGCATCTTCAGCGACAGCCAGCAGCGCCTGCTTCCGCAGCAGATCGTAATAGGCCGAATTGACCTGACCAATCAGAGCAAGACGGACAGAAGCGTACTGGGCCTGCGCCGCCGCAAACTGTTCTTTACTCTGGGTAACTGCGAGGCGAGGCCGTGTACCAAGCGGAAGCGGGACAGTGATTGTGTTGGTAAACGTCCCGAACGTCTCGTGACTGGGAGGAGGCTGGATGACGCGGGCATCAGAGCCGCTTACCGCACTGTTAAATGTAATCTGGAGCCGCCGCTGGGCTTCTGACTGCGCCGCTCTCGCCTGCGACTGAGCGAGCTGCTGTGCCCCGGCGCGTGCCGTGGAATTATTTGTCAGGGCCGCCTTAGTAGCCGCGCCCAGGGTAAGACTGGAGGGTGCTAAAGAAGGGTGCTGAGCAAGAGACGCGTTATTTAGATGGCAAGCAAAAGCTGCAGAGACTGCAAGCAGATACAAAGCATATCGCCGAACAAAAGAACCGCTCGCATGTCGAGATTTAGTCACCACTTCAGTATGATAACTGAAAATTAGAAGGAGATTAAAATAAGATTAGAGCTTTCTAATCAAGACCCTTCTACAAGTCGGTATAAAGCAAGCCTATCTTGTGAAACGGCGGGACATGTTCTCACAAGGCGTGACGGGTGGCTTCATCACGGTTGCTAGCGCGATGCTGCGACTGATATACAATTCGGGGCTGATAATGCGGAATTATTAAGCGGATCGTATTTGCGTCTTAAGCTGCCCTGTTTCGGCTAGGATTTTTTATGGTCTGAAAGTCGTTTAGCAATTGCCAGCAGTACCGGTACGTTTTCGAGACAGTGAAACCGGTGTATCTGCTCATTCTCGTGTATCCGCTTCCGTGCGGATAACTCGGCTGCTGACATTCGAATCGCCACCGAACGGCTCAAGCAGGCTATTCAAGCCCGCCATGCACGGATGCGGCATATTTACTTCGACGCCGACGCTTTCCCGGAACCGTCAGAGCAGCCTGCAACGAGGGTTTAAATCGCTGAGCATTCAATACTAGTGGACATTCGATACCAGTGGACATTTAATAACCGTTCTCGCCCTGCGCTTCGATTTCGCTGACCCCGCCGTTTTCCAAATTCACTTCCTCAGGCCACCCACGGCAGCCGGCCTGCCAAATCCGGCAGGCGAGATCAGCGGCAATGGCTGAGGCGGAGCGAATAAACTCGGAGTCAAAAATAAGTATTATATACTTGTCAAGTTAACCAAAAAAAGCGCGGACGCTCCAATTGGAGCGTCCGCGCTTCTCAG
>JBPBQB010000306.1:0-32504 GCA_050954545.1 Janthinobacterium lividum | reverse complement strand
ACAGGTCACGGCCTACGAGACGCGGAGGATCGCCCCCGGCAGCCGTCCATTCGTGCCGCCGAGGGAAGGCTTAGAAACGCCGGAGGGGGACCCGAAGCACGGCGTCTTCGTGTTCCGCACTATCGACGACTGCCATAAGATCGCAGGCTATGCTACCAAGTGCCGCAAAGCCGCCGTCATCGGCGGCGGGCTTCTCGGGCTGGAAGCAGCCCGTGGACTGATCAATTACGGCGTCGAAGTCCATGTCATTCATATCAGCGGCCATTTGATGAACCAGCAGCTTGACCCGGCTGCCGGGGCGATCTTGCGGAACATCATGGAAAAGATGGGCATCCATGTCCATACCATGAAGGCGACCACGCGGGTCTTAGGGGAAGACAGCGTGACCGGGCTTGAGTTCCAAGACGGCACGACTCTTGATTGCGACATGGTGGTGATTTCGACGGGGATCAAGCCGAACGCCGAGATCGGCATGGAGTGTGGGCTGACCGTCGAGCGGGCAATTGTCACCGACAATCAGATGCGCTCTGTTGATGACCCCGAGGTGTATGTCGTCGGCGAGTGCGCCCAGCACCGGGGGCGGGTCTATGGATTGGTCGCGCCGCTCTGGGAAATGGGCCAAGTGATCGCCGACCATATCACAGGCCGCAACGATAACGCCGCCTATCACGGCTCGAAGATCGCGACCAAGCTGAAGGTCATGGGGGTCGAGCTGGCCTCGATGGGTGTCACCGAGCCGCAGGACGACCGGGATGAAGTCGTGACTTTTGCTGAGCCGAAGCGCGGGACTTATAAGAAGCTGATTATTCGTGACGGCATTTTGATCGGCGCGATGATGCTGGGTGATTTGAACAAAGTCGCCTATCTGATGCAGGCCTTCGACCGAGGCACTCCCCTGCCAGAAGAGCGCTTATCTCTGCTGTTCGACATCGGCGCACCGTCTACCCAGGCGACTATGCTGGAGATGCCGGACACGGCCCAGATCTGCAACTGCAACGGCGTTTCCAAAGGCCAGATCCGAAAATGTGTCGAAAGCGGCAAGCGTTCGCTCAAGATGGTCATGGACACTACCCGCGCTGGTGCCGGATGCGGCTCCTGTAAGAAGCTCGTACAGGAGGTCGTTGAATGGGCCTGTGAGGGTCAAGTCGAAGAAGACCCGAGCATTCATTACTACGTTCCCGGTGTCCCCTACTCCAAGCCGGAACTGGTAGAACAGATCATGGCTCTGCAGCTCAGATCCGTATCGTCTGTCTTCGATGCCCTGGCCGGGGGCGTGGAAGATGTCGGCGCAAAAATGGGGCTGGCGTCGCTCCTGAAATCGCTCTGGGGCGCGGAGTATGAAGATGAGCGGGACGCTCGCTTTATCAACGACCGGGTCCACGCCAATATCCAGAAGGACAAGACTTTCTCGGTCATTCCGCGTATCTATGGCGGCGTGACTACTGCCGAAGACTTGATCAGGATCGGTCAGGTCGCCCAGAAGTATGATGTCCCGATGGTCAAGTTCACAGGCGGTCAGCGGATCGACTTGTTAGGCATCACCAAAGAGAACCTGCCGTTGGTTTGGAAAGATTTAGGGATGCCTTCCGGCCATGCCTATGGCAAATCATTCCGCACCTGCAAGACTTGCGTCGGCACCGATTTCTGCCGCTACGGTGTCGGAGACAGCACAGGGCTCGGCATCAAGATCGAAAAGCGGTTCCAGGGCATCGAAAGCCCCGGCAAGATGAAGCTCGCGACCGCAGGCTGCCCGCGCAACTGCTCGGAAGCCATGGTCAAAGATGTCGGCGCGGTCGCGGTCGAAGGCGGCAAATGGGAGATCTATGTCGGCGGCGCAGCAGGAGCGCATATCCGCAAAGGCGACATTCTCTGCGTCGTCGATTCCCACGACGCCGTCATTCAGATCATGGGCCGCTTCATGCAGTATTACATCGAGAATGCCAAGTATCTGGAGCGCACGTACAGCTTCGTGCCGCGTATCGGCCTGGACAAGATCAAGGCGATTGTGGTGGACGATAGCGAAGGGATCGCCGCCCGCTTAGACGCCGCCATGCAGGCCACTGTCGAAGCCTATGTGGACCCGTGGCTTGAGGCCGACCGGCCCGCGACTGCAAACCAGTTCGTTTCCAATCTGCCTGTTCTGGCAGGTTAAATCAAATTGCCGAGGTTGTGGAACCCGGCAGTGATATATCCTTCGGACACAGATCCCATCTCCGAATTTCTTCGTCCGAAGGACGCTTGTTTGCCGGGGTTTTCCACAACCCCGGCTCTGAAGCCATCTTACACAAGGAAAAGCGCTTATGATTAGCTCGACGCTTGAAAAAATCGAAACCAAAATAATGACGCTGGTGACAGGAGAGATCGCGCTCGGCTCCGTGGACCAGATTCCCAGCGGCGAAGGCCGGGTCTTTCCAGTCAACGGTCTGGACATCGCCGTTTTCCATACCCGGACCGGCCAGGTGTACGCTGTTCAGGCCGAGTGCCCCCATCGCCAGGGGCCACTGGCCGACGGGCTAGTCGGCGGCATCATTGTGATGTGTCCCTTCCACTCTCGTAAGTTTGATCTGAGTACGGGGATCGGCCTGCAGGGCGACTGCAACCTTCAGACGTACCCGATCCGACTGGCCCCGGATGGCAGCATGTGGCTGACGGTTTAGGAGTGTGCCGGGGGTGTAAAACCCCCGGTACCCCCCAGCTTTTACAAACCCCATCTTGACTCTCGCCTTGATTCATGCCACAATCAGAGTTCCCCCGCAGCGACGCGGCATTCACACTTCCTGCTTCTGGATGAACCCGTGTCGCAATGCTCAATATTCTCGTTCTCGCTCCCAGTGAAAAAACCAGCCCGGTGAGGCCTCTGATCGCCGCGCTCCGGCAGGCCGGCTATGCCACAGGGCATACTGCGCTCGAAGGCGGAACCAGTGCGATGGAAACCCTTTGTGCGGCGTTTGAAGGCCGGCCGCCGGATGTCCTGCTGGCGGACCTCTCATCGACCGCGGACTGCCTCCCCCTCCGCCACGCCGCCCGTCTGCTGCAAAATACCTGGGGGGACGAAGTGCCGCTGCCGACCCGGCTGGCCCTGCTGACACCGCGCCATCTGGCTCAGCCGGACTGGGCGGCCTACACCGACGATTTCCTGCTGCCGCCCTATGCTCCTGCCGAAATGCTGGCCCGCCTGTCCCTGCTGTCGTTCCGCAAGCGCCATGTCCAGACCGGCGACCGGCTGCTGCTGGCCGACCTGGTTCTGGAGCTCGCCGCCGGCTGCGCTCGTGACCACACCGGACTTATGCTGCCGCTGACACCGCGCGAATATGAGCTGCTGCGTTTCCTGTCCCTGCATCGGGGGAAATTCTTCTCCCGAGACCGCCTGCTGGACATGGTCTGGGGCGTGGACTTTGAGGGCGGGGAACGCACGGTCGACATCCATGTCCGTCGGCTTCGCGCGAAGATGCCGCCGGAGGCCGCCGATCTTTTAGAGACCCGTCGCGGCGTCGGCTACGGCATGCGCCTTTAGGCTATTGCAGACGAATTAGTCTACTGCAGACCAACAGTGTGCATGACGTTTCCAAATATCCAATTGCGGCAATACTGCTGCTATGGAACATTCAATACCACTTAACCCGGCAGGACTCGCCGGGCACTCCGAAGGCGACGGGACGCAGGAAGTTCTGCCGGACCTTGCCTATAAGCGTCTGGCGATTGTCAATGTCGTGTTTTACGGCACTCACGCCGACCGGAAGTGGGTGCTGATCGATACCGGCATCCCCGGCACGGCAGGCCTCATCAAGAAAGCGGCAGCGGAGCGGTTCGGTGAAAGCGTGCGGCCCTCTGCGATTATTCAGACCCACGGGCACTTCGACCATGTCGGCGGGCTGGAAGAGCTGGCGGAGCTATGGGATGTGCCAGTCTACGCACACTTCCTGGAGCTGCCGTACCTAAATGGACAGGCTGCCTATCCTGCCCCCGACCCGACAGTCGGCGGCGGGCTCATGGCCGCGATCTCAGGGCTGTATCCGCGCGGGCCAGTCGATGTCGGCAGCCGGCTTCAGGCGCTTCCCGAAGATGGCAGTGTGCCGGGGATGCCGGGCTGGGTCTGGCTGCACGTGCCGGGACACACTCCCGGCCAGGTCGCATTGTGGCGCGAGGCAGACCGGACGCTGATTGCCGCCGATGCCTTCATTACCACGGCTCAGGAGTCGGCTTACGCGGTAGCGGTGCAGAAACCGGAGATGCATGGTCCGCCGATGTACTTTACACCCGACTGGGCCTCAGCCCGAACCTCTGTCGAAAAACTCGCTGCATTAGAGCCGGAAATCGCGGTCACAGGCCACGGTCCAGCCATGCACGGCAGCGGGCTGAAGACGGCTTTGCACACGCTGGCTCAGGATTTCGATCAAATCGCGGTGCCTGCTCACGGAAAATATCTGCTGCATCCGGCAACTGCTGCAGACGGCACTGCCTACGTTCCGATTACACTATAATGTTCCGAGACCTTTTTGCCGAAATAGTACCAAGGCATCTTGCCGGGTAGTTTTGGATCAAAAAGGAATCGGGCCGACACATGAAACAGAATGGCGCTTTCTCCGCCGTCGCCGCACTGGCTTTCTTTTCTCTGGTCGTCTTTGGCTACGGGGTCCTTCAGCATGGAGCGGTGCCGGTTTCAGTTGTCGTCAGCAAGAGCCAGGTCAAGCCTGTCGTGAGTGGACATCGTGGAAAGGGCAAAGCACCCGTAAAAGCTGCCGCAGTGAAATCCGCAGCACAGAAAGCCGTAGATCAGAAAGCGGCTGCACCCGGCGGCGTCGGCAGCCGTGCATTTCCGGCAATGCTGGCAGGCGGAATCGGGCTTTTGCTGTCGGTGCTGGCAAGCCTTGTTCTGAGCCATCTTTTGGGAGTTACCCAGCCGCAGGCTGCCCGGCGGGCCAGGGAAGCGGAAACAGCAGACCGGAAGAAACAGCAGATCGACTTTGAAGACCAGCGTATCACTCTGATGTCCCAGCTTCAGGAAGCAAAACAGCGCAAATCTGAAACCGAAGCCCACCGGGACCAAGTCTCACGTCAATTTCAGGAATTTTTCCGTACCCTGCCCGTTCCTTGCTTTTGTTTTGCTGCAAATGGCCGGATCATCCGCTGGAATGCCGCCTGCGAATCGCTTTACGGTATCCCCGCCGCATCCGCGCTGGAAAGCACGCTCTGGGACACGATTGTTCCGCCTGCGGAGCGCGAAGAAGCGGAAGCAAAGCTCAGCCGCGTTCTGGCCGGTGAGTCCCTGCTCGGCATGGAGCGATGGGACACGGTTTCCGGCGGTGAGCTGTGCCGCCTGCGATGCAGCATGGTTCCACTCTACGATGCGGAAGGCATTATTATCGGCGGTCTGAGCGCCGGAATCGACATCACGGAGCTTTCGCAGTATGAGCAGCAGATTACCACGCTCAATGCAGAACTGGAAGCCGCGCATGCAGTGACGGAAAAAGCGATCCTGGAAGCCCCAGCAGAAAGCGTGGTACCGGCTGCCGTGGTCGACGTCGGCACTCCTGAGCTTTCGGGACACCCGGCATTTCGTGCCAAGCTTACTGGAGAAATCGACCGCGCTGCCCGTTATCATTCCCCTCTCTCGCTGGTCGTGCTCGATTTAGACAACTTTGCGGCGCGAAACCGGACCTATGGATTTGAGGCAGGAGATCAAGCCCTGCGATCAGCACTGGCCGCAATCAAGTCTAAAATCCGCACGGTGGATGTTGTCGCACGGCTCGGCGCGGACGAATATGCGATCATCCTGCCGGAAACAGGAGAAGCCGGGGCACGGGTGGCAGCGGAGCGGCTGCGGGCCGGGGTCGCCGCGACAAGCAGCAGCGGACAGCCGCCGCTGACCGCCTGCTTCGGTGTCACCCAGCTCACACCGGAGGTATCGGGAGCCGAAGCACTTGTCAATCGCGCTCTGGAAGCGCTGGAAAGTGCGCGGTTTTCCGGCTCAAACACAGTCATGCATTATCAGGACATGCCGGAAAACTCAGCTTCCAATGGGTCTTACGAGACTCCCGGCAGGCAAAAAACGCGATGAGAATTACTGCGGGCTCTGATCACCACCTTGAGTTGTCCAGTCACGGCGTGCGATAATAAACCGCTCACGGGCCTGCAAATACTTTGCGGCTGCCTGCGAGACAGTCACACTTTGCTGGGAAGCTTTGACAAGCTCTGCCCGAAGGCCTCGGGCTGCCTGCAGATTCGACAGAGGCGGACAGTCTTTTTCGGGTTCACTGCTGGTCAGCATCTCACGCAAAACAGACTCATTGGCATCCAGCTCAGCTAAATAGGCTTTGGCCCGATTAATTGTCTGCTCGATCTGGGCAATCATTTCATGAACCCGCATCAAAATGGCTTCAGCGTCGGCAACCTCACTTTCCGGCAGTGGCCACGATTGAACATTTCCCCGGCCTGCTTCCGCAGAACTGGTGGAGTCATCGGTTCTCATCTGCGTTCTCCTCTATGCAACCTTACGGTCAAACGTGTATTATTAGCGATTAATGCAGTCTGATTCCTCCGCGTTCAGCCCGCCGAAGATACAGGAATTGTATCAGATGTTTCCCCGCTCCGGCGATTTCCGAAACAGCCGCGGACAGGTGCCTTGAAAGACACCGGGATTTTGCCGATTGCAGGCGATGGCCGACGGCGCAGCGGTGCCGATAGGCCAGAGCCTGGAAAGCGATCTGCAGATAAAAAGGATCATCCTTCACGGACTCCAGCAACTGATAGCGCACACGCCACTCACCCGCTTCCAGCAGATCAAGCTGCCCTGAAATATTTGTGTCATGGCGTCGGTATCCGAGCACAAGAGTATTTCGGAAGATCAACCCGCCGACACGCGAGAGCCGCAGCCAAAAATCCCAGTCTTCCCACATCCGCAGGTGAACGTCAAACAATCCGGCGGATTGGAACGCAAGGCGCCGGATCAGAACCGTCCCGGAAGTCATCACGCGCTCCATGACTGCTTCCACGGCAAACGTCGTAGGCCGCTCCGGCGGCCAGACAATGACCCGGCCATTCTCTAAGCCAATCCGAAACTGCTGGTGCCCTTCGCAGATGCCCAGCTCAATCGGCTCGCCTGCCTTGCCGATATACCGGGCTAGGCCATAAGCCGCCGGCGCTTCGGGATGGTCGCCCAGCGTTTCCAGAAGCACAGCCAGAGCACTGGGCTCCCAGACATCATCGGCATCCAGAAAGATAAGAAATTCAGTGGAAGGATCAGACCTGTCAAATCCGAAGTTTCGGGCAGCGGAGACCCCGGCATTGGCTTGAGAGATCAAACAGATTCGTGGGTCCTGCCGGGCATAAAATTCGGCAATGGCCGCAGTCCTATCGGCGGAGCCGTCGTCGACAATCAACAGCTCCCAGGCTGTAACTGTCTGGGCGAGCACACTGTCCAGAGTCCATGCCAGATAGGCTTCTGCGTTGTACGCCGGAATGACAATGCTAATTTGTGGGGGCATGAGAATGATCGAAGCTGTGGACCTGAGTGAGCCGGCCCTCCAAAGCAAGAGCCCCAAAATACAGTTCGCCCAAGTTCAACCGGCAGACAGACATCTCAAGCTGGGTGCTGGACTGGTCTAGATCCCGCACATGAAATCGATCTGTTCCAGTAAGCGGGGTAAGTGTCAGCTCAGTGAGGGGAAACGACAGCCCTTCACCTCTGGCCTTGACATACGCTTCCTTGCCGGTCCAGAGCGTCAAAAACATTGAATGCTGCTGTTCAGGAGGGAGAATGCGTAGAGCGGCGTGTTCCTGCGTTGAACAGATCTGTGCCGCCAGCGCCAGGGGATCAAAATCGCACCGTGAACGCTCGATGTCTATGCCGATTTCCTGCCGCCAGGCAAACGCCAGCAGTGCCGTGTCGCCGGAGTGAGTAACATTAAAACGAAGGGGGCAGCCGGGCAGGCCGGGCTTTCCCCAGAAATTAGTCTCAATCTGAAGCTGCTTCGGGGCTGTGTCAAGATACCTTTCCAGCATCCGGCGCAGCAGAGTCCGTCCAGCAATCCAGCGGCGGGCATCACGCTCGAAATGGAACCGACCGGCCCGTTCACGTTCGCCTTCAGACAGCAGCTCAAGCAGTGAGACTTCCCGGTCCAAGCTCACGCGGTACACATGTACTTCCCCCGCCGACGGCAGCAGCATTGACGGCAGTTCTAAAGGCAAAGTACAGCCTCATCTAAACATTGCTGCAGCGTGAGCGCCAGCGTCTGTACTTGGGGCTCATTCATAAGCGTGAGATGAGCGCCGGGAACATCGTGTATTTCTAAGCCGCCGGTAAAATTATCGCCCCACCAAAGAGAGGGATCCTGCTCTTCAAAGACGCTGACTTCGGCAGCCCGGAACAAAGTCGCCCGCGCCGGACAGGGCTGAGTTTCGTAGCGGAAAAATGCCGCTTCATTGGCGAGAATGATATTTTTCAGCGCCGACAGACGCTCCGGGGCCACGCTGCCGGCCAGCTCTTCAGCGGCTTTCTGCCAGTCCGCTTTTTTGCCATGCAGCGCTTCCCGCGCTTTCTCGGTCAGCGAATGCAGTGCTTCTTTCGCGGAGTTGCCTCGAAGAAGCTGCAAATGCCCGGCCATGCGCTGCAGACGCGGTTTGTCGATCAGGTTCTGCTGGTATGCGACCGGCGCATAAGCGTCGAACAAAGCCAGCAGGCCGACCCGCTGCCCCTCGGCATGCAACTGCCGGGCCATTTCTGCCGCGACCACGCCGCCGAGCGAGTAACCGCCTAAATGGTAGGGTCCCATCGGCTGAAAACGCCGGATGTCACGAAGGTAACGCGCGGCCATTTCTTCCAGCGATGTCAGCGGAGCCTCATTGCTGTCGACGCCAACGGATTGCAGCCCGTAGACAGGCTGATCCGGCGGCAGTCGGTTGACCAGGGCCTGATAAAACAGCACCAATCCATGGTCAGGATGAATGCAGTACAGCGGCGGCTTGCTGCCGGAAGAGCGCAGCGGAACCAGCGTCGAATTGACAAAGGCCGCGTTGATTTTTGGTGACGATACGCTATTTGGCGAAATAGCCCGGCTCAGGACTTCGGCCAGACTTTCTAAAGTCGGGGCCTGAAAGAGTGTCGGCAGGGGAAGGCGCACGCCGAATTCCTGCTCGATTCGCCCATATAAACGCAGGGCCAGCAGAGAATACCCGCCCAGCTCGAAGAAGTTGTCGGTGACACTGACAGCAGGAACACTCAATACTTCCTGCCAGAGCACGGCAAGCCGAGTTTCTGTTTCCGTCTGCGGCGCTGCCAGGCGAATCGGTCCCCGAATGGCTGTTTTCTCTGATAGAGCAGGAATACTGTCCTGACGCATATGAGCTGTCAGGGAAGCAATGCCGACGGAAGCATCTGAAGAAGCCGCTTCCAGCAGGCTTTCCAGATCACCTAGCCAGCGCTCGATTGTCGCGGCATCAAATAGATCGGTATTGTAGTCACATTCCAACTCCAGCGCTTCCGCTTCTTCGATTACATTTAAACCTAGGTCGAACTGAAAGAAGAGACGCGGTGAATGCGCGATCTTTATGTCCAAATCGCCGAAAACAAGATCAGTCGGAAACTTGTCGACATTGAAGGTCGTCGTGATTGGGACTGGTCGGTCAAGCGCCTGCATCAAGCCGTTCAGACTATACTGCTGATGATCCATCGCATCAAACAGCGCTGTCCGGGTGGCACCCAGGTACTCCGCAAAATTCATTCGTACCGACGAGGGAACACGGATCGGCAGCAGGCTGACACAGTGCCCGATTAACTTTGGATCGTCTTCCAGGGCCTGGCCTGCTGACGGCACCCAGACCACTGCTTCGTCCTGCCCGGAAAGGCCATGCAGAAGGAGCGCATAGGCCGCAAGCAGCGTCGCCGACAGAGTTGTTCCAGAACGAATGGTAAGCTGTTTGAGAGCGGCAGTCAAAACTGTCGGCAGACGCCGACTGCCCCGCGCTCCTTGATATGTCCGCACAGCAAGCCGCGTCCGATCAGTCGGCAGCCGCAGCACACTGGCCGCAGAAGAAAGCTGCTCCACCCAGTAAGCCTGGTTTTCTGCTTTTTCTGCGTTCGCCGGATCCTGTCTCGCAACGTACTCTCGGAACGAGGCTGCCGGCATCATCGTTCCATACTGCTGGCTGAGATTATTTGTATACGCCGTCGCCAGATCGGAGAGCAGGACACCGAACGACCAGCCGTCGCAGACCACATGATGAGCCGTCAGCACCAGTCGGTATTCCTCACTGCCACGGTGGATCAGCCGGACTCGCAGCAGCGGCTCCTGAATCAGATCAAATGGCTCACGCGCTTCCGCCGCAAGGATCTCGGCTTCGCGCGTTTCGCGCTCCTCAAAGCTCAGGGCTGAGAGATCATTCAAAGCAATCTCCATTGATACCTGCGGCATGATCTGCTGACTTTCTCCAGTCGGCATCACGCGTGTTCGCAAGGCTTCATGGCGATTGACTGTCTGGTGAACAGCACGTTTGAGAGCCGCTTGATCCAGTGCTCCCATCAGATTTAAAATGACCGATTCGTTGAACGCACAGGAAGCCGCCGCGCCCATCTGAGTCGTCAGCCAGACCCCGCGCTGCGCTTCCGTCAAGGGAATGATCTGCGGCTTCTCAGATGTCGGCGTATGAGGAGTACCGGGCAGAAACCCGCCCTCCTGCATCTCCGTGACGCTCTCTTGAAACGCTGTGACAATCAGCGCAATGTCGGCTTCCGTGTGCGCGGTCGACAAGAAGCAGGGTCGGCCTTCCCACAGATGGATACTCTTGGAGCGCAGGTAGAAAAAGAGCAGACTCGACCATTTCAGGTCAGAGGCGAATTTGAAGTAAAACAGCGATCCGAAATTGACCAGCCGTATTGGAACCTGTGCTTGCTCAAAATTCGCGTTGACGGTGCCGACAAACTCGGATGTTCTGGCGTTGAGCTTCTCCTGAAGGTGCGGCCCGACATCCTTCAGATGCTCCAATGTCGCCTTTGCAGCCGCCAGCGCCAATGGGTGGCGAACAAATGTCCCGGCAAAGAACGTCACTCCCGCTTCCGGCCACGACGAATCCCCGAACTGCCACTGGCCGCCGTCGAACGCGTCCATGTACTCGGCTTTGCCGGTGACAATGCCCATCGGCATCCCCCCGCCGACGATTTTGCCGTAAGTAGCGATATCGGCTTGAATGCCGAACCAGGCCTGTGCGCCGCCGGGATGGATACGGAAGCCTGTAATGACTTCGTCGAAGATCAAAGCTGCACCGGCATCTGCGGTAATCCGGCGGACTTCCCGCAGAAACTCCGCCGGCTGCAAGTCCGGGCGGCGGCTCTGTACCGGCTCGACAAGCACTGCTGCAAGCTCAGGGGCAAGCCTCCGCAGGGTTTCCAGGGTTTCGGGTGTGCCGTAATCGAGTATAACAATCTCATCGGTCATGCAGGACGGGATTCCAGGCGAGATCGGCACGGATCGGCGCTCATCCCCTGCCCCATTCGCCCGTGCTAAGACTTCGTCAAATGTACCGTGGTAATCGCCCGTGAAATAAACGATCTTTGTCCGGCCTGTCACTGTCCGTGCTGCCCGCATCGCTGCCATGACCGCTTCGGAGCCTGTGTTGCAGAAGGTAGCCCGCTCCATGCCCGTCATCTCGCAGATCAGCTTCGCGACTTCTCCGGCCAGCGGCGACTGCGGCCCGATCTCGATCCCCAATGGAAGCTGTTTCTGGACGGCTTCGGTGATAAACGCTGGAGAGTGCCCAAACAGATTGGTTCCAAATCCCATCGTGACGTCGACATAGCGGTTGCCGTCGACGTCCCAGATATTTGCCCCGGCGGAGCGCTCGGCGACAATGGGATAGACCATTTCTTTCCAGTAATTTTTGAACCCCGCCACCGCCCGAGGGTCGGCCAGATGGGGCCGGTGAAGCTGAGTCAGCCGCTTCGACTCAGGCGTTTGTTTGACATAATCTGCAATAAAGCTGTCCAAACAGCGCTGCTGCTGCGCCGTCAGCCCGCCGCCGGGCGCAGTATCGATAGGCTTGTATGGTCCAAACGCAGTGGGTACGAGATTGGGAACGAAACCATTCACTGGAGTAGAACTAGCCATGAGAGCAGGCAGGGGCAGATTGATAGCCAATGGGGCAGCCGCGCCGCCGCGCAGAAGCTCCAATTGGTCTGCCATAAGCTTCAGTTGAACGCTGATGATCTGCTCTAAACCAGTGGCTGAAGAGGGAGTCGAAACAGGCACCGAGACAAGCGGCGCGGGTACCGCTGGAGCCTGAGCGATAGTCACGACGATAGGATCGGGCGGCATCTTCTGATCCAGAAGCTCTGCCAGAGATGCCGGGGTGGGCGCATCTTCCAGCAGTGTTCGGAACGTCACTTTGACCCCGAACTTGCGGCCGATGGCCTGGCTGGCCTGGGTCAGAAACAGCGAGTCAAAGCCCATATCTAAAAATGTCGTGCCGGGCACGATGGCATCTAGTGGCACACCCGACTGCTCATGCAGCAGCGTTCGCAGCGTTTCTAGAATGCGTTCAGACCGGGCCTGGCTCGGTGCAATGGCAATTGGTGCAGCAATATCAGACATAGGTAGTAACGTCTCTAAACGTGGTTCAGGAGAGATCCGTGGAGGCTCGACCCAGTGGCGCGTGCGCTCAAACGGATAAGTCGGCAGGGAAACGCGGCGGTGCGCTTGCCCGAAAGTAAGAGTGTTCCAGTCAATCGAAACTCCGGCCAGCCAGAGGCGACCAGCACTGGCAAGGCAGGCGGCATCACCAGGCAGCTTGGCTTTGCCGCCATCCAGCGAGGCGACCACTTCGTGCCCTGCCGTTTTCAGCGGGTGCTGACGGACAAACGGCGCAAGCGTGACCCCAGGGCCGACTTCCAGCAGCAGGCAGTTCGGATCGGACAGCAGTGTCGCGACCCCGTCGGCAAACCGTACCGTCGAGCGAAGATGGCTTGCCCAGTACTTGGGATCAGTCGCCTGGGCTTCCGTGATCCAGTCCGCAGACAGATTGGAGACGAACGGCAGCATTGGGGCATGACGCGGGACACTCCGCACTATTTCCGTGAACTCGTCCAAAATCGAGTCCATCATGGCCGAGTGGAATGCGTGGGAAGTCGGCAGACGTCGGCAGGCCACGCCGTTGTGAGTGAGCTGGGCTTCCAGCGCTTCAATCGCGTCAGTCGGGCCGGAAACGACACTGAGGGCCGGGCTGTTGATCGCGGCCAGTGAAACCGAGGGGCCTAGTAAACGCTGGATATCCGATGTGGGCTGACGAACCGCCAGCATCGCACCGGGCGGCAGAGACTGCATCAGACGTGCCCGGCCCGCCAGCACTGTCAATGCGTCTGCAAGACTGAAGACGCCGGACAGGCAGGCCGCGACATATTCCCCGACACTGTGCCCCAGCATCGCCGACGGCGACACGCCCCAGGCCATCCAGAGCTTCGCCAGCGCGTAGCCGAACACAAACAGGGCAGGCTGGGCAAGAGCGGTCTGGTTCAGCCGTAATTGCGCCTCGCCATCTTTGTCAGCGCTTGGATAAAGTGTCTCGCGCAGATCCAGCCCGAGCAGCGGCTTCAAGATGTCGCAGCAGTCGTCGACATGTGCCCGGAACACAGGCTGCGTCTCATAAAGCTCCCGGCCCATGTTGACCTGCTGGGACCCCTGACCGGGAAACAGAAATGCGACTGAGCGCGGCTGCCCGGTGAGCGTCTTGCTGACGATTTGATTGGCATCGCGCGTCTCCAGCGCAGCGGCAGCCTCGGCGACGGTTCGGCTAACCAGAGTTCGGCGATGTGCAAACGCTCGCCTGCCCGTTTGCAGCGTGTAGGCCGCATCAGCAAGCGAGAATTCAGGATGGGTCCGCAGATGACGCGCCAGGTTATCGGTCGCCGCGTCCAGCGCCTTCTCCGTCCGGGCCGAAAGCGTCAGCAGATGCCAGTCGCTTCGCGACTCTTGCGTTTCAGGCACGAGCGGCGCTTCTTCCAGCACGACATGAGCGTTCGTGCCGCCGACCCCAAAGGAGCTGACTCCGGCCCGGCGCGGGCCATCCCCGGCAGGCCAGTCGGTCAGCACGGCATTGACATAGAAGGGACTTCGGGCAAAATCGATGCGTGGATTTGGCGACTGGAAATGCACCATCGGCGGCAGCAGCTTATGCTTCAGGGCCAGCGCGGTCTTGATAAGGCCGGTCACACCCGACGCCGCCTCTAAATGCCCTGTATTGGGCTTGACCGAGCCGAGAGCACAGAAACCGACTTTGTCTGTGCTTCGCCGGAACGCTTTGGTCAGTCCGGCGATCTCGATGGGGTCCCCAAGCGGTGTCGCCGTGCCGTGTGCTTCGACATAGCTGATGGTTTCGGCATCGAACCCCGCCATGGCCTGAGCCATTGCAATGGCTTCCGCCTGACCGTCGGCGCTGGGAGCCGTGTAACTGGCTTTCTGTGCGCCGTCGTTGTTCAGGGCATGGCCTTTGATGACTGCGTAGATCGTATCGTTTTCGGCAAGCGCATCGGCAAGCCGCTTCAGGACAACGACCCCTACCCCACCGCCGAAGACCGTCCCCTGAGACTCGGCATCGAATGCCCGGCAGGTGCCGTCCGGCGAGACCATGCCGCCGGGCTGATACTGGTAGCCGCGCTCCTGCGGGAACGCCACGGAAACGCCCCCGGCAAGCGCCATGTCGCACTGATGGGCCTGCAAACTCTGGCAGGCCTGAGCCACTGCTACCAGCGAAGTCGAGCAGCCGGTTCCTATGGACATACTCGGCCCTTTGAGGTTCAGCTTGAAAGAGACGCGCGTCGGCAGGAAATCTTTGTCGTTCCCGGCCAAGATCGGATAGTTGCCGACTTGATAAGTTTGGACCAGCTCTTCGACCTCGGCCCGTGTCCCGCACAGATTGGAAAGCAGATACGTGTTCAGGCTGCTTCCCGCCCACACTCCCACGGTGCCGGGGTAAGTTTCGGGGTCACACCCAGCATCTTCGAGGCCTTCCCAGGCACACTCCAAAAAGAGGCGATGCTGGGGGTCCAGAACGTCCGCTTCTTTCGGCTGAATGCTGAAGAATGCCGCATCGAACAGGTCGGCATCTTTCAGCATTCCCCGCGCTTTGACATAGTCCGGGTCGGCAAGCTGCTCCGAAGAAATCCCGGCAGCAGCAAGCTCGGAATTCGAAAAGTGCGTGATCGAGTCGACTCCGTTTTTCAAGTTCTCCCAGAACTCTGCCACGTTCGCAGCACCCGGAAAACGTCCCGCAAGACCGACAATCGCGATGGCATCCAGCGGCCCACGCTCCGTGCGCGGTGCGGCTTTGACGCTGGCTTTCTCACCCTCCGTCAAGTAGTTGACCAATTCTCGAATCGTCGGATACTGGAAAAGAACAGTGATCTCGGCATCCGGCACCACGCTTTCACGAAGCTTTTGATGCACCTGCACCATCTGCAGGGACCGGCCTCCGAGGTCAAAAAAGCTGTCGGTGGCTCCAATGGGCGAGATACCGAGTATCTCCTGCCAGATGAGCGCGATTGACTTTTCTAAGCCCGGCATCGGCTCGGCATAGGTCGTTCCCAATTCGGGCCGCTCCGATGATGGTTTCGGCAGAGCCAATCTGTCGACTTTGCCGCTGGGTGTCAGCGGCAGGGACTCTAAAAAGACAAAGCGGGACGGCACAAGCGCTTCGGGGAGACGCGATTCTAAAAACAGACGCAGCGTGTCGGCAGGTATCGGCTCGGTCGCGGTGACATACGCGATCAACCGAGTATCGCCCGGTCCGAACTCGTGTGCGCTGACCGCTGCCTGACGGATACTGGGATACTCTAACAGCGATGTCTCGACTTCGCCCGGCTCGACACGGAAGCCGCGTATCTTGAGCTGACCGTCGGCCCGGCCTAAAAACTCTAATTCTCCCTCTGCACTGACACGGACACGGTCACCGGTCTTGTACCAGCGTGTGCTCGTGTCCGTGCCCGGCAGACCGGTGACAAAACGCTCCGCAGTCAGGTCAGGCCGTCCCTGATACCCTTCAGCAAGCTGAACGCCGCCCAGATATAGCTCTTCTTCTCTGACATGAACCTGCATATTAGCAACTGCCTTGCCGATTGATGGCAATGCAGGCCAGCCGGCAGGCGGACCGGAAAGCGTGTAAGCTGTGGCGACATGGGTCTCCGATGGCCCGTAATGGTTGTGCAGCGTACAGCGCGGCAGGCGCTCGAAGAATGACCGAATCGCAGGCGTGATCTTGAGCTGTTCGCCGGCCGTGATGACTTCCCGCAGGGCAGACAGACTGCCGGGCTGGTTCGCTGCCGCTTCTGCAAGCTGCTGCAGCGCGACAAACGGCAGAAAAAGCCGCTGAACTGCGTTCTCCTGCAAAAAACCCACCAAACCAGACGGATCAGGGCGCACAGGCTCCGGTACAATAAAAAGAGTTCCGCCGCCGCAGAGTGTCGCGAAGATTTCCTGAGCCGAGACATCGAACCCTAGCGCTGCAAACTGGGCCGTCCGCGCATCCGGCCTGAAACTGGTCTTGATCTGCCAGTCCACCAGATTGGCGATAGCACGGCGTCCCATCCTGACACCCTTCGGCGTTCCCGTTGAGCCGGACGTGTAAATAACGTAGAACAAACCGTCCGTGCCGGGCGGCAGAGACTCAAAGCTGACGCTGATATGCCCGGCAGTAATCGGCCAGTCCGTGTCTAAGCAGAGAGTTTCGACAGAAGCGGGAATCTGAGATTGAAGCGACTGCTGTGTCACCACTAACTTCACCCCGGCATCACTGAGCATGAAATCACGGCGGGATTGGGGATACGAAGGGTCGAGCGGAAGATACCCCGATCCCGCTTTCAGAATACCCAGCAGTGCGACCGGCATCGACAGAGAACGCTCAAGACACACTCCAACCGGCGTCTCTGAACTCGCGCCAAACCCCAGCAGTGCCCGTGCCAGTTGATTCGACTGCGCCTGAAGCGTGGCATAAGTCAGCGTTCCTGCGGCAGTCACGACTGCGGCTGCCGCAGGAACGCGAATGGCCTGCGCTTCGAACATCTCAATTATTGTTGTCGAGCTGTCAAAAGTCATAAATATCTCAAATGCAGAACCGATTGTTTATTCTATCGGCATTTGAGGCACTCAGCACAAGAGGCAGAGATACGGGCTTCACGAAGCTGACTTTTTGTTTGGAAGGACGCGGCGCTCTTCCAACTGATGCCGTGAATTGAACAACTGCCGGTACGCCAGCAGCACGATCAGCATGCACCCGAGCGCGGTCGACGCGGCCAGCATGAACATGACGACGATCTGGTACTTCACCGCCTGCAACGGATCGCTGCCCGCCAGGATCTGCCCGGTCATCATGCCCGGCAGGGAGACGATGCCGACCACCAGCATACTGTTGATGGTCGGCACCATGCCGCGCCGGACAGCACTCTGCAAGGGGCCATGCGCCGCTTCCCAAGCCGACGCCCCATGCGACAGTTCCATCTCGATCTCGGGCCGACGCAGAACAACATCGCTTAAAAGCTGATCCATTGTGATCGAAATGCTGGTCAGGCAGTTGCCGAGAATCATCCCCAGCAGCGGCACCAGATACTGCGGGCGGTACCAGGGATGCACTTCGATAATCGCCGCCGTGACTATATAGGTGGTCAAAAGACCGCTAACGGCAAGCGACAAAAACGAATGCGCGAATATGCCCCGGTAAGAGTAGGCCGAGCGCCCGGTCGCTGCCCGGCTGGCAAACCCGACCATGAGCAGAGCCAGCCCGATAATCAGCGGCAGGCTTTTGAGCACAAAGACATATTTCAGCACGTACCCGACCAGCAGAAGCTGAATAATAGTCCGGGCCGACGCAATGGCAAGCTGTTTTTCCAGGCGCAGCCGGAACGCAAAGCTGATAAGGCCGCAGAACACGACCAGCAGCGTGGCTATCGCAATCTGTAAAAAGCTGATCGGCTGAACTGTCATGCGCCGCCCCTTGCCTGCGGCTTTGCAGGCAATTCTATCCGCCGGGAACACCAAGTCTCCGCCTGCTGCGGGCTGTGAGTGACGATCAGCGCTGCTAAACCACGCTCGGCAGCCAGGCGGCTGATAAGATGCTGAACACGCTCGGAGGAGTCCGGATCCAGGGCGCTGGTCGGCTCGTCCAGGCAGAGCACTAACGGTTCCAGAAGCAGCGCCCGGATCAGCGAGACGCGCTGCTGCTGCCCGACTGACAGTGTCTGCGCCGTCTGGTCAAGACGGTCCGCGCCAACTTCGAGTTCGTCAAGGAGATGCCGGGCAGTCTGTTCGGGGAATGGAGATGTGGCAGCATGATAAGTGAAAGGACGACGTAAATTCTCTTCGACCGTCATATTCAGCAGAATGGGCTTCTGACTGACCAGCAGCACCTTCCGTCGAAACTCGGGCCAGCCCCAGGCGTCTGCGTCCCTGGCTTCCAGCAGGATCGTCCCGGCATCAGGGTCTTGCAGCCCGCAGATCGTCCGCAGCAAAGTCGTTTTGCCCGTGCCCGACGGCCCGGTGACAGCGACCAGATCCCCCGCCGAAAGGGTCAGAGAGAGATGAGTATGGAGCGGGGTTCCGGCAGCAGTGATGGTCAAATCGCGGACTTGAAGCAGAGGCGGCATGGGGCTATTATTGCATATCTGCGGGGCCGGTTCTCAGCAGGCCCAAACCGTAAACCAGGGCGGCGATCAAAAGACCGGGGTACATCGGCTGACAGTTCAGCAGGAATTGCGGATTGTCGAAGCCGCCATGCCCCCACCCCCACAGAAGACAAGCGAAGGATACAGAAGCTCCCAGCAGCATGGAGGCGAACGCAAAATCGGCAGGCGCCTTCCAGCGCGGCGTAGTCGCATAGGCTCCGAGCAGAGGAATCAGCAGACCCGGTACAAGAATACTGCCGAAAAAGTACCACTGATTGACGACCGAGGGAATCGCGAAGGCGATCAAAATAGCGACTGCCGAAGTCAGACCCAGTCCCAGTCGCGTGTACGCCGGCAGGTTGCGGTCGTCGGTATCAGCTCGAAGACGCCAGATAAAGTCCCTGCCGATTGTCATGGCCGCGATAAACGTGTAGGAAACAATGCTTGCCATGACCGGAGCCAGCATTCCGACATAAAACAGTCCCTTGATCCCCGGCGGCATGATATGCTCCGCCAAGGCAGGATAGGCCATCTTCGAGTCGGTCAGTCCCGGCACTAACGCCCGCGCGAACAGACCAGTGGTCGTGGTCAGTGCATCGAAGACCATCCAGCAGAGCACGGCCAGCCCAATTCCCAGCGCGGCCACACGCGGAGTCTTTGCGGCGTAGCAGCGCTGATGGAACCCCGGATCGGTCAGCGTGACCAGTGCGATAAAGAACCAGACGACGGCATAGCCCAGATGCTGATCGCCCAGCAGCTTCAAATGCGTCGGCGGCAGATGGCCCGGCGCATTGAGATACGCTAGCCCGTCCAGCTTTGTCAGGCACAGCCAGGCAGAGGTCCCGAAGCCCGCGAACATCAGCAGGAATTGGAGGACATTTACCCGCACGTCCGACAGAAAACCGCCGCGAAAGACATAGACAACCGAGAACACGATCCCTGCCAGCATCGCATACAGCAGCGGCCAGCCGAATAAAATATGCAGGATCGTCCCGGCCATGAGCACGTAAGTCGCCGGGGCTGCATACAAGAACGCAAAGACCGCACCCAGCAGTGCCGTCTTTTTGTCATAAGCCGCCGCCAGCTTATCGGGAATCGTATAGATGCTGACCGCGCCAAGACGGACCCGCTTTGCGAGAAACAGGGCAAACAGCAGGGCAAAGACGTAATACGGCAGCCCGTTCGTCGTCCACGCCAGCAGGCCGTTATCATAAACGAACTCGCCCTGTCCGAGAATGCCGCCGTACCAGGTCGCCACCAGTGTCGCCACAAAGACCGGCAGGCCGAGGCTGCGCCCGGCAATGACATAATCCTCGGTCGTCTGCCGCCGCTTCCAAAAGCCGACAGTCAGCAGAAATACAAAGTAGAGAGCGAGTATCGCCCAGTCTATCGGCGCGAACGCCGCCCGCAGGTCAGGCGTCATCCGTGTCTCCTCAAAGCTGCGCTGAGATGGCAGACGAGTACGACCCCGCCCTCAGCCTTTAGAGTGACACGGTCCGCGACTGCCTCGTTCAGCAGCCCTCCGACCCCGATTGCCAGCCTATGATCGGTCAGCGGCCACCGAACGCCCTCAATACTTACCCGTGCTAATCCATCAAACGACAGAAGCGAGACGGCATCACCAATTTCCGTTTCCAATGTCATTTCTCCAGTCAAAGCCCGCACTTCCGAACCGTCCGCGACAATCATCACCGGCATCCCCGGCAGGTCGAGACGCCAGCGCAGCAGCAGGCTGAAATTGCCGAGGGTGTGGTCAATGCGCCGCCCCGCCGCCCCTGCGATTGTAACACTGGTCCCGCCCCGGTTCAGCGCGATCTGGAATGCTTTTTCCAGATCGGTGAAGTTCTGGTCAGGCGTCACAATGCACTCAGCCTGCGGGAAGAGCTGTCGAGCCTCTTCCATGCTGACAGAATCGAAGTCACCCGAGACGATACCCGGCATCTGCCCCAGGACAGACCCCGTTCGCACGGCTCCATCTACGGCAATAAATAAATCGTGTTCGGCGGCAAGCCGGGCCAGCAGAATTTGGGACGGCGGTTCGCCGTTGGCTAAGATTAAAACGCGCATGGCTGCCTAGTCGTACCCATAATAATACCGCGCTCCGGTGGCCGAGTTGATGTCATTGAAACCATGTCCATCAGGTGTGGCGTCTACCTGATTGAAAGCGGCTGCCGAGGTAAGGAATTTCGCGTGACCGTCGGCAAAGATAAGCGTTGCACCGCCCGGATGCCACTGCTGGTAGTAGCCATTTGCGTAGCCATAGAGATTGCCGCCGGGGTCGGCAGCGGGGCTGAACCACGGCATCATTTCGTCCCGCATGATGCGGGTATCGGACGGCACGACAAACTGAGCGTTCGTGACGGTATGCGGAGTGGCAGCGGGATACCCTAAAGTCGCCATCGCTGTCGGATCATCCATTTCCGCGTCATCTTCGTAGGAACCGTTCACGCCGCCCATAATCGTATAGCAGGCCTGAGTAAACCGATAAGACGAGCCATACGTATCATGATAGCTCTTGCCGGCGGTGGTCGGCCCGCCGCTGTCATCCGGGCACTTGAACAGATCAGTGGCTTTTGTATACGGCGCAAGCTCGTCTTCGACCCCTTTATGCCCCGCCGCTCCCGGCGCACCGCCCGAAGCCGCCGTATTGTAGGCCTGGAAGATCGGCATGGTCTCGTCGTAATCCTGCGTGTACTGAATAACGGCAAGCCCAATTTGACGTCCATTCGAGATACAGGCCGTGCGCCGTGCATTCTCGCGGACTTGCTGGAAGACGGGAAACAAGATCGCAGCAAGAATCGAGATAATGGCGATGACCACGAGAAGCTCGATCAGCGTGAAAGCTCGGCGGTGCGGAACGAATAGTTCGGAATTGGTTTTCATAGCTCTTTCTTTGCGAAGCGTCTGAGAGCAGACGCAAAATAGGCCGCCGCCTCAGAAAGTGGGGGCGGCGGCCTACTGCTTAGAAAGTGCAAATGAGCCGATCCTCCGCTTCCCTACGCCGGCATGACCCGGATCAGGTTCGTGGGGTTGGCAATAGCCTCTCAGCCAACTCTTTCGATAGAGTCGGCACCCCCAGCGGTCTTCAATTTTTGGTATTGTAGCCTAAAGGCGGATAAGAAGTCAAGAACCCCTCCCGCCTTGCTTCGCAGGGTCCCTCCCCTGTTAGGGAAGGGCTTTCAGAGTAGAGACACAGCCTGAGCATAGGGGCTGGGCTTGCCCCCCCTATGGGTCTTTTTCTTATCTTGCACTTTCTGAGGCCCTCCCCTAACAGGGGAGGGACCCTGCGAAGCAAGGCGGGAGGGGTTCTTCTAATGCGCTTCTGCCGGAGGGGCCGCGCCGCGTTTGGGCTTGCGGAGCATCAGCACGGTCGGCAGGGCCACCAGGAAAGTCAGGCCCAGCAGAATAAAGGCATTGTTGTACGCCATGGTCGACGCCTGCGCTTCTACTGTCCGGTCCAGCACACGCAGAGCGGCAGCCTGCGCCGTGACCTGACTGTAACCATTGCTGATAAAGGCTCCAGCAATCCCGTTCAGGCGATCTTGGAAGACCTGGTTACCATTGTGGAGGCTGGAAACGATGTCTGCACGATGGTATGCAGTCATATTCGTGATGTACGTGTTCAAGACAGCAATCCCAAATGAGCCGCCAAGCTGACGCATCAGGTTATAGAGTGCCGACCCCTGGGCAATCTGCGCCCCTTGCAGCCCGGCAAACGCGACTGTCTGAATGGGAATAAAGACTAGCCCGAGGCCGAAGCCGCGCACCATCAGTCCAAGCTGCGTGTCTGCCTGGCCGCTGATTGTGGTCAGATGCCCCAGCAGCCACATCGCGCCCATGTAGATAAACATGCCTATGACGATCAAAATACGGGCATCGAAGCCGCGCTGCAGCAGCCGCCCACAGATCACAACAGCTACGGCTGTCATTAAGCCGCCCGGCATGAGCGCCAGCCCTGTCGTGGTCGGCGAGAAGCCGAGAATGTTCTGGACAAACAGCGGATAGATAAAGACGCCGCCGTAAAGCCCGAAGCCCAGCACCAATCCGAGCACGACGGACCCTGCCAGACCTCGGTCTTTCAGGACACGCAAATCCAAGATCGGCGCTTTATTGCGTGACGAAAGCTCCCAGAAGACAAAGCCTGACAGCGAAACGACTGCGATGATGGTCAGACGTGTGATCCAGCCATTGTCAAACCAGTCGTAGCGCTCCCCCTCTTCCAGCACATATTGCAGTGACCCCATCCCCGCCGCCAGCATCGCGATCCCCGGCACGTCCACCGTGTTGACCCGCTTCTGATGGATCGAGTCCTGTAAGAACAGACCGACCATAGTCAGTGACGCGATCCCGAGCGGGACATGGATAAAGAAGATCATCCGCCAGCTATAATTGTCCGTGAGAAAGCCGCCGAGCGCCGGCCCAAGTGTCGGTGTCACGATCAGGCCCAGACCAAAGATCGCCTGCACCGTCGCGATCTGACTGCGCGGGAATATCTCCACCAGTGTCGACTGCGCCGTCGAAATCAGCGCCGCCCCGCCCGCTCCCTGAATGAGCCGCCAAAAGATGATCTCGCCCAGACTGTCCGAAAGGCCGCACATAAAGCGAGCGATATTGAAGATCAGAATCGACGCCATCAGATACCGCTTGCGCCCAAAGCGCCCGGATAGCCAGGCGGTCATCGGCAGCACAATGACGTTGCTGAGAATATACCCCGTGGACACCCAGGCAATTTCGTCGGTGGTCGCCCCCAGATTACCGGACATCTGCGGCAGGGCGACATTGACGACCGTCGTGTCTAGAATCTCCAGCGCCGCCGCCATGATCAGACCGATCAAAATCCACCATCGGTGGGCACTGACCGCAGCCGTCACGTCGTTCACCGAAACCGCCGGACTGGGCTTATTTTCTAGGGCAGGAGCAGTGATCTCCTCCCGCCGCTCTCGCTTGATTTCTAATGCCATGATTGGCCTCATTTGTGGATTGGTTAAAATAAACGGCTGAGTAACGAATGTAAAAGTGTGCGCTCTTCAGGAGACAGAGGCGCGAATACTTCATCGTTGGTACGCCGTGCCGCTTCAATGCTCTTGGCGAGAGTATCTCGGCCAGCATCCGTCAGGGTGACCAGATGAGCCCGGCGGTCCGACGGGTCGCGGCGGCGTGTCACCAGTGCTTTGCCTTCCAGATCATCCAGCAAAAGCACCATGGTATTGCGGTCAATACCCAATCTCTCGCTCATTTCCACCTGAGACAATGGTTTTTCTTCACCCAGCACGGCGAGAACGCTGAAATGCCGCCGTCCGATGCCGAGCGGCTTGACCAGTGCCTCAAAATATTCCCGGCTTTGATCTGTCGCCCGGCCCAGAAGATACCCGGTCCACACAGACAAACTAGCAGGCAGAGGGGCACGCTTCGTGCGTGGAACTTCGGCAGCAAGCGTAGGTATTTCTGCGAGAGGCATCGTAAGTGACTTCCGATCTAAAACCATCATGTTACTATATAGTCATTATAACTGATTATTAAACATCATTGCAACAAGCAGGCGACTGAAGTCGCGGCAACAAGTTCACAAAACCTGCCTTCGCAGGTTAATATGGAAGTTCCGTATTAGTCCACGCAGGTGGACTTTGCGCTTTTGTTGCCGTGGCTTCAGCCGCCCAGCTCTCTAAACCTCTTGTGTAAGCTCCAGCAGGCAGAAGCCTTTGCGCTCGATCTTCAAGACATGGCCCTGCTGGAACTGCGCGGCGGGAAGAAGGCCATGATCGGTCCACTCACCGAGAAGGCTTTCATAGACCCGTGTCCGGTATTTTCCCGACAGAGGGACTCGGACACGCAAAGACGTATTCACAGTCTGTTCACTGGTATTACCCGCGAACAAAACCAGGCGATCTCCCGAGCGCAGGCCCAACACGCAGACACTATCAAGCCCCGCCTGGACTTGATCGCTGATGTCGTCATCGTAATCGTCATAGGGAGGCGAGCCGTGGGGCTGGAAGTTTGCGTAGATGCGAAGCTCAGGAGTTCGGGCCGCAAAGTAGGTCAGATGCCGCTGACGGTACGGCAGGTTCTGGACCGCCAGCCATTTCCAGTCGCTCGAAAGCCGGGGATGCAGCGAGACGCCATCTCCCGACGGGTCCAGCCCGACCACGCCTTCCATGGCCGCCCAGAGGTAGCGGGGCGGGTCCCAGGGCGAGAGCATCATGCCTTCGTTGGTCAGTGTCTCGCCATGCAGCCACTCGGAAAACTGACCAGGGACAGTGTTGTTGCGGCGCGGGTCCATCGAGAAGTTCTTGAAGGAGTCTGAAAGCGCCCTGTCCATGAACTCCGGGTTGTAGCGGGCGGCGGCAAAGGCAAACCAGAATGAGCAGCCGAGCCAGACGCCGCCCAGGAGGCCGTAAGGCCCGTTGTTTGTCCCATTCGGGTCGTAGTCGGGCGCATCCCGGGGAGTCGTGCGTATTCCTGCCGCCGTCCAGAAGTCTGCATCGCTGAGACGGCTGATGATTTGAGCCGAAGTCTGGTCGTCGGCAACGCCGAACATGACAGGAAACACCAGATCAGACGTGATATTAGTCCGCGGATGGCCGTCGATATCGATGTTCAGATAGTAGAGGCCATTGTCCGGGTTCTTGAGATAAGTATTGATAGCAGTCTTCAGAGTTTCCGCTTCACTCAGAAACTCCATGCTTTCATCATGCTTCTCTAAAACTCGGGCCATATGCGACGCGGTCAGAAGTGCAGCATAGCACTCGGAATTGACCTCTGTGGTGGCCCCGGACAATCGGTAATTCGTGATGACATTGCGCCACCCGATAATGCCCCAATCTGAAGTCCCGGTCGCAGTGCACCAGACAAGCCCCTGATCGTTGCGCTGGGACAAGATATAACGGACTGCTTTCACGGCAGCCGGGTACGTCTCGCTGAGAAAATCTTCGTCGCCCGACGTATTATAATGGTGCCAGAGGGCAAGCACGAGCAGCGGCGTGTTGTCGTTGATATTGAGATCGTAGTCGGCAGTCTTGCCATTACGAATGTCGTAATACTCGACGACTTTGCCGTTGTCTTCCTGGTTATGCACATACGCCAGAAGCGATTCTCGGACAAACTCACGGTTGAAATAATCCCCGCCGAAGGCAAACCAGGCCGTGTCTCGCCCGACACTGTTGTTAGAGCGCGTCGGGTCATTGACAAAACACCAGCCGGTCGGCGCTTTAACCAGGGTCCGCATCATGTTGGCTTTCGCCCAGAGGACGCCGCGATTGACTTCCGGGTTCGGGGTCATCAGCACGGAGCGGCCTAGAATCTCTGCGTAGTAGGACTTTGTCTTTTCCAGCGCCTCATCCGAGGGCGGGCAGGCCCGGTAATTTGCTTCCGCTGCACTGCGACCGCTGCCGAACGACAGCAAATAGTAAAAACGCGCCGCCTCACCGGGCTGAATTGTCCGCTGATGCTGCAGGACACCCAGCGGATCGGTCGGCGCATCGGTTTTGCTGGAAAGTGGCCCAGGAGAGACATCCGCGACAGCCCGGCCATAATCGAGCGTTGTTTCGTAGCTATCGGGCTTATCGGAGCAGCCGAAAACCCGTACCCAATCGGGCTGAGCGGCGTTCCACGCGACCAGAGCGTTCAGGCCGTCGTCATACTCAGCCACGACATCATGCCCGGTATTGCCCCGCAGATCAGCATAGGCATAGGTCATGATCTGGGCAGTCTCGGTGCCGTCGTTATGCAGCTCGACCGCAAGATAAACACCAGGCGGGTCCACCTCCCCATTGGCCTGCGGCTTGCCGTTCAGAACAAAGATCGTCTCACGGACGGAAAGGCCCGGCGGCAGGCCAAAGCGATGCTCCTGATGCTCCGGGTTTATCAGAAAATTGCCGGGCTGATCCTGGGCCAGATGCATTCCCGTCGAGGCATCGTAATGACGCAGCACTACAGTCCCAAACAAAGCCTGTCCGATGTCAATCGAATAGACGACTTGAACCGCCCCAGTGGCTTTGATAATGCAGGCCGCCTTTGGCCCACCCAACGTACTGCCGATTGCAAGCTCATTGTCCGGCACGACATAAATGCCGACACGCTCACTCGGGCCGATCTCTCGGGTTACACTCATTTTGGATACTTCCTACCTTTGTGTTGCAACAGTACCCAAACCCCCGCTGCGTGTAACACTAAACCATCAAGCTTCTTCTTCCAGACGGGTTTGAGCGATTTGTGTCGCGCCGCCGTTGAGATGGGATGCGAGAAAATGACCAACCGCGACCGCGCAAAGGCACAGCGCTACCGACAGTAAAATATTTGTCAGGGCACGACCGACGGAACCGCCCCGAAGCAGGTCAAGCGTTTGTAGGCTGAATGAGGAAAAAGTCGTGAAGCCGCCGCAGATGCCGACCATGACAAAAAGCCGTGCATTTTCCGAAATGGGAAACCGGCCATGCGCCAGCGTCAGTGTTCCAAAAAAGCCGATGACAAACGAGCCGAGAATATTGATCAGGATCGTTCCCCAGGGCAGATTTTTGCTGAACGGCAGTGCTGCGGAAGAAACAAAATAACGGGCCATTGTCCCCAATGCCCCGCCGACGGCCAAAAGCAAATATGTATAAAAGTTCACAGCACAATCCCTGTCAATTACGGGCGTTACGCAGAGAAGCCACGGAACACGATGCCACGGAATAAATTCCGAGGCTCAGAAAAGCCCATCGTCCAGGGGACGAAAGAACGGAGATGTCCGAAGGTTCTTCCTCTTGTGTCGCCGCGACACCGAGCACTTTCCAGCCTCGGAATTTATTCCGTGGCTCCTCTGCGTAATACCTGATATTTATTTTGCGAGGAACCATAACAGCAGCGGTTTCCAAAAAAGAAACCGCTGCCGTGGCTAAGGAGTAACTCAGTCATATTTGCCGTTGTGGGCGTCTTCCAAGTAACGGGCCAGCAGCGCGGTAGCAGCTTCGATGTCGGCGACACTTGCCATTTCGTTGACGGTGTGGATGTAGCGGGTCGGCAGGGATAGAGTGAATGTCGGGACACCGGCGCGGGAGCGCTGAATCCCGCCGGCATCGGTTCCGCCGCGTGACAGAATCTCAAGCTGGTGCTTGATGCCGTGCTTCTCAGCCAAATCCCGGAAATGGCGCAGCAGCTTGGGATGGCTGAGTGTCGACGAGTCCATGATCTTCAGCGCAGCCCCTTCGCCGAGGCGCGTCACCTGATCCTGCTCCGATGTTCCCGGAAAATCGTTCGCGAGCGTGACATCAAGTGCGATGCCGATCTGAGGTTCCAGGGCATAAGCCGCCGTGGTCGCACCACGCAGGCCGACTTCTTCCTGAGTCGTTGCGACGGCGATGATCTCAGCTTCATGCGGCCCAATCGCCCGCAGTGCTTCGATCATGACAAAGACGCTGAGACGGTCGTCGAGCGATTTGCTGACAATGTTGTTTCCGATTTGCTCGGTAGTCCGGGCCATGGTCACCATGTCGCCGATCTCGACAAGCGCTTTGACTTCTGTGCCCGGCAGACCTAAGTCGACAAAGAATTCGTCGATCTTCGGCGGCTTTCCGATATCGTCGGCATTCAGCAGATGGATCGGTTTAGCGGCCGGCATCAGCGTTCCCAGAAGTGTCTGCCCGGCGTAGCCGTGGACATGCACCCGCTGGGCGACCATCGTGCGCGGGTCCCAGCCGCCGACCGGCTGCAGGCGCAGGAAGCCTTTGTCATCGACGAACTTGACCAGGAACCCGATTTCGTCCATGTGCGCGGCCAGCATGACACGGGGGCCGCCGTTGCCTTTTTTGATGGCAATCACATTGCCGAGCGTGTCGACACTGATCTCATCGGTCAGGGGCCGGAGTTCTTCGATCACTAAGTCGCGGACCTGGTCTTCCCGGCTGGAAATACCGGGTGTCTCACAAAGCTTTTTGAGCAGGTCAAAGTTAATGGGCATAGGTCTTCTTTCTAGGGTGCGTGGTTTTGATCTTCAGCTAGCTTAGGCCGTCGATTCGCACTATCCCAGCACGAGATGTGGTTATCAACAGCAGATGCGTCGCAGCATCGTAAGAAAACGGCAGTGTTTCCCCATTCATTTGAACGCGGCTTGGCTCCGAAGCGCACCAGGCGGCAAACGGGCCTTCACCGCGCAGAGTAATCTCATACCCACCATCGCGCGGGCCATGCAGTGTCACTGCGCCGGCTGAGTTGAACTTATCCGTCAGGCCAATCGGCGCGATGCCATGGTCGCCAATCGGAACAATCGTGAAGACTTCAGCGGTCAGCGGCGGCAGAGACAGCTCCCAAACATCGGAGCGCGTGAGAGTACGAAGCTCAGCCGACGAATGGGCGTACATGGCGAATCGATCACCCCGCAGGCCCAGCACATCGGCGGGAGAGACATGGCCGGAGATCGGCGGCAGATCTTTGTTTTTGTCGTACCGAGCATTGAAAACGCCGATCACTCCTGCCGCACCGTTGCGGTTGAAGATCTTCAGCAGGACATCTTCGCGGGTCGGGTCATGGAACAGGCAGTCGCGGGTCGGCCGGCCCGGCAGATCAGCCCGCAGGACGGAGCCATCGGACAACACCAGCTTCCGAAGCAGGTCGAAATCGTGGCTGCCGGGTTTGTCGGAGACATACACCGGGCTGCCGCTGACGGCCCGGCCCGGCCCGCAGCGTGGAACGCGCCGACAGCATGGCCGGACTGAAACATATCCCAGTCGGGATGGACAAACTCGCCGAACCACGCCCCAACCTGCGCGTTGATATACAGATGCGCCCCGTGGGACGCCGGATCGTTCGGCCAGAAATCCGTCGAGGTGCGCGTCAAATTGGAAGCCAGAGCGCTATAAAACATCTCGGCGGCACAGGACATACAATTGATCAAATTGCCCTGAAAGTGCGTTTGGGCAGAGCCTTCCAGCGCTTCATGGTAGCGCTGCATGGTAGCGCTGCATGAGCGCGACGCGTCCGCCCAGACCCTGAGCCACCCCTTCCAGAGTCGCCTGACTGTCGACTTTAACCCCGTCCACGCCCTGACGGCGAAGTGCCCGGTGGTAGTCCTGGAAGAACCGGGCAATGTGCTTAGGCGGAACAGTTCCGACAATGCCGCCCCAGTAATCGTCCATGCCGGGCTGATGGCTAAGAATGCCCGGCGAACTGGAACGCCGGACCGGTCGCGCCTCATAGCCCGGCAAAGCGGCATCATCCACGCCGCCCCAATAACCGTTCATCGCGTGCCAGACTAGAAACGTCTCGATGCCGAATTCCGACTTACTCATCTGCACGGTCGGCGCTAAATCACCAGAAAATTTATCGTTTGCCGCAAACGCCGTCAGCCGGGTTTCGCCGGATGGTGCCTGAGCCACTGTCTGCCAGCCGTCGTCTAGGATCAGATACTTCGGCGAAACGCCTGAGCCCTGGAAGCTGGTCAGGCCCTGACGCACTTTGTCATGCGAGACTTCGGAATAGAACGCGTCCCAGGTACACCAGCCGAATTGATCGACAAACGCCGGAAGCGGCTTGTCCAGGCGCAGTCGGCCCGTTCCCATCCAGGCCATGACACTCCGCGCCGCCGACTCTAAAAGCGCGTAGGGGTCATCGCCCGCCGCGATAAACAGCCCGCTGACATGATCCGTCACCGTTGCGGGATCGCCTGCTTCAGCCACCAATTCCAAACCGTCTTCGCCGGAACCCTGCAAAGCCATGCGAAACGCGCCATCAATCAGCGGCACGTACAGAACGCAGACTCCGTCTTCACGCTCCGTCAGTAGGTACTGCGTCTCGACCGCGACTTCACCTGCATGGGTTCCAGCCATCGGACGCATCCAGAACGGCTCATACCGATGGCAGCAAGTGAAGCGGCTCAGATTCGGAACGGTGCCAATCGGAAAGACATGACGGGCGGCAGGTTTCTGAGCTGTAAATGTCAGGAAGACACCGACTTCGTTTGGATCACTGTCTGCCGTTATTGTCTCCGGCATCTCCGCCAGCAGAACATTGCCATTCCAGGTCAGACGCTCGTTTTCGAGAAGGATAGTGTTGAGTGTTGTCATAAGTGGGATGAGGCGATCTATCGGATCAAGAAACGATTATTACATTTCGCCACAGAGAATGCGTTATCCTCTTTTTGGAACCTCCCCTAAAGCTACCTGCTTCTGAGCGCGGGCCACAATCAGGGCGGCACGGGCGGAGGCAAGGGTCCCTTCGGCCCGGGTCAGTGCGGCAAGAGCATCCAAGCGCTCGGCAGAAACGGACTTCCCGGCATTATAGCGTAAATCTGCCAGCGTGTACGCCTGCCGGGCCGCCGTCACCCCAAGCTGAGCATCAGGGACACGCGCGGCTGCGGACTGCTCGGCCAGCCAGGCCGTCGCGGCTTCCGAGGCGACCTGACGCTTGGTCTTTTCCAATTCCGATTGAGCCCGGTGCAGCCGGGCCGTCGCTGCATCGACATCCGCCCGGCGTGAGCCACCGTCCAGCAGCGGCAGGCTTGCGGTCAGGCCGACGGTGTAGCCGGACCGGCTTCCCGCGCCGTCGTTTGTCATGGCGTCGCCCATTGCAACGGCGCTGATCTGCGGCAAATACGCCCCGCGCATGGCACGAATGGCAGACTGGGCGGCGTCTACCCGCAGGCTTGCGGCAGGGAGCTCGGGACGATGAGCAGAAGCCTCTTGAAGCGCGGCTCCTATCGTAGTTGGCATTGAGGGAATAACAGCAGCAGTGAGAGTATCCAGCGTATCGGAGAGAGTCAGTGAAGACTCTTGCGAGATGCCGACGACAGACTTTAAGTTGACCAGCGCAGTAGCGGCATTATTTTGTGCTTCCAAGACCGCCTGGTGAGCGTCAGCCTGCTCGGCCTGTTCCCGCAGCAGGTCGACTGGGGCCGAGCGGCCCACGGTAACACGCTCCTGGGTGATCCGTACCTGCTCGTCTTCGGCGGTCAGGCGGCTTTGGGCGGCGTCTACCAAGGCTGATCCAAGCAGGGCGTTCGCGTAAGCCTGAGTGATCGCCGACCGGACTTGAAGCCGAACGGCAGAGGCAGAAAACGCAGAGGCCGTGCTTTGTTTCTGCGCGGCTTTGAGATTTGCTTCCAGCCGTCCGCCGGTAGTCAGCGGCAGCATGAGCATGAGATTCTGGTCGGCGAAGCCGTGGGAAGGCACCAGAAAGATATTCTGCGGTGCGACTCCGGGGGACGTGGTGAGTATATTAGATGAGTCGCCGACAGTCGCATAAGTGGTGGTCGACAGGCCTAATCTAGTCTGTGCCGAGGCCGAATGCACAGCGGCAGCGGCAGCCTCGGCGTCGGCCTGCGCTCCGAGAAGATCGGGGCTGCCGACGGTGCCTAGCGCGATGGCCTGGGACAAAGACAGAGTCTGCGTGGGAGTATCGGCGCGAGTGGGAAGTATCGGAAAACACGCGAGAAGCAGGGCCAATCCAATAGCGGCAGCATTTTTGCGGTTTGGGCGGAGACGCTTACCCAGATCGTCGACCAGAACGTGCATGACGGGGATGACCATCAGTGACAGCAGCGTGCCGACCAGCAGGCCGCTGACAATCACCGTGCCGAGAGGCTGGTAGGCATCCATGCCCGTTTTTGGTGCCAGCGCGACCGGCAGCATCGTGATGATCGTGATGAGCGAAGTCAGGAGAATCGGACGAAGCCGGTCCCGGCAGGCCAGCGCGACAGCTTCTTCGCGGGTCAGCTCCGGACACTCCCGGCGTCGCCGCCTGATCTGGTCGATCAAGAGAATCGCGGTCGTGATGTCCATGCCCGTTAAGATCACCACGGCCATGATCGACACGCTGGAAAATGACTGATGGGCCAGAAACAGTCCGATAAAGACGCCGGAAAGCTCTAGCGGGATGGAGAGGATCATCTGCAATGGCGCAAGCA
>JBPBQB010000297.1:0-33580 GCA_050954545.1 Janthinobacterium lividum | reverse complement strand
AGACGGAGAAGCTGCTTCAGATGGAAATGGCGCACGAAGTCGAAACCAAAGTGGCATTGATCCTCGCCATCGCCCGAAAGCCAATCGACTGCCGTGTCCAAGAAGAAACACGGGCGTAAACGGGTGCTGCGGGCAGTCTTGGGTCGGGAGCCGCGTACTTTGCAAAATTACATTGCAAAATTACGTTCAGGAGTTGGCAGGCGGGTAGCACAAACGCATCTATAAAAGTAGAAGCATCTAAAAGAGTAGGAGCATTCACATGATCTTAAGACTTTCCCTGGACCTTCCCGAGGACCTGAGCTACATTCGGACAACGCGGCTCCTCAGTCGGACACTCTTGGAAGACATCAAGGTGGTCAAAGAGGACATGGACGATGTGGAAATCATTGTCGGCGAACTCTGTTCCAATGTCGTGCGCCATGCCCACTCCAAGGAAAAGCACTACAGTGTCGTGCTGGAATATTACGAGCCACGCGTCGTCATCACCGTGACGGACAAAGGGCAGGGGTTCGGCCAGGAGGATGTTCTTCCAGCGGGCACCGTCCGCCCCGATGAGGCAGGGGGCGAACGGGTCGGTGGGTTCGGGTTATTTCTGCTGGAGGGGTTGTCTGACAAGCTGAAGTTTACGGCGACGGTTCCGCATGGGACGACGGTGCACGTGGAGAAAAAGCTGCGCTACGAAACCCAGGGTGATGCGAACGAGGCTGCGGAGCGGGACATGGGTGAAGGCATAGACATAATGGGCAAGACAGGAGGGTCAGCATAACACGAGAGACAGCATAACAGGGAAATGAGAACCGCGTTCCATGTTTGACCCATGCCGAGCCACGAGGCGCGGTGTTTGCCTTCAAGTGGTAAGACACTCCTGACGTGTTTAGAGGGCAAAACGCACGGGGTAGCAACGCGGTATCGCTCCTGCCCAGATATGCAGAAAGGTGGCTGCTTTGGAACCGTTCGGCTGTGACCGCTCCGTGCCTGATGATGCCAATGAGGAGAGGGACGAGGATAAGAGGGACACTGATGAGTACAACCTCACTGTCCTGAACTTACATCTTTTTCTAGATACGTTTCGCCAGCGGAATACGGCCTTGAGGTGCCGCATCCTTGCCCACTGGGAAACGTTTCAATCGCTGCGCGATTTCAGTGAACCAGGCCCTCAGCTTGAAGAGCAGGATTATGATCTGGGTTGATGTTGTGAAAAGTGGCGGGGCAACGCTTGGATAAAGGCCGCCACGCATTCAGGGTCCCACTGACTTCCCAAACCCGCTTCCAAAATGCTTAGGGCTTTTTCTCTGTCCATACCCTGGCGATACGGTCGGTCCGTCGTCATCGCGCTGAAAGCATCGGCCACCGCCATCAGGCGGGCAACTAGCGGGATTTCGCTACCTTTCAGTCCCGACGGGTAGCCTGCACCGTCCCAACGTTCATGGTGATGGCGCACGGCGTCCAGAGTTCCTTCTAGGCCCGGAACGGTAGACACCAGGGCCGCTCCCATTGATGGGTGCTGCTGGATCGCGGCAAACTCTTCGTCCGTTAGCGTGCCAGGCTTTCGCAGGATCGCATCGGGCACACCGATTTTACCCACATCATGGAGGAGGGCAGACACCGCGATGGTACGCTGCTGGGCCTCGTCCAAACCCAATTCCCGCCCGATCATCAGACTGTAGTTCAGCACGTCTTCGGAGTGCCTGCACGTATACCGATCTTTATTGTCCACGGCTGTCACAAGAGCGTCCAGCATGGAAAAGCCTGCGACGGCAGTGCCCGCCGATGAACGCACCTGATCCGCCTCCGTTTCCACTTCCCCACCCGCTTTGACCCGACGCAGGCGCGTGTCGGCTCGCCGCACTGCTTCCTGCCGATCCAGGTCCAGCGAAGAGCATACTCCCGCACCCAGCGACAGCGTAATCGGGATCATCACTCGATGCACTTCCGCAAGATAGGTCAGCCCCGCCAGGTCTGAACGCAGCCGCGCCTCGACTTCTTCTGCCGACCCGGTGACGCCAGGCAGCAGCAGAGCAAACTCATCTCCGCCAAAGCGAGCCACCGTGTCATAAGGGCGACAGACTTCCAGGATGCGTTGTGAAACTTGGCGCAGCACCTCGTCCCCAACGAGGTGCCCATGGGTATCGTTGAAGAACTTGAAGTTGTTCAAATCCAGTAGCACCACCGCCAGCGGGGTACCTTCGCGTTCAGCACGAGAGGCTTCCGCTGCGAACCTGGCATGGAAAGCGCGATGGTTCCAGAGGCCCGTGAGCGGATCGCGGTCCGCCCGCTCCTCCGCTTCGCGTAATGCTTGGGCTTGCTGGACCTCCTGCTGCTTGCGCTCCGTCACATCCTGAGTCACTCCGACCATACGCGTCGGCTGGCCTGCGGCGTCACGGACCACGCGCCCATGGGCACTGATCCAGCGGTGGCTGCCATTGGCCCTCACCATGCGGTATTCCGCCTGGTAATCCTCCACGCCCTGAACAGCCCGCTGAAAGGCTCCGAGTGCGCCATCGAGGTCGTCAGGATGAAGCGAGGCGAGAAAGTCAGCGCGGGTCACCTGCATTTCAGGAGGCCAGCCAAACTGGGCCCGACACGTGTCTGAGAGGACCAGAACTTGCCCGGTCGCTAAATCCAGCAGGTACGACCCGAGGCCACTACTTTCCAGCGCCAGTCGCAAGTGCTGCTCCTGCTCCCGCAGAGATGCCTCTGCCGCACGCGTTTCCGTGACATCCCGCATGGCGATGACGGCTCCCAGCTTACGGCCCTGCTCGCTCCACATCGCCTGTCCATTCGCTGTTAGATGTCGCTCGGGTTCACCCATCCGTCGAATGAACATCGGGGCCTCATGCACGATCTCCCCTTGAAGCGCCCGAAACAGAGGTACTTCTTCGGGGCGCAGCAATGTCTGGGCATCAGGCTGGTACAATCCGAAACGTTCGGGCCACTCTTGGGGCGAAACGGGGTCTTCCTGCAGATCGGTAAATCTGCGGGTGGTTTCGTTGAAGACACGCAGCACCCCGGTCTCGTCGCAGACCACGATGCTATCGCTCAAACTTTCCAGCAGAGCGCCTAAAAACTCGCGTTCCTGCTGGAGCACCTCATCACTCAGTTTACGCTCAGTGATGTCGGTGAAGAGGACGATAGACCCGACGATCTCACCCTCTGGGTTCCGCACGGGCGTCGCCGTGTATTCGGCGGGAAAGCTGGTGCCATCCTTACGCCAGAACACTTCATTGTTGACACGGCAACTTTCACCCGTGAGCAGGCCGTGATAAATGGGACAGACCTCGACGGGATAAGCCGTACCATCGACACGCGTATGGTGCATCATTTGGTGGCCGAGCCGCCCGATCATCTCCTGTGGTTCCCAACCAAGTAAATGTGCGGCGGCAGGGTTCTCATAGACAATCACGCCGCGTTGGTCAATCCACTGGACCCCTTCGCGCATGGAGTTCAGAATCAGGTTGTCGATGGGAAAAATGCCAGCGGCGGAAAGACCGCTGGTTGTGGCCTCGGGACAACAGAGATTGCCGCCAGCGGCTTTGGTAGGCATGACCTTCTCGCGTGTCCCGTATAAGGAGGCGAAGCATTCTGCTTTATTCTGAGGCAAGGAAGCGTCCATACAGACTCTTTCTAAAAGGCAATGATCTAAAAGGCAATTACCTAAAGAGATAATTTGGTACTCTACATTATCGGAAGGAGCAAGCATTTACTGGAATGCGAATGCCTGAGGGGAGCTATCGTCCTAGGACTTGGTGATCTTCCACCGTCAAGCCTACGGTCCCCCAAAACTGATTCGCGCCGAATATTTCGCAACCACTCGCCGAGGTTAAAATGCTGAGTCACGATTATCATACTTCAGCGCCATGATCATATCGAGGCGACTTAACCTGAGAACGCGGTCAGGCTGCTTATCTGGTGTCAGCAATATTTGCAGGGAACACTGAGCTAGGGCGAGCCGCTTCCGTGCTGTCACCAGCAGGGCCAGTCCTGCGCTGTCGATGAAGTCCACTCGCCGAAGGTCCACTGACAAAAAGACCGCTTTTGTCGCATCAACAGTAGCCCGAACACTTTCGGTCAGTGGCACTTCAAGAATTTTCACGGTTGTTAGGTCTACATCTCCAATAGCCTCAACTATGATTTCCGCTCCTACTTCTTGGATGGTGACATCCAGTTTTGCTGCAATAATCAATTCGCTTAAATCATCTCTTTCTATACGGAAACGAAAACCGTCTTGCAATGGCGTATTTATACCATGCCATGTCGGTTTTGTTCTTAAAAATCTGGGCGGTGCTCTACATCATTGGAATTGGGACGGCGGTTTTCCGGGCACCGCAGGATTGATTTTCACCGCAGGATTGGGGTCGGGTGCAGCGTTGTGGCTACTAAACCGAAGCGGGATGGGACTGTAAGAAGATTGATGGAACTGGTGATCAACGGCTCGCTTCGGCCTTCCCCTTCTAGGTTCCGTTTGTGCCATAATAGCGCATCAGATGATCCCGGAGACCACCCACGATGAGACTGATTTTCTGCTCCGATCCGCTCAGTCCACGCTAGCCAGACTCGGCCTATGCCCAGGAAGTCGCCGCCGCTGAGCGCCTGGGCATTGACTACTCTCTCATCAACTTCGAAGTGCTGGCAGAGGATGCAGAAGCTGCCGTGCGACGGGTTGCCCCTGCACCGGAAGACGGCGAGATCGGGGTCTACCACGGATGGATGATGACGACGCAGCAGTACGAGGCTCTCTTTGATGCTCTGGCAGATCGACGAGTGACGTTGGTGAACACGCCTGAGCAGTACGAACATTGCCACTACCTACCCCGCTGGTATAAGACGCTGGCAGGGCACACACCACGGTCCGTGTGGGCACAGGCGGGCGATACGTCGCTGCCGAGGCTGATGGTGCTGATCAAGGAATTTAGCGATCATCCGGTGATTGTCAAGGATTTTGTCAAGTCTCGCAAGCACGAATGGCTAGACGCGTGCTTCATTCCCTCGGCTGCCGATGCCGAAGCAGTAGCGCAGGTGACAGGCAAGTTCCTGGAACTACAGGGCGATGAACTGAGCGGCGGATTGGTGCTGCGGGAGTTCGTGGAGTTCGAGCTTTTAGGATCACACGCAAAAAGTGGGATGCCCCTGACGTGGGAGTTTCGGTTGTTCTTCCTGGACGGGCAACCAGTGCAGGTATCGAAATATTGGGATCAGGGTAACTACGCGGGCGAGACGCCGCCGTTGGAGCATTTTACTCGTTTGGCAGCGAATGTGGAGAGTCGTTTCTTCACCATGGACGTGGCTAAAACCAAGCATGGGGAATGGCTGGTGGTGGAACTCGGAGACGCACAGGTATCGGAACTGCCTGAAGATGCCGCTCTGGAGGGGATTTTCGGCAAGCTAAATGAAGCGATCAAAGTCTGAAGCAGCGAGTTGAAGCCAATACTTCTTCCCAACCGTTTGGGATTTGGGGTGTGGCAACAAAAAAGCGGGAGGCTGCTTGCCCCTCGCTGTCGTTCGATTTTGCGAACGTGAATACAGTATATCAGATATTTGCCTGAATGTCAATCTGTGAAAGAATCGTGATGATTAAGATATTGCTGATCGTAACCCCAAATTTCATGCCGTTTATCAGATTTTTGATGAGAAATAACACCGCAGCCCCTGGAACTGTTCGGCGATAATCTCACGAATGTTTCAGATTATTCACTTTCAGATTATTCACTTTCAGATTATTCAACGTGGGATTGCTGGCCCGGAAGTTACATACTAGCGATAGCAGGACAAAACCTTAAGAAGAGAGAACAAACAGGCACAAGCGCAAAATGGACAGAAGCATCTATGGGTTTTGCCCTACTAAATTCTCGGTCGGCAGAAAGGTATTACTCGCAAGTGAGAACAGAACGGAATGTTAGGGTATCAGGGTCACTCACAAGTACGCAGGAGAGCGTGGCCTGCCAAGCGTTGATGATCATCACTCTCAGCTTCGTAGGGGCGACGATTGCTTTCCTAGTCACCTCCTTTATGATCGCCTCGAACATTCAGGCAGGTCTCCAGCATCACAACCATCCCCCCAGCCCGCCATCAAATACACTGCTCGGGCTATTCTACTTCGCTGCCCTGATTGCCCTGCTGGGTTCTGTCTTTTGGACACGGTTCCGCTCGGATGTTTCCTCGCTGGCCTACAAGGATTTCCAGCAGCGGACGTTCATTGGCCTAGCGCTGGCGAACGTGAGCGAATATCTGGGCATAGTCTGGGTGATCCTCGGTGGTGCCTTTGCACTTTCTGTCCCCCTGTTCGCAGGTTCGGCAGCCGTCATCCTGCTTTTCAGCCTGCCTTCAGTGCTGAGGCGCAAGTCTTTACTCAAACAGCAGTCACATTATGGTTCTTAGAAGTGAAACTACTCATGGTTGGAAATTATGATATAATCAAAAAAGCAAGCACTCAAGGCTGCGGTGGGCGCGTGCGGCAAAAGTCCGGTCATCGCCGCAAAATGCGCGTGCTTTACTGCAAGTCGCCAGCGGCGTAATGCGGCAAAATGCTTATTAGGCCGCGTGTCGCAGGCGGGGCAGAGGCACAGGCACTCTAATAATGAAAATAATAGGCGAAACTGAGGTCATTGCATCGATAACAACTCTCAGCATTGTATTATCCCGCCAGATTGAGCCAGCGTTTTCTATGCTGATAGAGGCAGTGGAAATCTGTCCTGACGGAGTTTGGGCGGAAGCCGATGGGAACATCCCAGTTTGGCAGCATCTTCTCCACACTGCATACTATTTGGATAAATGGATACGTAAGCCCGACGAGCCTTTTCGACAACCAACGTTTGTTGCTGAAGATGCTGTCAATTTTGTAGCCCCGTCTAAGCCAGCTATTGCCCGGAGCCAACTGCGTCAGTATCTATGGGAAGTTATTGCTCGGTGTCGCTTATTGTTGGAGAGTGCCGACAACACTGTGCTCTTCCGAGAAGTCCAGATACATGGCAGCCCCCATACGCTGATGGATCAAACTCTTGGTCAGATTCGCCATAGCCTTTATCATGTGGGCTGTATCTCAACAATTCTGCTGCGCTATACCGGTGTGTCTTTACAATGGGTCGGGTACGATGGGCCAATATCGGAAACAGCCAGTCACAAAAGCGTTCCAGACGCGGCCTAACAATGCGCTGCACCTTACGCCAGCAGCCGCCGTTTCGGGTACTGGGCATTAGGCTTGCTTGGTTGATGTCGCAGGTGAGCTAGGGCGTTAGGCCATATCACTGACGGCTCTTGCAGAGCGGAGGCCACAGATGAAGAAAACTCACTCTCTTAGCACTTCGGTTCTTAGCATCAGCAAAAAGAAACCGCGGCTGATAAGCAATACGCATCTTATTCTATTGCTCATCTTTGCCTTCCTTTTCTTGTTTGGGCTGCCAGCCTTAATTGTTGGGGCTGTTGTTTTCCCCACTGCAATTGGGCCTCCGGTGAATTGGAAGATAGCCACGGCTTTCCTGGTTCTCTTTAATGGGTGGTGGTTTTACGTTCTTTACCGACGCTTGCGGGTGAAACTGGCCCAGCGCGAGGCAGTGGATAAACAGAGAACACGCACGGCTTGAGAGACACCCGCGTCAGGAGTATCGCGGAACGGATGCATCCTAACACTGCGCTGCCCCTGACGCCGTATCCTGCGCGTGTTCGGGTAGCTTGCTTGGCAGGCGTCGCGGGTGAGTTATGGCGTTAGGCCGCAGGGCGATGGGCTTTACTCAGGCGTAAAAATCATGCGAACCAAAGTCTGGTGCGAGACAAATAGAAGGCTATATGTCATCGAGTTTTTAGAAAAACCAACCTTTGATCTCCCAAAATGGGCCGTCGGGCGGGAACAGAGATGGGGTGCAATTTGGCATCATCTTTTCGCTGTCCTCGTGGATAACAAGCTGCTGTATCACCGCATTGGGATTGACTTGCAGTACAGGCCAGAAGAGTTCATCCGGGACGATCTAGCCTTTTATCTTCGTCTATTTGCCCGCTCGTTGCGCCATATGGGACAGGAAATGGGACAGCACCACCCGGAGGGTCACACGTCTCGGCAATGCCTGCTGGCATCAGATATATTGGAGACAGAACATATTTCTCTGCTAGAGGCGCTACTCGCCTCAGGACAGTCGGGGCATTAAGCAACAGAAGGCGCAGCTTAACAATGCGCTGCATCCGAGCCACCGGTGCCTGATGCTCAGCAAGTTCGTGTGGCTTTGCAAGCGGTGTTGCGGCTGAGCTATGGCGTTGGACCGCAGAACAGAGGCAGTGTATGTGGCAAGCAGCCCTTTACGCGGAAATTGATGAGATGATCCAATCGGCGCAAGCCCAGATGAAGCCAGAGGTCAAAGCCTTTTGGGAGCGGATCAGCATTGTTCCACAGAAATGGCAATTGCCACCCTGGGGCGATGAAGGAGGCGGTTTTTGGGTGGTGGCTTTATTAGGACAGGAGTGTATCTACTTCAACGATATTGAGGATGGCTTCAACTTAGGTCATTTTGACACTCTTGGCGTAATTCGGGAGTATGGCAGTAACCAGACGGAGTTGATTTACTTCATCCGTTTCTATTACGCTGCTTTCATGGAAGCGATTGCGTCTGCGGTCTGACAATCCGCTGCACCTGATGCCACTGCTGCCGTTTGCTCTGCAAGTTCCTAAGGCTGTGCAAGCAGTATCGCGGCTGAACTTTGCCGTTAGACCGCAAGAGGCAGGGGCTTGACTTATTGGCAGGTACAATGACAAGGAGATAGGAATGAAATCGGGTGACAAAGCTGTGTTGCTGGCAATCTTACGAACATTGCCACGACTTATGTTAGCAGTTGGGCTTCAAGGCGTTGGAGTAGTTCTCATTATCTTCATCCCTGCGATCCTATGGCCTGAGCAGAAATGGCTTCCCGATGCCATTTTCTTTCCTTATCTTTGTTGGTCTACCTGGCGTTTGCATAAGGCGATTGCCCATTGGTCCAAAGGCTCAGCAGGAGCGGCCTAATACTGCGCTGCACCGGACGACTCCTTTTCAATTTTGGTTCTATGTCCTTGACAGGCCGCTCTACGGTGGCTATAATACTCATCGGTTGACCGCCTAAAAAACAAGAAGTTAGCAGAACCGCTTTTCAACCCCCGCAAGCGCCTGCGATGTGAACCCGCCTTTCCCCATGGCATAATGCCGTTTAGGAGAGGGTCAGTGGTTCCGTCGCTAGGCGCTTGCTTCGTTTTTGGGGGGATGCGTCTCGACCGATTAGCGATCCAGCCTCGACTAGGGAGGAGGCATTTATGAATATGACGGTTATTTTGGCCGCACAGGACGAGGTGCACGTCATTGCTAACCTGTGGCCGCTGTACCTGTACGACGTATTGGAATTCGAAGAAGCCCTGCCTAACGCGCACGGACTCTTCGAGGAAGAGACGCTTCACACCTATGACTATGCCGTGATGCTCCGAGTGTGGTGGGAGAAGCCTGGTTTGCTATTCCCGTTCCTGATCCGCGTAGACGGCCACGCTGCTGGCTTCGCCCTGGTGGGGGCGTCGCCTGGGCACGCACCGCAGGGGCGGGACTTCTTTGTCCACGAGTTCTTCTTGATGCGCCCGTTCCGAGGGCGCGGTGTCGCCGAGGCTGCGGTGAGAGAAGTGTTCGAGAGCCTTCGGGGGCGCTGGGAACTCAGGACATCGCCGAGCAACGTCAGAGCGAAAGCATTCTGGCGAAAGACGCTGAGCCATTACACGGCAGAGCAGTTTACCGAGGAAGTACGTCACACCTTGGAAGACGATGCAGTCAAGGTGGTTTTCTGTTTCAGTAACGGAGCCGCCGATCAGTAGGCGAAAGCCAGGAGCCACCTGCCGCGTTTTGCGTGTTGAGAGCGTCGCGGTGTGGCGGAGAAAGAGGTGTCGATAATGGCAGTGCAAGTGCGCCCGCTCAGGGCTGAAGACTATCAGGCCGTTGCGGACATCATCAACCCTGCACCGAGCCTTGGGACAGTCTCCTGCCAGTAAGCACGCAGGCTCCCATTGCGTATAGATCGATTGGCACGAATCTTGCAGAACAAGTAAACATACCATTCGCCAAGGAGGGCATTTTGATGCTCGAAGTTGAAATGCTGGAGTTCACGAGAACATTAGGAGAAACGATTTCGCTGGGCGGCGCACTTTCGCCTTACGGTGCAATCGAAGTTCAAATCGTGGCGATACATGGTGAGCAGATCAGTCTTGGAATCTCTGCGCCTCGCAACGTGACTGTCCACCGACAAGAAATCTGGGCGCAGATTCAAGAGGTAGGTCGGAGGTTAGAAGAGCGAGCATTCGACTAGAATCGCATCTCATTGAAGCCGCCGATGCACCATTCCGACGATGTGATCTGCCTGCTCTGCTGTCAAGCTAAGTTCCAGGCAAAGCTGTGCCACTTGCCCGAGAAACTCGGACAAAGTACAGAGAGGCTGTGCCGACACTTCCCCGGAGTGCCTCACTTGCACGAGGCCATCTGCAGTCGTGAACAGTTCTTCAATGCGCGGCTCTGTCACAGTCATGCCGATGATCCACCCGAGTACGCCTAAAGCAACAGAATTGGCGTTAATCGCTTGACTAAATACTGTGGCCTTCAGCTTCTCCAGTGAGTCTTCGGTCGTTGGCGCAATATTTTCGCCGTCGGCTATTTCGTCGATGTTCATGTCGAAATTCTACCCGAGTTCAGCCCTCACTCGAATCAAAATCTTTCCGAGTTCGTTTCTCCCTCGCCAAAGCCCATCTTTGGTCATGATGCAGCCCCAGGTCGTGTCACGCCAAGTGTTCCCTTCAATCAACTCTCGCTTGCCTGTTGCCAGCAGCTTTTCGGCCATGTCAGCATCAGAAAACTTGAGTCGGACGAGGCGCTCCATCACCTCGAACCTCGATGTATCCCAACCCTCTCGCAGAGTGACACGCTTGCCTAGGCTTTTCGCCGAAGCAGGCGTCTTTGCTTCACGCACCTTCTGGCGCTCCACAGGATCATCAGTTTTGAGCGCCTGAAAAGCGTGCTCGTTGGTTGGGTAGAGGTTACCATCAACTTCCACGGGGTGTGGATAGAAATTGCTTAAGAAGGCGTAGTTGCCTGTAAAAGAAGTAATTGGATTGTCGGTCATGGTTCAATTCGATTTTCCTTCTTATGTGCATTGCCAAAGCATACCGCTGATTTTGCACCCATCGCACCAAAACACATAGCCAATCCCGCCGCTTCCCCAAAGCCATCCATTGCCATCAGCAGTGGGCAATTCAGAGTCGAGTTGCATTAAAAAGTGCATGGTTGTGCTGCATTTTGGGCAGGTGGGATGCTCGGCAGACTGTATCCAGCACGGGAACCCGCCCACCCGGTGGAGGTTCTCACGTCCATTGGATGATCCACAGGACTGCCAGCGCCAGCGGGCGGGCGTTTCCACTAAACGCACCATAGTCGGCACAAACGCTGCGGCGGGAAACTGCGGTGTCACTCGCACTGGAGCATTGCCGATAGCCTGGAAATGCCCATCCACGTCATGATGGTAGAATAGAGACTCCTGTTCCCAACCCAAACAGGAGAGGCAAACGGCCAGCGTCAGAACCGAGAGGCCCTTGACTCCTAAACCATTGGGAATAGTTTCCAAAGTGATCAGATGATGCAAAATCCCGCCGCAGAATGGGCAAGCTGTGTCCGTCGAATCAGTTTCTGCCACCTCGCCACCAAATGGAAACGGGCCGAAGGTAGGTCCCGCTAAATTCCATGTCGGGTGAGAAGTTACCCGGAGCCAGGCGGTGCGGGATGAGTCGTCGATGTATCTGGCTGGGAACTGTAAATGATAGGTCGCATCGGGATAAAGGGCCTGCGGCTGGCCCAGGATCAGTTCATATCCGACCTCTCGAAAGTAGAGCGCGGGATCAGAGGGAAGCGGCAAAGTGCGGGAAACGCCGTAGGCATATTCCAGCAGAATGGGGGCGCGTGTTTCCAGAACAGCTTCCCAAGCCCTGATCCGCGTCGCCTCAGACTGCTCCATATCCTCAATAATCGGGCGTAGGAAATCCAAAGTGTCTTTCCCTGCCTCACGCCACGGCCATTCCGCGTAGTAGGATTTTTCGTTGATACCTAATATGAAAATTGCGGCAAGATGCGGGTGCAAGGCCGACAGGCACTGCAAGCTGCAATAAGAAATCACAGCTTCCGCGGCTTCATTCTGATTGTTTCGGGCAAACTCCGAGAGCGCATGATCCACAATTTGTGGAAAGTCCTCCAGGGGCAGGAAGCTAAACACAGCATCGTGGTAGGTACCTCCCTGCGGCAGTTCGGTGACGACAGCGTTGATGAACGAGACGAGCATCTCAGGATGACTTTCGAGAAGGTTCATCGCCCGCTCGTAGGGCTGTGCAGCCCATTTCTTCTGCTGGAAGTCCTCGATGAACTGCTGGATAAGTGGCGGATAGGAATTCATTTTGTTCATCCTTCTTCCATCTCGTCAGCATCCCCATCAGGCTTAAACTTTAACTGACTGAGAATGCAATCGCCCGCATCAAGATCATCCCGCTCACCGATGTACGCGGGCTGATAAAGTGATCCGCCTTTGTAAGCGTACAGGTAACGGATTTCCACCAGTGCACCCGCCTGGGGGATAGTTTTGTTACTCGGAATGGTGACATTGCCGACGCTCACTGCGCTGCCCGAAGCGTCCTGGAGATGAAGACGCACACTCCGCTGATCGTTCTGCGCCGTCACAAGGCAGGTGCAAGTCGCATAGAACTTGCACTTCACCTGTGATCCCCCGGATGCGGGGCGGCCTGCAATGCTCTTTCCATCCACGCGCTTGAACACCACGCCTTCACCGCCAGACGCCTCAATCCTGTCATACATCGCGCTCTTTGCCGCATGGCTCCAGGCTGTTTCTGACAAGCGTACTTCGGCGCATGGGGCGATATTTTTAGCAAGCAGTTCATACCGCTCCTGATAAGGACAGACCCGCAAGTCGGCTTCCCCCAGCCGAAGCAGATCGAAGGCGACGTAGCTCCCGCCCAGCAGTTCGCCATCAAGTTCGCAGTCAGGAAGGCAGGCAAAGCCGTCGCTGATCTCCAGTGGCATTGAGACGTACAGGCCCTTGCGGTTGGAGCCTTCGGCTTTGCCGCCCACCACCGCCACCATGATCCGCTTGCCGTCGAACTTCTCCTGCATACACCAGGCATCATCTTCAATATGGCGCAGTGCGGCATCCTCGCCAATGGAGTTCAGAAGCTGCGGAACCAGGCCAGACATCCGTCCTTCATAATCCGTCATGGCGAATGCCGCACCCGATCCGTCGGGCGTGTAGCCCTTGGCAGTCTTCTCGGCGATCAGCTTGTCGTAAATCTGCTGGGCTTTTTCCAGCGGCACAGGCGTACTCGTCTTCGTGCCTGCCGTCAGCGTATTGCCGCGCCGCCCGAAAGCGAAGGTGACGGTGTAGCCGCCTTCCGCTTGGTTTATGGCGGCATGATACTCTTTATCCGAGGAGCCATCGCGGTAGAAGAGGCGCGTGCTGGTAACAGTGTTCAGTGTCTCAGATTGTGGCAAGTCAGGGAAGTGTGTCTCAGGCATGTGGCAGTGTCTCCTTGAAAATAGCCTGGTGCGTCAGCATCCCAGCAATTCAGTGTATCATTGGCAGGCAATGAATAAACGGGATTGTGGCAGAAAGGCACTCGCCATTTTCGAGAATTATCACCAGATGAGAAATTGTCAGGTTAAGAGAGCAGGAGACGGGGAGAAATTGCCGCGCTGAGAAATGCCCAATGCAGCCATAAAACATGACGGAGTCAGGGGCAGGCAATAAAAAAGCGGGAGGCTGCTTGCCTCTCGCTGTCGTTCGTTTTTGCGAACGTGAATATAGTATATCAGATTATTGCCGCGAAGTCAAGGCGGCCCCAAAATAGGCTCAATCAATATTGCTGGCTTCCCAGTAATAATCTTGACCAAATGCGCTTCCTGCCAATAGGAAGTGGCAATATCAGTCTCAAAAAACCATGAATTGAAATCTCACAAATGTTTCACAAAACTCATCCTCTGATGTCAACGATCACCCTCCCCAGCGCCACGGCCTGAACCATTTCTGCTCCCGCCTCTTGAAGCATCTTTCGGCAAGCGACTAAACTCACCCCACTTTTGGCAATGTCGTCCAGCAGCAGAACGCGCTTCCCCTGCACCAATGTTTCATCTTCCACTTGGATTGTTTGCTGATGAAGAGCAAGTGTTGACGGCCCACCGAAGATAATTCGGCAAATAATCGTTCGCCGCACGAGGCAGGCAGTGGCATCAATGCGCCCGAAGCCAGCCGCTGAGCCAGTGTTCGCATCGGCCAGAAGGCTTGGAACGCCCGATGTGGCGGGACAAAGGTGGTCGCCGCAGGATGGCCGAAGCAGCATAAAAATAAAATTCACGATTTTTGGGCCGATCCCGCAGAACGGCACTATCACGGAATGGCAGTGAGAAATTGCCGCAAAAACAATTTGAGCACCCTGGGTTTGGCGATCCTGAGCGTGCTGATTTACTGGGTGACAGGCCCAAATGATATGCTCATTAGTTGAGCAGAGGACGCGCCAACGTCCTGCCCCAGCCCCCACCGAACCTGTCTCGGTGGGGGCTGGGGCATTTTTAAATTCAAGGAGATCATTATGCCTGAGGCAAGAATTTCGCAATATCTCTGGGACAAAATCGAACCAACTGCGGGCGAACGTACAGGTGATGCAATCCGGTGGCTTCAGAACTGGAATATGTCCGTCCCGGACAAAGATGGAAAGCGAATCTATCTCGAAGGTTGGGGCATGGACAAAATTCGCAAGAATGGGGATGTTCTGGCGAAGTATGTGTGGGAATGTTTCTTGGCCGATCCAGCGTCCAAACAAGCAGCGAAGCCTCCTTCCGCCGCGCCGAAGGCTGATGAAGATGTTGATACACCAAAGAGCGCTACGCTGAAAGCTGCCCCGTCGAAGGCTGATTCACCGCGGAAAGCCTACGAGAACGCGACACTGGAAGCAATGATCCTGGAGTTTCTGAAAGAAAATCGAGTTTCAGAATATACTTACAACCAGGTGAAAGACCAGTTCAACGTTGGCTACGAGCAGGCCCGCGACCTCCTGAGGAACATGGCTAAGCGCGATGACAAAGTCGTGCGCTATTACGAAAAAAGTAAAAAGGGCGACAAAGTTGAGTTGTTCAAATTTTCGCCTACTCGAAAAGCGCTTGACCGTGATTATTCGCGTGCTGAAGAGATCGTCGGCCAGGCAATCCTGGAGTACCTCGCCGACGAGCCAAGCCAAAGTGCGACAGCCATCCGGGAAGCCATGCAAAAGTGGTGCGGACGCGTGAATGACCACCTCGTTCGCGCTTCCATCAAGAAGCTGGTGGCTGAGGGTAAAGTCGATGCTGTTCCGGGGCCACGGCGCTCTCAATTACATTCAGTGTGTAAACCCGTGGAAACGTGTGTAGTGGGAGTGTGGAAACCCGTGTAGCAAGTGTGGAAACCCGTGTAGTGAGTGTGTAGTGAACTCTCCCACTACACACTCGTTCAGTGTGTAGTGACTATGTAGTGGGAGAGTAAAACGATGGTTTTGGAGTTTTCGAACAGCCATTTTGCTATACTCTTCTCTTATTCCGGTCCGTATACACAATACTGCTGTACTCCTACTGGAGTGGCCTTCGGCCAGAAGAGCAGCGCCTTCGGCTTTAATACAGATTAGGACCCGGAGAGGATGCTTGTCTGGAAACACCTTCGGTGGTAATCAGTTGCAGCAGCAGTGTCGCTACGCTCCTCGCCTGCTGCAACATGTCCGCACTCCAGTAATCGCCGCAGACGGCAATTACTTCCGCGTGGACATTGCTGGTGTTAGGCGCTTTGCTTTTTCACTTTTCTACGAAGATCAATGTGAAGGCCGAGTAGGAGCCAAGACAAAATCACGACAAAGATCACGCGAAGCGCATAGAGATCGCCCTTCTGGGGTTGTCCAGACCGCAGGCGAAGCCAAGGTCAGTTTGACCGGAGGTCAAACACTCCTAAAACCCCCCAGTTCCGCGCCGCCCCCTTCATTCGCACCGCCAGCCGCTCCCGCGCCGCGCCGACAGCCAGGCGATGAGCATCGCATCAGGCATCGATCTGATGCCCAAGGTGCGTCTTTGAGGGGCGCTTGCGTCCAACTCACCGTGTGCTCCGCGGGGTAGGGCTTGAGCGCAGTTCTCGCGTGTTTTCCACCATCGGAAGCTGATCGAAAGAGGGAATAGTCGGAATTTGAGATGGGCTACAGAAAAGCGAATGTGAGCGAACAGTGGCCGCGTAGTGGCTGAGTGGGGGGCTGGGCGTTCGGTAGCTATTTGAAAGCGTCGAAGACGATGCGAAAGCCGTTCGGGAAACCAAAGGATTCTCGCGTGCACCAAAGATGATGCGAGACTTAGACCCGTCACCGGAAAATGCAAGCCCGTCACCAGAAAATGCAGGGTTTGGTGACGAGGTCTACGCAAACAATGCGGCGGACACGGCTGAGGAGGATTTTGTGACGCCCTGGTGACGGGTGCGTGACGGGGTAGAAGCCCACCCCGTCACCATGAATTTACTCACAAATTCTACTCTTTTTAATTCTTGGTGACGGGTGTGACGGGTATTTAGAGAATTTGAGAAGAAGAAAATTAAATGAGCATTTTAAGGCTACTAAAAAAACCTAAGAGTGTTTCCCAAATAGCCCGTTACCCCGTCACACCCGTCACGGCACCCGCATCGGCTGCAAATTCGGAGGCTGCGCAGCGGGCGGCGGCCTCTTCCGACAGTGGCGGCTTCCTGATCAATAACCACCCACGTGGCATCGTCAGTCTGGCTTCGCCGCTGACTCGCGCTGAGCCACTATCACCAGCGCTTCCTTGCAGTATGAATACAAATAGAATCCGTTCAGGGCAATGCCAATTGAGACGGCTATAATCCAATTAACTGCCGCGCCCGTCGCCAAGCATATGGCCGAGACACCTAAGAACAGGAGCAGCGGCCAGAACAAGACCGCCAAAATCAGAATCAGCCAGGACAATTGCGAAGCAGTGCTGAAATTTCTCTTCATGGTTGTTACCTGTAGCAACTTTACCCAAAACTGTCAGCTTTAACGGTTCACTCTCCCACGTACCGCGTCTACCATGCAGCCCTAGCCTCACGCCCACAGGACCAGACTACAGGACAACGAAGGGATACCCAGGACGGCTCTTCGGGGAGACAACGCGTCCAACCCTCGGCGGGAGTTCTGGAAGGAGGCTTAAACGTGGCCCTGACGCGTTTCCTCACCGGAAGCTGATGAGAGTGAAAGAAGCGGCGAACATGGGGACTAGTTAAAGGCAAGCGTGGTGGAACAGATAAGCGACGGGGGCAAAGCCCCCTGGGGCGTCCGGGTTTCAGACGGCATAACTCACAGTATCTAGGCATCGGTTTCATCCGACTTTGCCAAACCTTTTCGCACGATCCCATACCCTACTAGAAAATACGCAGCGTTCCACGCCGCTCCGACGGCGAAGGCTTCTTTCCAGTTGAGCGGCGAGTTTGACACGGACATCCCTAATGTCGTACCCGTCACCGACATCCCTGCGGAGGTAGCCAAAATCAACAGAAGCGGCCAGAACGCGGCCACAAAAAGTGCGAAAATGCAAAACGCTGCTCTCAAGAATTCTTTCATCCACCGCCTCCTCCTATATTACGGATAGCTTACCCAGAATAAGCAGCATCGGCCCCAGACAATGTCGTCCCGTGCTACCGACTTGCGCTGCCGACTCGCCTCCAACAACGGCACTCAGGGTGAAGAAGAAAAACTAATTGGCTGCACGGGTTTCGGCAACGGAGGCTGATGAAATCTCAGGACTTTTAGCTTAGACCTCCGCTTGCTACCCAGTAAGTACGACCGATGTGCTTGCTCCCGATTAAACGCACAGGCGTTAGCACTCCACTGACTCTCATCGGTTGGTACCAAACCGCAGTTTCCCCAGGCAAGGAGATAACGCGGCCTGAATGCTCCAATTGAAGCCGTTGCTTTTGATTACCATTCCGCAATGCCCGCCAATATGCCCCATAGTCTTGGGGGGTGGCATACACCGTAACGTATGGATCGGGGTTGAAGGGGATATTGAGTGCAAGGGTTTGTGCTCGCAACAATTTAATAATCTGGGGCGAAATTGGCTTATTCCGCAGACGGGAGAACGTGCCGAAGAAGGACAGAGCACAGACACCAAGTACAAGGGGAACAATAACGACAAGGCTGGAATAGATGATCCAGCGAAGCCTCCGCCCGACCACCTTGGCTTTGTCAGCAGACATAATGTTGTTCAACATAGTTTTTCTCCAGATCATCTTGCCACCCGCATCTCGGCCTTAAGCGCCTCGACAATCGCCCTCTCCAGGACACAACGTATGAAGCCTTTGCTCTGCGATATGGTTGCTCTGTAAAGTTTTCAGTATGATACCCAAAACTGTCAACTTCGCGGCTCAATCTACAACTCCCGCCGCGCTTGGCCGTACGCTGCCGATCCGTGAAGCAGCGCTCAGACTGCAGAAAGAAGGCCGAAGCCAGCGGCTGCCACTTCGGAGCCTTTCCCAAGATTAAGCAGTGTTAGATATAGCAGAACAGGAACATCTTCAGCTTTCTCAAATAATGGCTGAAAAGCTGAATGGTTCAGAAAGGGACTTACATCAGGCGTTATAACTTACTTCTCCGGTCCGTCACCAAACCTTCGCCCACCCTGGCGCTTCCATCGGCTCCGGTTTGTGATCGTTCAAGTCCACCAACTCCCGAGGCGACTCCTGACCAAAGCTACCCGCTTCCACGGCATATATCTTGCCCGCTTTGGCAAATACCAGCCTCCCACGCTGATCCCAGTCAGCCCATTCTGCACCATCCAGTGGTAAGTCGATGCCGTCGGCGTACCGAACGGAGAATTCCTCGTTCATCTCGTAGTGAGACAGCGTGCTGGTCATCGTCAACTTCTGCCAGCCCTGTGGGTTCTGTTTGCGGCGGATGCCTGGGGTGTGCGTGACAAAGCCCGCGTTCGTGCGTGTGTACTCCGCCTTCATCGGCTGAGATTGCCCCCAGCCGTCGCGCTTCAGCCTAGCGGAGTAGATGGGCTCGTCCTCACCCCCGCCGCCCCCGCCGTGGGTGACCGTCAAGCCCTGCGGCACGTGGTTCGGGTGTGGGGCTGCCATGTCGTCGCCGTGGTTGAGCCAGAGGTGGCGGTTGGACTCAAATAGTCCGCCACCACCCCAGCAACTTCCCTTAGGCCAGAGTGCGAGCGCCGTCAAGTACGGGCCTGCTGACAGCCGTCCACGCGTAGCTGTAGTCGCTGTGCAGGTTGCGCGTCCTCAGGTTCATGGCGAAGTAGACCAGCAGCTTCCCATCAAGCGACAGGTCGCTGCGCCTCTCGTAGATACGCCCGTGAAACCACTGACCAGGCGTGAACGTATCCGTGGCGGTGTCCCACTTGACGATCTGCACCCGTTTGCTGGGACCGCGGCGGAAGATAACGGCGATGGGTGCTTCGCGGGCCAGGATCACGTAGAGGCGGTATGGCGCTGACGGAGTTGGTTGTTTCGGCAATTTTATTGTCTCCGTCGTGTCTTTCGTTTCTTCCATCTCCCGAGAACAAATCATCCTTCTGAAGGCAGTTCCATTTTAGGGCTTTGACCAATCACTAACCACTGCTGCCGAGCCAGATTTTAGACCGTGTTGTTGTCCAGAGGGTAATTGGCAAGGAAGGGTTGTCAAAATCTATCAATTTTGAGTTATTTTTGACTATTTTCGGGCCACTCATGATCAGAGGCACTATAACGGTACACATCCCGAAAATGCCAACTGCGATCAACTCTGGATTAAGTTGGCAGGGATTTTCATAAATTCGCCAATGCGGTGAAAGGACCAAAAAAATGCAAAAACTGATACCGATCTGGCCCCCTGAGTTCCACGCTCTCCTTGACACTGCCAGCCGTCCAGGAGGCAACCCAGGCATTCACAAGAAATGCGATCCGGGGCCGCAGGATGTATTCGCGCCCACACCAAGATTGATCCCGACGGGCAATATCACGTACCGTTGCGGACACACCCTGCCTGTCCATAGCAGCAAACCGATCACTGCCGAATATCGCGCTATGGCGGCGACAGATCGTGATTGCCTCAATTGCCTCGAAACTGCTCAGGCAGAGGCGATTTCTTCCAAGGCTATCGAAGCAGGGCTACCCGCCTTTAGAGGCAGCATCAGACAGCAGCTATATGCGGAGTCAATCCGTCGCGACCGCTTGGATCAGATTTCTGTTGCCAGAAGCAGTGGGGCGCTTACACGTCGCAAGGAGAACGCAATTGATCGTAGACTCGCGATTGATGATGCGGCGTGGTGGATCGATTGCCGAAATGTGGCGCTGGAGGTCTTCATCAAAACGACACTGTCACGGCGGCGGACATAACCGATAAATAACTCGTTTATGCCAGCTTGCCAGACAGAGATACGCCGATACCTGACACCCCCACCGTAAGTAGGCAGCAAGCGCCCCACGACAAAGAATCGGCCCGGACGCTCCTAAGTCCGGGCGATTTCGTCAGTTTAGTATGTCGCTTTATGCTGGACCAACCCGCTCAGCTTCCATGTTGACTTGTCCCAACAAAACAGCAACGCCCGCCAGATCAGCGCAAAACCGCGCTGCTTCAGGACGATACTGCCGAACAAGGATCGCAGGAATGCCTACGGCCTCGGCTCCTCTCACATCGGCAGCGAGGCTGTCGCCAATCATCCATGCCGCCTCGGCTCCATCAATAAGGGTTAGAACACCGCGAAAAGCCAGTGGATGCGGCTTCTCGTAGCCCATCTCTGCCGAGTTGAAGACGCGTGTCATCAATGGCGTCAGCCCCAAATGGCTCACAATCGTCCCAAGTTCAGGTATGTGGTTGGAAAGGATCAGATGCTCCCAGCCTTGAGCGGAAAGTTGATTAAGGACAGGCAGCGTGTCTTCGTACAACTCGAAGCACTCGGGATTTGCGTAAACACCCTGCACTTCCCTGGCGAAAATCTTCGCCAGGGAAGTGTCAATTCCCACTGCCGTGAATGCTCTCTCGAAAACCGGGGCGAGGTCTTCCCACCACTGCTCTGCCGTCCTGATGGCATAACCTTGCTCAGGCGCGTGCCACGGGTAGCCTGTTTGGATGTGGGGCCGCAAATCGTCGGCAGTGGCGCGGCACTCCGGTGCTTTCTTCCGAAGGACATCTACCAGGGCTGACGTCCAGCCGCCGACGCGAAAGCCCAAAGTGCCGTCGAAGTCCCAAATCAGGTAGCGGGTCATAAGTGGTAACCATTCTGTCAGTCAAATGTTGCGGCGACTGCCGTCCATCGTTCAATGTCTTGTTCTGAGTATCCATAGCTGCTCCCGTTCGTCCTTTTGATCTGCGCCTATGAAACTGTTCTGCCTGCCTAATGGCAGTTATTTCCTCTCACCACTGCCGTACAGAAAGTAGTTCGCCGTGGCACGTACCTCAAACTGCCAGCCCATCGCATTCAGCTTCTGCTGCAACTCTTCTGGGTGATAGAACACTTTGACAATGCGGAACTCCTGGCCGTCGTTAAGACGCCGCGTCTGGGTGACGTCTTCTATGCGCTCAAGCTGGTGGCCGACGGCAGTCGAAGTCGGCTCAAACAGCGAATCCACAAAGAAGACACGGCCACCGGGGGCGAGGCAGGTACTTACCAGTTCCCAGAAATCGTTGAAACGGTCGGGCGGAACGTGCGAAAGCCAGAAGCCGAAGAACACGGCGTCAAACTTGCCGTCGGGCGTCCAGTTGAGTATGTCAGCCTGAACATAGCGTGCTTTTGTGTCACTAACGCGGGCGCGATTGATTGCCAGCACTTCAGGCGAAGCGTCCAAGGCTGTCAACTCGGCTGCATGATGGGCGATTTGCTGCGTATACTGGCCCGTTCCACAGGCCAGTTCTAAGACGCGCCCTGTCGGTGCGAAAGCATCCAGGGCCGCCCGCACCTGCTCGGACTCATCAAACCAGCGGGCGTTCATCTCGGGCCCGCGGTCATAGCGCCCGCGCCGCAAGAACCACTCATCGTATTCGTTTGCACGAGCGCGGTAGTAAGAGACTTGCTCTTGAAGCAGAGCATTCATCGTTTCGTCAGTTGCCATGGCTTGTTGCTTCCTTGTCAGGAAAGGTTACCAGATCGGGATCGGTTCTGTATATCTGCATTCTCGTTTCCAGCGTGCCCGTGTGAAATTCCAGCAGATGGCCGTCAGGATCATGGAAGTAAAGTGATTGCCCTTCGCCATCTTCACGAATCCGACCTGGCAGCAGTTCGACGCCGATACGTTTCAGCTTCTTCTTCATCTCTCGCAGGTCGGAAGCATCCACAGTGAATGCCAGATGCGTGTAAGATTGCTTGATCTCCTGGCGCGGAATGCCTGGCTGAACATTCAGGGCCAACCACAATCCGCCGACATCGAAGTAAGCCATGTTCTCGGATTGAAGCAGCAGTGTTGCCTCAAAAACGCTTTGATAGAAAGCGATGGATTTCGCCAGGCTGGAAACGGAGAACGTGATATGGTTGATACCGCGAATCGGGATGCTCATTGTGCACCTTCTGGAATGTAAGAGTCGGTTGCGACTTTTCTCGCCATCCAATCCTCCGCAATGAACCTTACGACACTGTCGTCTTCATTGGAGCCGATTATTCTATCGGCATGGTGCTTGAGTTCTTCCGTCGCGTTTGCGACAGCGATTGCACGGTCTGCGATTTGGAACATCTTCAGATCATTGCTCTGATCACCAAAGACGGCAATCTCACTTCCGCTCAGGCCGTAGCGTTCAATAAGGAGCCGAATAGCTCGATCTTTCGTCGCCCGATAGTCGTGGACGGTCAGCCAGTGCCAACCTGGAGAATACTGGTTCTCGAACAAATGCGTCTCGACAGTGCCCGCGTGCACTTGCAGCACTGCATATTGGAGTGCCGCCAGGGGTTCGTCTTTGCCAACGACGGTGAAACACACCACCTGTTCCCGAAGCGAGGCGGCGAGATCACTTGGATTATGCCAGCGGCCATCTCGGTGCCGCAACCGATCATTCAGGTACCAGTGCATTCCGTCATTGATGATCGCATCATAATGGACGTGGTCTTCGCTGCCGTCAAAGCTGGAGACGAACGGCACCAGATCGTGCTTCAATATCTGTTCATAGACGCTGAGCGCAATAGATGGCTCGATGGCGTTGATAATTTCATGTTTGCCTGTAGTGAGGTCGGAGAGAAATGCACCGTTAAACTCGATGACGGGCAGCGAAAGCGGAAGACCACGCAGCATTCCCTGCATCGACACAACGCTGCGGGCACTTGCAATGGTGAACAGCAGACCTTCGGTGAGCAGGCGGCGCAAGGTTTTTTCGGCAAAGTCTGAGAGCGTAGCATCGTTTTGGAGCAGCGTGCCGTCCAGGTCAGAAATATAAAGGCTGTTCACGCATTCCCCTTCTCCGCCAGCGCCATCAACACTCGTGCCACTTGAGCGTCGCCTGCCAGTTCAGCCAGTGGTACCCAAGCGACGCCCTGAAGCAAGCGTTGGTGGAGAGGCAGATGCGCCTCCTCGGGATCGTGGCCCAAAGAAATGGATTGCCTTTCTTCATCTTTTTCGGCTGGTGCCACCAGAAAACAGTATTCAGGACTTGTTCTGTGACCGTGCCCATAGCTGCCCTCCCAAAGCAGGCGTACAGCTTCCACTGCGACGCCCGTTTCTTCCATCACCTCGCGAACAGCGGCCTCGGCGGGCGTTTCTCCCGCTTCCAGGCCGCCGCCAGGCAAAGTCCAGTAAGAACGGGTTGGCTCCACGTGGCGCACCAGCAGGATCGTATCATTGTGAATCAGAGCGCCGCAGGCGCGGGGACGGGGCATAGTCGGGTTCCTTATCTGAACGAAGGGGATGATCTTTCAGCAATCGCGGATGACGCTCGTCATTAATCTCGCCAGGCGAGCAAAGTCACCATCGCCGCGCAGGATCATATCCGCATGGATGCGGGACGGCTCGACGTAAAGCGCCTGGCCGATGCGGGCACTCTCCCGGTAGAAATCCGCGATGAACTGCGGATCGCGGGACATCCGCCCTCCAGCCATGTCGCGGAGCATCCGACGCAATACTCGTTCATCGGCTTCCAGGTCTACGTAAAGCCGCAGGTTTAGGCGATGCCGCAGGGTTGGTTCATGGAGTGCCATCAATCCCTCGATGATCAAAACATCGGGCCTATCGCCTGCGGCAAGCCTCGCATCCATGTCCGTCATTAGGCGAGGGTAGTCAAAGGCCGCGGGATCGTTCATGTTGAAGAGTTTCTCCCCGGTCGGCGAGAATAAAAAGAACGGCCCCGCCGTTTTGTCTGCCCAAGTATACTGATCTAGGTGGAAGACTGCGGCGCTTCTCGGCGGATTGCTCCCCTCCAGCGCGGCGATCAGTGCGTCCGCAAACGTCGTCTTCCCTGCTGCCGAACAGCCTGCGATACCCACCACCTTTGTTTCGTTCATAGTCATTTTAGGATAGTCTGTTCCTATTCCGCTCCAGGCTGGCGAAAGTCAGAGATTCACGTCCTCATCTGCTCTTCTAACCACAGGCGCGGTCCAACGCTGATCGGCAGCAGTAATGGATCATCTACCAGCGCATCCTGAATACGCCGCACTGTGAAATCGCTGATCGGGCGCGGCAAGGTTTCGGGAGAGAAATAGCCACAGTCCGTGATCCCCGAAAAATCGGCTTTTGGTGGTTAGCGTAAAGCAGCCTGCACCTGAAAATGAATCTGCTGCTTCATCTTATGTGTACACTTTCGGTTCTGGATTTTTCCGCATCCTTCAACATCTTGATGATCTCAGAATACGCAGCGGCCATCTCAGGGTGGTTCCCCGCAGCGTAATTGGCTCGATCCAAAGCCGTCCTTCCGTCTTTGTCTTTCTGTCCAGGGTCGGCACCGTGCGCCAGGAGGAGACGAACGATGTCGGGCCTGCCGTTGGCGGACTGCCCTCCAAGAGCAGTCTTTCCAAACTCATCTGTTACGCCATTCATCTTCGCGCCAATGTGCAGCAATCTCTCCGTCTCCTTGGCATCCAAAGCTATCATCAAAGCCTGGGAAGCATTGGCTCCGTGCGCCTGGAGAACATTCACCATCTTCAGATCGCCGTTTGCCTGGGCCGTGATTAAAGGATGACGCTCACCAAGCCCCGCATCGCCTCCAGAGTTCGGGTCGGCTCCGTTGACGAGTGCTTTCTGGACGGCTCCCGTGTCGTTGTTCTCGACAGCCTGCCACAACGCTTGATCCAGGAAATACTGTCGCTGCCAGTTCACCATGCCTCGGTGCGTGAAAAACCCGCCGATGAAGACGAGGGAGACCAGAACAAGAGTGAGAGGCAAATATGTCCTGATGGCATAGGGTTTCATAAAAGACCGTTTCAGGGAGATTTCGCGTCGGCTTAGTCCTGGAAAGCCTACCTTCTTAAGGCGTCGGCTGGCTAGGCGGGGGCGGCCATGAACCCTCGGCAACGGGAAGTGTCACCGTGGCTTTAGATTCCCTGCGTGCCGAGGCATTAGCCTTGAAGAACCGGACCGCAGCATAGATCGTCAGTCCAAAACCGATGAACCCGATCAGAGAGCCAGACAAGTCCAATGGCGCAGAATTCTGAACTTTACCCAGCGGCTTTAAGATAGAGCCGCCTAAAATATACAAAAGCCAGCCGAGGAGCAGGTATGGTTTGCACACCTGGAAACGCCGCCGCAATTTGGGGTAGACGAGCCACTGGCAGAATAGATAGAAGTTGGCTGCAAACCAAATGATGAGAAGGATCAAGGCAAAAAGTGTCGCGATTACGTGCGCCATCAGTGTAGGGTTCCTGTTGCTTTTTTCCTGGCAGCTACGGAGTGCTCATTCGGAGTCATGGCTTTTCCATGCCGTCATCGTTGCAATCATTGTATCGCAAATCAGCTTGGCTGGCAAGCGTTTGCTGTTTCAGTCCATATTTAGGGAGGCCTTCTGCTGAAAATCTTCAGCAGAGGGCCTCCGGTCATTATGCTATAATCCTAGGAAGGCAACAATGGGTCACCGATTTGTATTCCTGAAGCCAGTCCGTGCCGCAAAATGTCAGGCCGCAGAATATCTTCTCTGTCGCGGCTAGGCAAGAATAAGAAAAGTCTTAGATATGAACCCAGCCTTGTTGAGAGCGTCCTCTTCCTCGTCTCTGCCAGCCTTTCTATATCATGGAACCACAGCCCGAGCAGTCGGGAAGATTTTAGTGCAGGGCCTCCGTCCACGAGGACGGCGCAAGGGCAACTATGCCAAGCCTCTATCGTCTGAGGGGCGAAACGTCTATCTGACCACTGTTTACGGGCCTGCGTATGCCTGTCGCGTTCGCCCCTCCTGGCGGGAAAGGCTGGCAGTGCTTGAGATCGATACCACTCACTTGGACACCACGTTCCTACGGCCTGACGAGGACTACATGACTCAGAGCGTAATTCCCATCCACTTGGCCTCTGCGGACGCTGCCTACGGCTTAGCTGTTCACGCGGAAATGCGGAGCCGCCTGGACGACTTCCAGGAGATGTGGCGCGTTTCCCTGGCTGACCTAGGAACCGTAGCCTACCAGGGTGCAATCTCGCCTGCTGCCATTACACGCGTTGCAGAATTCGATCCGAAGGAAGTGCCTGAGATGGTAGTGGCAATGTCTGAAGTGAGCCTCAATATCTTAGGGCACCTCACTCGCGGCCCGCAGATCGCGGCATGGACCCGCTGGCTTTTCGATGGCCCTAGCGCCGTGCAGGTTTCGGACTTTGATTTGATGATGAAGGCTATCGAAGGCAAAGACGACGGCGAAGTTCCAGCAGGATTGCGCGAGTTTGCGCGGCGACAGGAAGAGGAACTCAGACCGATACTGGACCGCTGGAATGCGGAAGTGTCCATGCCGTCCAGGTAGCTGAAGGAAGGCAGCCCAGCAGTCAGTGAGTGACACATGGTTGCGGCGACAACCTGAGCGTTCGTTGCTTTGCCCAGCAAAAAGAATTGAGAAGGTTGCCCAATCCAGGAGGAATCTCGACCAGCAGACGAGTATAGTGTCTTCAATTCATCCCAGGAGAAACGCTCATGGATCGTCTTAATTCAGCACAAGGGAATACTCGTCAGCGCGGCGCTTCGCGCCTCACCATCAGCCTGTTCCGTGGCAGATCAGGAGGGCATTCCCCCCTGCTCTCTAATCCTGTGTTTCTTTCACCGCCCGAGGCTCCCCGCCTTCTGCCGCAACGTCCGCCCCGCCAGCCAAAGCGGCTTCCCCCGCTCAAAAAAGCCCAGATCAAACAGGGTCTGTCCATTGTCTGTGGCCTGGCGGTTGTTGGACTGTTAATTTACTTTTGCAGCGGCCAGTCGGAGTACAGCAATCATCTTCAGCAGGCACGGCAAGCCCTCTGGCGCGGAGATTTGAACGAAACGCTCGCGCAAGGCAATCAGATGGTCGAACTTGAGCCAAAAAATGCAGCAGGATACGATTTTCGTGCCCAAGCCTATTATGCCCAGGGAAACTGGCGACCAGCGGCGGCAAATTGGCGGCGTGTCATTGCTCTGACACCTGACAGCGAGTGGGGCTACGCGGGAATGTGGCAGAACCTAGGCTGTGCCGAAGACTACTACGGCGACCATGCCCAGGCGATCCGTGATTTCACAGAATCGATCCGTCTTGACCCCTCCATCCCCGATACGCCTGGACGGACGGCAGATGTTGAAGACGGAACGGGGGATGCCCATAAGAACAGGATGTGGGCTTACTATCACTCAGGCCAGTATGCGCTGGCGATGCAGGATTGCAATACGCTGATCGCGGTTCATCCCTATCCCACAAACATTGCCGTGCGTGGCAAGCTGTATCTCAAGATGGGTGATTTCGACAGCGCCGAGACAAACTTTCGTACAGCCCTTCGAGAGAATCCACATCTGATATTTGCCTCATACCTTTTGTCAGGATTGTTGGGCCAAAAAGGGCAGTTTTTAGAGGCGCTGGCCGTGGTTCAAGCGGAGGCGGCTGCAGACCCAAATAACTGTTCTACCTGGAACAACGTCGGTTGGTGGCAATATCGCGCAGGTCAAACGACGAATGCGATTGTGACTTTTCAGAAGGCTCTGAAAATGGGCGGTCGGCAGCCGCTCGCGCTCTACAATCTGGGGCTTGCTTATGCAGTCGAGGGCAGTTGGCAGCAGGCACAGCCCGCGCTTTCTCGGGCTGTGCAGATCAGTAGTGGAGATCAGCGACGTGCGGCGGAAGGGGATGTGTGGGAAGCGCTGAAAGTGCAGCCGAAATCCGTTGTGCTGCGGCAAGCATTGGCATTTCTGCATTCGGCACACACCCTGAAGCCGCTTAATCCAGAACGTCAAACGCCGAGCGACTTCTAGGGAGTGACGGAGGACGATGCTGAGGACGCAGGTCAGCATCGTCTGTCGTTGAAAGAGAAATTGCCAGGTGCTTAGTCGACGCCACACCCTCCTATCCGCATAGAAAGAGCCTCGGCATGATCCATACTGTATTTCTGTTGATTGGTCTTTTCATGATTGGCTGGGGGATTGTTATCTGCGGCTTGCTGATCAAAATGAGTCTCCAAGCGAAAAAAGGCATACTGCTGATCACGATCCCAGGCATTCTGATTGTTTTGTTCCTTGCCTTTAACTTCGCTTGCCATGTCCTGCACTTGCCGCGCTCAATCCTTCCGCATCAACTTCAGATTGCGAACAGCATCAGTGGGATGCTCCGTCTCGCAGCCATCCCGCTTCTGCTCATGAAACTCTTTGAATGGTGGTGGAAGAAACGGAAGAAGGTGGTTTTGCCAGGCGGGTCAGTGTGAAACCGAAGAGGAGTATCCCTAGCTGTTCAGGGCTATTACACAGCAGGTCTACGCCCGCCTCTCTTAGTTCGGCGGCGCTTCCATAGCCGTAGGTGACGCCCACCGAGTACACGCCGTTCTCCTTCGCCCCCACGATGTCGTGGCTGCGGTCGCCGATCATGGCGGCGCTGTCGGTGGCAACGTGCCAGTCGTCCAGGACCGCGCGGATCAGTTCGCCTTTCGGGGTGTTCGTGCGCCCGAGGTCACTGCCATACACACCCGTGAAAAAGTCTTTAAGTCCGCAGTGTTCCAAGATCGGCACGGCGAACTCCAGCGGCTTCGCCGTCGCCACGAACAGCGCCCTGCCTGCGGCTTTCAGCCCCGTGAGCATCTCGGCCACACCAGTGTCGGCAACATTCTCGCGGATGCCCTCCGCGCCCAGCCGCCGACGGTAGAGGCCAACCGCTTTTTCAACCACAGCGGAATCGTCCGTCCCGAGCAGGCTCTGGAACGTGCCGTGGATCGGCGGGCCGATGAAGCGGCAGAGTTCCTCGGCGGGCGGTGCCTGCCTCCCTAGCGACCTGAGCGCGAAGCCGATGCTGGTGACGAAGCCCTCCTGCGGGTCGGTGAGGGTGCCATCGAGGTCGAAGATGATGTTGTCGAAGTTCAGTTCCGTCACTGCCATTTATGCCTCGTTCTGAGATTTGTTTCTTGCACCATTAGCCCAAGCAGAATGTAACACGCAAAAGGTGATAGGCAAGTTACGCCTCGGAGGCACATATTCCGACCTGTTCTGATTGCTTTTGTACTTAGAAAAAGCGCCGCTAGAAAAGCGCCGCTTTGGCCGCAAGATCGGCGGGCAAAGCGGCGCATCAATGCCTAGAGTGCTTGGCCGCCAGAGCAGGATTCCCGCCCGGATACCCGACGACAATGCCCGCTTTGCGAAGTGTCTCCACCGATGCAAACGCCCAATGATCCCGCGGCACATCCCGGAAAGGAGCGGACGAGGGATTGTTCAAGGTGGATTTTACCGAACCCGGATGCAAGGCAGAATGGCTATGCACCGACCCAATTGGAGAAAACGGATGCGGCGCGGTTTGGGCCATCGCAGTGCTCGTCGTGGCAAGGATCAATGCCAGCGCCGATATAATAATCTTGTCTCTGTTCATGACGGTTATCTTTCGTTTTACAATTCCCTTGTCGAGTTGGGAAGCAGCTTCGTCACCAGCCCAAAACAAAAAAGTCCTGGCCGCGCTCCCCTTCAGCATCAAAAGGGCTTTCCATTTCACGCAAAGCACGTGCTTCGATGGCGAACAGAGCGGCCCGAGACGCCTGGTCTTTCGGCAGCATTACCTTCAGGCTGCTGGCATCCTCGAACTCGTACTCCACCACCAGTTCCTGAGCCAGTGCCTCGGTTGCCCCTGCCGCATACAATTCCCGAACCAACTTGAGTGCATCTTCCGTCCATAACCGGGTTGAGCTATCCTGGCTGACGGTGCGCTCTTTGCCGTCTGTTCTCTCAAGCCAAGAGAGCGCTTCGACATCCTCGATATAGCTATCGGAACCGGGCAGGGTTTCAGACGGCATCGACTTTGCTCCTTCACAGTGGTTTCGGTCGGCTCACTGTCCTTGAAAGCCACATGAACATTTTACCTGACACGCTCACTAATAAAATGCACCCGGAACACTCCCTGCGGCAGGCGAAAAAGTCAGTCGGCTCTGGCAAAGCGTGGGAATTTGATTCCAGATGTGAAGACGCGAATTTCCAAAAATTTTCTAAAAATTTTTTGGTGGGATTAAAAAGGTGTCGGTATCCCCTACCCCCGAAAAGAGCACTATCACAAAACAATTTGAGGCTGATTTCTGGGATTATTAGGCTTTGTAGCTAACAGCTAATGACGCACGTTATAGCTTGTATTGCACAAAACTCAATAAATGTGCCATACTCAAGGAAGCAGCCTCAGATACAAAGGAAACGACAGTGTACGATCAATCTCTCAACCCAGAAGTCAACAAAACACCCCCGGACCCTCGCGATCTCAAACCGGGACAAAAGAAGGAATACGGCAGAAAATCGACGGCCAATGAACGCGCCGCGAAGTCCCTCACCGACCAGCAAAAATACACTGAGGCCACATCTGCCCGGTTGGGGCTACCCTCTACCGAGGATGACTGGATGGCTGAGGCCGTGGGAATGTCCGGGAGCCTATACTGGGAGGGAGGAGGCCACGATGGCTTGCGCCTGCCTGACCCCAAGCGCAAGACGCGGCCAGTTCTGACGAAACTGCTCAAAAGCGTAATGGCAGGAGAAACTACTTGTGTAGTCACATACAGTCTTTGTAGGCTTTGGCGTTCGGTTTCGATCTGCCAGGGCATCATTTCCATCCTGTTTGACAATGATTGCCTCCTCTATGATGCCAATGGGCCAGCCAATATTTGGACATATGAAGGGCGAAACGCAATTCTTCAAAATGCCATTGCCAGCCAGGCAGTCTCGGAGGCGGCACGGATCAATTCTCCGAGGGGGGTTTTGGAAAACCTTAGCAATGGCATCCTCGCCACGTCTCCGAATCTTCTCGGATTTCGAACGTCTGGCCGCGGAACGAAGGCCGTCAAGCACATCGAAGAGGAGCAGGCTCTCGTCAACCGCATTTACCAGCTATCTGATGCAGGCCGCAGTGACGAGCAGATCGCGCATCTCCTGATGGCCGAGGGCACACAGCCGTATTCTGGCAGCAATGGAAAACATCCTTGCGGCCATAGTCGTGCTCCGGGCAATGGAATGGTGTGGAGGACAGATAATGTTCATGACATCTTGCGCTGCTCCAAATACGTAGGAATGCAGCGACACCGGACCAAGGCCCAAAAGGATGGCGGAGAGAAGGGTACAGATTACCCCTGTGCTGCTTTTCTGCGCGAAGTGGAACATGACGGCAAGATTGTCATGGAAACGGTAGTGCCCATCGACGTTTGGGAGCGTGTGCAGGTCAAAAAAGATGCTCAGGCACGGATTGGGCATCGGGGTGTCAACACACGAGCGTTGTCGAGTCTCGTTCGGTGCGGCCTATGCGGCGATGCACTTACTGCACAGGCAAACAAAATGAAAGACGGAGCCGAAATCTCCTACTGGATCATGAAGAAGACCCGCCCTGGAATGCGGTGCAAGCACAGCGTTCCGAGCGTCCGCGAATCCACTCTTGAAGAATATATTTATGACGTCCTGGGGCCGCTTCTGCACGCACAGATCAGGAAGCGGCTGGATGGAGATACTCATGATCCGCACGCACAGCAACGAGCGAAGCTGAAGCAGGCGCTCGATAAGGCGATCAAATTTCGTAATGGTCGGCTTCGGGAGATGATGCGCGACGAAGAGATGGAACAGGCCATAGTCCGGGATGAAGCCAGCCAGAATAAACTGACTATCGAACGGCTTGAGCGGGAGATCGCGGCACTGACGCTGAGCAAGCCAACGGTAGCGGAACTCGAAAATCTCAATGTCCTAACCGATCTCCGCAGCGCCGAGCCCGGTGCCATTCGAGACGCAATACGGCAATGTCTGTGCTGGGTGGCAATTTTGCCCTTTGAAGGTGAACGGGAACCGAAACCAGGGTATCTGCCAGGTCAGACGGACATTCGGTATTCCTACGCCCCCACGGTAGTTGGAAAATTGGTGTTTCTATCCAGCTTTGGAACCTACCATACAGCCATACTTTTTCGGGAGCGGGATGGGACACTGAGCGGCTATCCGCCCTTCAAACTGCGGGCAGCTACCTCCTCGGAGGCCGTGGGCGGCGTCGGGGATTTCACGCAAGGACAATGTTTCGTGGACGGCCTCACACGTGCGTGGGCTGGCCGTGCCTACGACTGGTCCCCGGAAAAGTTCGCACCTGGCTGGTCCGCGGATCAAGCTGCGCCGATTGCCGAGTTTGAGTGGGAGGGCACACCGGAAGCGTAACAGCTTGCCCGCCTATGGCCTGATGAAAGATATTGACGGCGGGGGCGCTTGTCCCCCGCCGTCCAAAGGATAAATGAATATGGATCAAAATGAACTCGGACCGCTTTGCAAGTTTTTTGAAAGAAGCCGTTACGATATAATTCAGGCCAAAACAAATGATGGATGGGGACCTCTCTGGACATTCGCTCCCTGCGATCCCCATGCTGCTACAAAGGCCGCCGAAATGCTCATGAAAATGCACCGGGGCGGCCAGCTTCGTGTGAGGCACGCTCGACGCGCTCGGCTGCAGGATCGGCGTAGAGAAGTCGTCACAGACGTCATCGTGATGACGGAATTACCAGAGCGGGTTCAGACAGTGGCTGAAATTGACGGAGGCATCGTCATCCGGGTGGATGCCTATCTGGAGGACGAGGCTCTCGCTGCGCTCACAGCTTCGTTGTCGCCGCCGAGGTCCTAGAAGGCACATGAACGGTCTTGTATAAGACACCGCATAAAACAATGAACAAGGAGATCACTATGGATCAGCATCAAACAGACGGGGCGGAGAGGACCGTCCCACCGCGGCCCGTCATCTATGTCCGCAGCGCCGTGAACGACGAAGGCCAACTCTCTCAGCGCTTAGAAGACGCACGCGAACTGGCACATTTGCATAGCTTGGACGTGGTACCGGATGACTGCATCGCCGAACACGGCTCCGGGGCCGACATCAGCAGGCCAGGACTTCAGCGAGTCATGCAAATGGCAGAACGCGGCGAGATCAGCCATTTGGTGACATTGCGGCCTAGCCATTTGAGCCGAGATTATCAC